>NZ_JBGCCS010000018.1:0-163218 GCF_041262645.1 Streptacidiphilus sp. EB129
TACCCGTCCCGGGCCGAGTCCGAGCACGACGTGATCGAGAACTCGCACGCCTCCACCGTGCTGGGCTACGCCGACGGCCTGGCCAAGGCCAACCAGCTGCTGGGCTACGCCGACCGCTGTGTGGTCGCGGTGATCGGCGACGGCGCGCTGACCGGCGGCATGGCCTGGGAGGCGCTGAACAACATCGCCGAGGCCCAGGACCGCCCGCTGGTGATCGTGGTGAACGACAACGAGCGCTCCTACGCCCCGACCATCGGCGGCCTGGCCAACCACCTGGCGACGCTGCGCACCACCCAGGGCTACGAGCGCTTCCTGTCCTGGGGCAAGGAGACCCTGCAGCGCACCCCCGGTGTCGGCGCCCCGCTGTACGAGGCGCTGCACGGGGCCAAGAAGGGGTTCAAGGACGCCGTCGCCCCGCAGGGGATGTTCGAGGACCTCGGCCTGAAGTACGTCGGACCGATCGACGGCCACGACCCGCAGGCGCTGGAGTCAGCGCTGAAGCGGGCCAAGGGCTTCGGCGGTCCGGTGATCGTGCACTGCCTCACCGAGAAGGGCCGCGGCTACCGTCCCGCCGAACTGGACGAGGCCGACCACTTCCACCAGGTGGGCGCGATCGACCCGATCACCTGTGAGCCGCTGCGTCCCTCCGGCGGGGTGTCCTGGACCTCGGTGTTCGGTGCCGAGCTGGTCGAGATCGGCCGTGAGCGGGCGGACGTGGTGGCGATCACCGCGGCGATGCTGCAGCCGGTGGGCCTGGGCCGGTTCGCCAAGGAGTTCCCGGAGCGGATCTTCGACGTCGGCATCGCCGAGCAGCACGCGGCGGTCAGCGCGGCCGGTCTGGCCACCGGCGGGCTGCACCCGGTGGTGGCGGTCTACGCGACCTTCCTGAACCGCGCTTTCGACCAGGTGCTGATGGACGTCGCCCTGCACCGCTGCGGGGTCACCTTCGTGCTGGACCGGGCCGGGGTCACCGGCACCGACGGCGCCAGCCACAACGGCATGTGGGACATGTCGATCCTGCAAGTCGTCCCGGGTCTGCGGATCGCCGCGCCGCGCGACGCCGACCAGCTCCGCGCCCAGCTGCGCGAGGCGCTGGCCGTCGACGACGCGCCGACCGTGCTGCGCTTCCCCAAGGCCGAGGTCGGCCCGCCGATCCCGGCGGTCGAGCGGCTCGGCGGGGTGGACGTGCTGCTGCGCACCGCACCGGCCGGGAGCGCCCCGGAGGTGCTGCTGGTCGCGGTCGGCACGATGGTGCCGGCCTGCCTGGACGCGGCAGCGCTGCTGACCGCCGACGGGCTGACCGCGACCGTGGTCGACCCGCGCTGGGTGAAGCCGGTCGACCCGGCGCTCACCGAGCTGGCCGCCCGGCACCGCCTGGTGGTGACCGTCGAGGACAACGGCCGGGTCGGCGGCGTCGGCACGGCGGTGGCGCAGGCACTGAGGGACGCCGACATCGACGTCCCGACGCGTGAACTGGGCATCCCGCAGGAATTCCTGGCGCACGCCGCGCGCGGTGAGATCCTGGACGAGATCGGGCTGACCGGCCCCGGCATCGCCGCGCAGACCGCGGGCTTCGCCAAGCTGCTCGGGCTGGGCGAGGCAGGGTTGCGAGAAGAACGAGAGCAGGCAGCGGCAGCCGTGCGGAGCGGCGTCGCAGGAGGGGAATCCCGCAGTGGCATCTGACAGGGCAGTATCCGACAGGGCGGCAGCCGAGACAGCGGTATCCGGGCCCACGGCGGGCGGTTTCGACGTCGCCGCGCTGCTGGCCGAGCGCGGCGCCGAACGCTACGCGCTGCACACCGAGTACCTGAACCACCAGCTGCCGCGGATGCTGCACACCATCGGCTTCGACAAGGTCTACGAGCGGGCCCGGGGCGCGTACTTCTACGACGCCGAGGGCAACGACTACCTGGACATGCTGGCCGGCTTCGGGATCTTCGCGCTGGGTCGGCACCACCCGGTGGTCCGGCAGGCCGTGCAGCAGGTGATGGACCTGGAGCTGGCCGACCTGACCCGCTTCGACTGCCAGCCGCTCCCGGGCCTGCTGGCCGAGCGGCTGCTGTCGTACACCCCGCACCTGGACCGGGTGTTCTTCGGCAACAGCGGCACCGAGGCGGTCGAGACGGCGCTGAAGTTCGCCCGCTACGCCACCGGTCGGCGCCGGGTGCTCTACTGCGACCACGCCTTCCACGGGCTGACCACGGGTTCGCTCTCGGTCAACGGCGAGGACGGCTTCCGCAAGGGCTTCGCGCCGCTGCTGCCGGACACCGCCGTGCCGCTCGGCGACCTGGCGGCGCTGGAGCGGGAGCTGAAGCAGGGTGATGTCGCGGCGCTGATCGTGGAGCCGATCCAGGGCAAGGGCGTGCACGCCACCCCGCCCGGCTACCTCCGCGCCGCCCAGGAGCTGCTGCACCGGCACAAGGCGCTGCTGATCGCGGACGAGGTGCAGACCGGCATCGGCCGCACCGGCGACTTCTTCGCCTACCAGCACGAGGCGGGGGTGGAGCCGGACCTGGTCTGCGCGGCCAAGGCGCTGTCCGGCGGCTACGTCCCGGTGGGCGCGACGCTGGGCAAGAAGTGGATCTTCGAGAAGGTCTACTCCTCGATGGACCGGGTCCTGGTCCACTCGGCCAGCTTCGGCTCCAACGCCCAGGCCATGGCCGCGGGGCTCGCCACCCTGCACGTCATGGAGGACGAGCAGGTGGTGGCGAACGCCCGCCGGATCGGCGACCTGTTCCGGGAACGGCTGACCGCGCTCAAGCCCAAGTACGAGATGCTCGCCGACGTCCGCGGCCGCGGCCTGATGATCGGCATCGAGTTCGGCCGCCCGCAGTCGCTGAAGCTGCGGACCGGCTGGGCGGCCCTGCAGGCGGCCCGCAAGGGGCTGTTCGCGCAGATGGTGGTCGTGCCGCTGATGCAGCGGCACCGCATCCTCACCCAGGTCTCCGGGGACCACCTGGAGGTCATCAAGCTGATCCCGCCGCTGACCATCACCGAGCGCGAGGTGGACCGCTTCGTGGACGCCTTCGCCGATGTGATGGACGAGGCGCACAGCGGCACGGGGCTGATGCGCGACTTCGGCAAGACGCTGATCAAGCAGGCCGTCGCCAACCGCTAGCCGGGCCGGTCCGACGCCGCACGGCCCGGCCCGCCGCCGTCAGATCTCCAGGTGCTCCTCGATCTGGCGGCAGCGGTGCCGGGCCAGCGCCAGGTTGGCGCGCTGCCGGTCCAGGGCCAGGTAGAGGAAGATCCCCTTGCTGCCGTGCCGGGTCAGCGGCCGGATCAGGTGGTACTGGGTGGTGAGGCTGATCAGGATGTCCTCGATGGTCTCGTTGTGGAGGTTGAGCATCTCCATGGTGCGCATCTTGGCGCGGACCACGTCGGTGTTGCCCGCGGCGGCGACGTTGAGGTCCAGCTCCTTGGTGGTCCCCAGGGTTCCCAGGGCCAGGCCGCTGCTGTAGTCGACGAGCGCGACGCCCACGGCTCCCTCGATCCCCATGGCTTCCTTGAGCGCGGTCTCCATGTTCGACATGTTCGGGCATCCTCCTGAACGGGTCCGACGGCGGGACCGTTCGTGGTCCCCGCAGTGAGGACAGTAGAAGCCGGCGGTCGCGGCACATGCCGTTTGGGCGTAAGTGATCAGAGTGGCGTGAGAGGACAATGCAGTTCGACTGCTATCGCGCCGTATTCTGATCGAAAAGTGTCGTAGAAGTATCGTCTGCGGTCAGCGCGACGAGGTAAGAAACCGCTGAGTAGGGAAAAACCGCAGCTCGGACCCGCCTGCCGGGGAGATTCCAGCATTCGGGACGAGTGGCTGTGGCGCACGCCACAGGTAACCGGTCCGGAGTCGTCCGGCAGACGTGATCCAGATAACAGAAAGGGGTCAGCCTGCGGATTCCGCGCGAGACCGCCGGGCCGACTGAGCCCGGCGGCGTTCGAGCGGTGTGCGCTCCGGTCGGGGTGCCGGCAGGGCCGCCCCCGGCTTCGCGGAGGACCTCGCGGGAGCCTTCGCGGAGGACCTCGCAGCGGGCTTCGCGGCGGGCTTCGGGACGGACGGCGCCGAGGCGGCTCCGGCGGCCGTCGACGCGGTGCGCGCGGCGGACGCCGTGGCCGAGGGGGACCCGGTCTCCCGCTCCCGGGTCGGGTCGTGCCGGAACTGCCTGGCCAGGTCCAGCGGCGGGGCCAGGCTGCCGAGGCCGGGCCGGCGGTCGCGCCAGGCGGCCTGGATCCGCTCGTCGGCGCTCACGATCACCGGCTCGAACAGGGGCAGCGCCAGCAGTACCAGCGCGCCGGCGGCCCATCCTGAGAGCACGTCAGACGTCCAGTGGGTGCCCAGGTAGATCGTGGTCATCCCGATCGAGAAGCCCATGAAGCCGGCCAGCACCGCGCCCAGACGGCGCCAGCGCACCGCGAGGTAGGCCACGATGCCCCAGGTCACCACGGCGTTGGCGGTGTGGCCCGACGGGAATATACCGCCGCCCTGGAAGAGCTCGCTGGACCCGGCCACATGCGCGTAGTGCGGACCGAGTCGCCCGGTGCCGATCTTCACGGCGCCCACCGACATGTTCAGCAGTACCAGCGCCACGCCCACGACCAGCAGCGGCCGCAGACTCCTGGCGCGCCAGCTGCGCCAGCCCAGCCACAGGGCCACCACGATCGCGGAGGGACCGCGCTGCCCGGCGACGACGTACACGTCGAGGAAGGGCTGGAGTCCGGGCCAGTGCTCGTAGGGCTTGAAGATCATCACGGCCCAGTCGAGGGAGACCAGGGCCGAGGAGGTGAGCACGGCGAGCACGATCGCGAGATAGAAGGCAGCGGTCGTGCCGAAGGCCCACTTGTGGGCGCGACTGAGCTGAGGCAGGCGGACGTCCCGCTCTGCGGGCCGCAGTGGCGGTGTCGTCTGTGGGCGGTCGAGTAGGGCGACCTCTTTCCTCTGGCTACGCACCCCTTCGACGTTACAGTGTTTTGCTCTGGCCCCGGACTCGAACACGTTGTTCGTGATAACGATGTGACCTGATGCATTGTCGGCCCCGGATAAAGGTCCGAGCGCATTCGAAGGGCCTTGTCGAGGTCGCCTGTGGGGGTTTGACCGGCGGCTTTGTGGGCATCAGGGCCACTCGTCGAGTGTCTGGCCGATCCTCGCCCTTCGGTAAGAACTGTATGAGACGAGTGTCCCGCCGTGGTTGGAAAACAGTTCTCATAGGTTTATCGGGTTCCTGGGAAAAGGAATTACATTCCCCGGGAGCCACCCGTTCATGCCTCGTGCCCGGACGCTCGTCCGGGCACGAGGCAGGCGATCAGGCGAGTCCGCCGCCCAGGGTGAGGCCGCCGTCGAGCACCAGGGTCTGCCCGGTGATCCAGGAGGCCTGGTCGGAGAGCAGGAAGGCCACCGCGCCGCCGACGTCGGCCGGCAGGCCGAGCCGCTTGAGCGGATAGCTGTTCGCCACCTGCTCCTCGTGCCCGGCGAACAGGGCTTCGGCGAACTTGGTGCGCACCACGGCCGGGGCGACCGCGTTCACCCGTACGGTGGGCGCCAGTTCATGGGCGAGCTGCTGGGTCAGCTGGATCAGCGCCGCCTTGCTGGCCCCGTACATGCCGATGCCCGGTGCCGGGCCGAGCGCGCTGACCGAGGACATGTTCACGATCGCCCCGCCGTGCTCGCGCAGCGACGCCTGATGCACCAGCTGCACCCAGCCCAGCGTGGAGACCAGGTTGATGTCCAGGATCTTGCGGGCCGCGTCGAGGTCCAGCTCGACCAGCGAGCCGTAGACCGGGTTGGTGCCGACATTGTTGACCAGGGCGTCGATCCGGCCGAACCGCTCCATGGCCTGCCCCACCGCCTCGGCGCGGTGCGCCGCGTCGTGGCTCTTTCCGGCCACGCCGAGCGCGTACTCGGGGCCGCCGAGCTGGTCGACCGCCTGCTTCAGGCTGTCGGCGTCGCGGCCGGTGACGACCACCCGGTCGCCGCGGGCGACCAGGGCCTCGGCCACCGCGAAGCCGATGCCCCGGCTGCCGCCGGTGATCAGCGCGACCTTGTGGTGCTGGGCGTCAGCCATGGTGCTCCTCGGAGTGCGGGGAAAGAGGGAGAGCGGAAAGGGGGAGAGGGGAGGGCAGGTCGACCAGGGCGGCCAGGATCG
The DNA here is from genome assembly GCF_041262645.1 of Streptacidiphilus sp. EB129. Taxonomy (NCBI): domain Bacteria; kingdom Bacillati; phylum Actinomycetota; class Actinomycetes; order Kitasatosporales; family Streptomycetaceae; genus Streptacidiphilus; species Streptacidiphilus sp. EB129. The sequence goes on from NZ_JBGCCS010000018.1 coordinate 6,138, forward strand.
CCCGGTGCCGGTCCGCGGTGCCGAGCGCGATGGAGGCGCTCTTGGCCCGCTTGAGATAGAGGTGCGCCGGGTGCTCCCAGGTGAAGCCGATGCCGCCGTGCAGCTGCACCGCCTCCTCGGTGGCGGCGACCGCCACCGGCGAGGCGAAGGCCTGGGCCAGTGCGGCGGCCACCGGCGCGTCGGCGGACCCGGTGGCCAGCGCGTCCGCCGCGTTGCGGGCGACCGCCCGCAGCTGTGCCACCGAGACCCACAGGTCCGCGAGCCGGTGCTTGACCGCCTGGAAGGAGCCGACCGGACGGCCGAACTGGTGCCGCTCCTTCACATAGGCGGTGGTGGTCTCCAGCGCCCACTCGGCGACCCCGAGCTGTTCGCTGGCGAGCAGCGCCGCGCCGGTGGTCAGCGCGGTCCGCACGGCGCGGACCGCGTCGTCGCCCTCGGCCAGCAGCCGGCCCGCGGCGCCGTCGAAGGACAGGTCCGCCAGCGCCCGGGTCATGTCCAGGCTGACCACCGGGCCCACCACGACGCCGGCCGCGGCCTGACCCTCGACCGCGTACAGGGCGGGCGTGCCGTCCGCGCCGCGGGCCGGGACCACGAAGGCGTCCGCGGTGCGCGCGTCGGCGACCAGCCGCACCGTGCCGTGCAGCAGGCCGCCCGCGTCCGCCCGTACCGAGGCGGGGAAGGCGGCGTCGCCCGGGTCGGTGGGGTGGGGGCCGGACGGGAGGAGGGCGGTGGCGAAGGGGACGGCCAGGGCCGCGACCTGCCGGCCGGCGGCGAGCCCGGGCAGCAGCTCGGCCTCGTCCACGGCCAGCAGTGCCGCCGTCGCCAGTACCGCGCTGCCGAGATAGGGGACGGGGGCGACCGCGCGCCCCAGCTCCTCCAGCACCACGGCGGTCTCGCGCCAGCTCGCCCCCGCGCCGCCCGACTTCTCCGGGACGGCCAGGCCGGTGACGCCCAGTTCGGCGCCGAGCGCCTGCCACAGGCCGGTGTCCACCGGCTGCTCGGTCTCGGTCCTGGCCAGCGTCGCGCTCTGCGGCGCGCGGGCTGCGAGCAGCGCGCGGACGCTGACCCGCAGCTCCTGCTCCACCTCGCTGTACTGCAGGTCAGGGGTGTGCTGCGGAGTGGGGCCGAGCTGCGGGTCCGGGGTGGCGCTCATTTGGCGAGGTCCTTCCAGGCGACGTCCTTGTCGACGCGGATCTCCGGCGGCAGACCGAGGATGCGCTCCGCGATGATCGTGCGGAGGATCTCCGAGGTGCCGCCCTCGATGGAGTTGCCCTTGGCCCGCAGATAGCGGTAACCGGGCGTGCCGCCCTCCATGGACGGGTGGGCGGGGCGGCGGAAGGTCCAGTCGTCGTAGGTCAGACCCTCGCCGCCGAGCAGCTCCAGTTCCAGCCCGGAGATCTGCTGGTTGAGCCGGGCGAAGGCGAGCTTCGCGGCCGAGCCCTCCGGTCCCGGCTGTCCGGCCGCCAGTTGCTGCCGCAGCCGCTCGCCGGTGAGCCTGGCCGCCTCGGCGTCCACCCACAGCCGCAGCAGCGCGTCGTGCAGCCCAGGCGTGCGCGCCTCCGGCTGCTCGCGCCAGCGCCGGGCGACCAGGCCGATCAGCCCGCCCTCGCGCGGGACCGGGTGGCTGCCGATGGCGACGCGCTCGTTCATCAGCGTGGTCTGGGCGACCCGCCAGCCGTCGCCGACCTCGCCGAGCCGGTGCGCGTCGGGGATCCGCACGCCGGTCAGGAAGACCTCGTTGAACTCGGCCTCGCCGGTGGCCTGCCGCAGCGGCCGGACCTCGACCCCGGGGGCGGTCATGTCGCAGACGAAGTAGGTCATGCCGCGGTGCTTGGGCACGTCCGGGTCGGTGCGGGTGACCAGGATGGCCCACTGCGCCTCGTGTGCCAGCGAGGTCCACACCTTCTGCCCGTCCACGGTCCAGCCGTCGCCGTCACGGACCGCGCGGGTGCCGAGGGCGGCCAGGTCGGAGCCGGCGCCGGGCTCGCTGAACAGCTGGCACCAGACCTCCTCGCCGGTCCACAGCGGGCGCAGGAAGCGGTTCTTGACGGCGTCGTCGCCGAAGGCCAGCAGGGTGGGGGCGGCCATGCCGAGGCCGATGCCGTGCCGCCCCGGGTCCAGGGTGGGCGCCCCGGCGGCGGCGAAGGCGTCGTTGACGACCTGCTGCAGCGAACGGGGGGCGGCGAGGCCGCCGAAGCCCTCCGGGAAGTGGATCCAGGCGAGGCCGGCGTCGTAGCGGGCGCCGAGGAAGTCCTTGACGGAGGTGGTCGCGGGGTCGTGTTCGGCGAGGAGATCGTGGACGGCGGCGAGGAGTGACTCGGCGGTCCAGGGTGGGGGTGTGCTCATGTCCTTGGTGCCCTCTCGGACGAAGAGTGGGGGGTTACTGCCAGGGGCGCGGGAACTGCAACCTCGTGCGTGAGCAGCGCTCTACGGAGGTGCGTGGTTGGCAGCGCAGTTCCTCGCGCCCCTTGGGCGCTGCGTGGTTGGCCGCATGCGGACGCGCTGGTTAGTCGAGGGGGCCGCCGGCGACGTAGATGACCTGGCCGGAGACGAAGCCGGCGCCCTCGCTGACGAGGAAGGACACGGTGTGGGCGATGTCGTCCGGGACGCCGACGCGGGCGACCGGGATCATCGTGGCCGCGGCGGCCTTGAAGTCCTCGAAGCCCATGCCGACGCGCTCCGCCGTGGCCGCCGTCATGTCGGTGGCGATGAAGCCGGGGGCCACCGCGTTGGCGGTGACGCCGAACTTGCCCAGCTCCTTGGCGAGGGTCTTGGTGAAGCCCTGCAGCCCGGCCTTGGCGGCGGAGTAGTTGGCCTGGCCCCGGTTGCCCAGCGCGGAGGAGGAGGACAGGTTGACGACGCGGCCGTAGCCGGCGTCGACCATGTGCTTCTGGACCGCCTTGGTCATCAGGAACGCGCCCTTGAGGTGCACGTTCATGACCGTGTCCCAGTCCAGCTCGGACATCTTGAACAGCAGGTTGTCGCGCAGCACGCCGGCGTTGTTGACCAGCACGGTCGGTGCGCCGAGCTCCGCCGCGATCCGCTCGATCGCGGCGGCGACCTGCGCCGCGTCGCTGACGTCGGCACCCACGGCGAGGGCACGGCCGCCGGCGGCCGTGATCTTCTCGACGGTGTCCTTGCCCGCGGACTCCTCCAGGTCGACCACGGCCACGGCGAAGCCGTCTGCGGCAAGGCGGATCGCGGTGGCGGCGCCGATGCCGCGCGCCGCACCGGTGACGACGGCTACGCGGGGGGTGGTGTCAGTCATGGTTGCTGTCTCTCTTCTCAGAGGTGAGGGGATGGAGGAGGGGAAGTAAGGGGAGGTGGGCCGGTCAGTCGGTCGCCGCGGCCAGGTACGGCCGGAGTTCGCGGTGGGCCAGCGACCGCTTGTGCACCTCGTCCGGACCGTCGGCGAGCCGCAGCGTCCGGGCGCCGGCCCAGAGCTGCGCCAGCACGAAGTCCTGGGAGACCCCGCCCGCACCGTGGGCCTGGATCGACTTGTCGATGATCCACTCCACGGTGGCCGGGGTCGCGATCTTGATGGCCTGGATCTCGGTGTGGGCGCCCTTGTTGCCGACGGTGTCCATCAGCCAGGCGGTCTTCAGCACCAGCAGCCGGAGCTGCTCGATCCGCACCCGGGACTCCGCGATCCACTCCTGGACCACGCCCTGCTCGGCCAGCGGCTTGCCGAACGCGGTGCGGGAGACGGCGCGGCGGCACATCAGCTCCAGCGCACGCTCGGCCATCCCGATCAGCCGCATGCAGTGGTGGATCCGGCCGGGGCCGAGCCGGGCCTGGGCGATGGCGAAGCCCTCGCCCTCCCCGGCGATCAGGTTCTCGGCCGGCACGCGGACGTCCTGGAAGACGATCTCGGCGTGGCCGCCGTGCGCGCCGTCGGTGTAGCCGAAGACGTGCATGCCCCGGCGGACCTCGACGCCGGGGGTGTCCCGGGGGACCAGGATCATGCTCTGGCGGCGGTGCTTGGGGGCGTCCGGATCGGTCTGGCCCATCACGACGAAGATCTCGCAGGCCGGGTCCATCGCGCCGGAGGACCACCACTTGCGGCCGTTGATGACGTAGCTGTCACCGTCGCGGACGATCCGGGTGGCGATGTTGGAGGCGTCGGAGGAGGCGACCTCGGGCTCGGTCATGCAGAACGCGGAGCGGATCTCGCCCTCCAGCAGCGGCGTCAGCCAGCGCTTCTGCTGCTCCGGGGAGCCGAACTCGGCGAGCACCTCCATGTTGCCGGTGTCCGGGGCGGCGCAGTTGAGCGCCTCCGGGGCGAGGTGCGGGCTGCGTCCGGTGATCTCGGCCAGCGGGGCGTACTGAAGGTTCGTCAGACCCGCGCCGTGGTCGGTGTTCGGCAGGAAGAGATTCCACAGCCCGCGCCTGCGGGCCTCGGCCTTGAGCTCGGCCATGACCGGCGGACGGGACCACTCGCCGGCCCCGGGGGCGTGCTGCTCGGCGGCGTCTTGTTCGGCGGCGTGCTGTTCGGCGGGGTAGACCATCTCGTCCATGAAGGCCAGCAACTGCTGCTGCAGTTCCCTGGTCCGGTCGTCGTACAGGAAGTCCATCAGTGCGCCTCCAGCGTGAGCAGGGTCTCCAGGGAGGTGGCGACCAGCGGCGGCACCAGGGCACCCAGGTGGGAGAAGCCCTCGCCGACGGTCTTGCCCTGGGTGTAGCGGTAGTGGATGCCCTCGGCGATGACCGCGAGCTTGTAGCCGGCGAACGCCGTGTACCAGGGCAGCGGGCCCAGGTCGAGGCCGGTGCGGTCGGCGTAGCGCTGGGCGAGCACGTCCATGCCGGGGAAGCCGGCTGCCGGGTTGACCGCCTGGGCGACCGGGTTGCCGGGCATGTCGCCGGAGATGTCCCAGTACACCTTCATCAGGCCGACGTCGGCCAGGGGGTCGCCCAGGGTCGCCATCTCCCAGTCCAGGACGGCGGCGATGGTGTCGTCCGCCGCGACGACGGTGTTGTCCAGACGGTAGTCGCCGTGTACGACGGTGGCCCGCTGGCTCGCGGGGACGTGCGCGCCGAGCCTGCGCTGCAGCTCGTCCATGCCGGGGATGTCCCGGCTCCGGGACGCCTCGAACTGCCGGAACCAGCGGCTGACCTGGCGCTGCAGATAGCCGTCGGCGCGGCCGAAGTCGCCCAGGCCGACCGCTTCCGGGTCGATCGCGTGCAGGTCGGCGAGTACGTCGATCAGCCGGAGCGACAGCGCGGTGGCCCGCTCCGGGCCGAGCCCGGCGGAGTCCTCGGCGGTGCGGTAGACGGTGCCGGCGACCTCGTCCATCAGGTAGAACGGCGCGCCCAGCACCTCGGGGTCGGTGCACAGCAGGTGCACCCCGGGGACCGGCACGGCGGTGCCGGACAGGGCTTCGATCACCCGGTACTCGCGGGCCATGTCGTGCGCGGTGGCCAGGACGTGGCCCAGCGGCGGGCGGCGCAGCACCCAGCGCCGGCGGTCGTCGCGCAGGGTGTAGGTGAGGTTCGACTTGCCGCCGGAGATCAGTGCGGCGGTCAGCGTCCCCTCGGCCAGGCCGGGGCGGACGCGGTCCAGATGGTCCCGGAGCCGGTCCAGATCGAGGCCTGGTGGGTGCGGTTGTGCGGGCATACGGGCCTCCAGGCCGGGGATGGGGCACAGTGGTGGCAGCGGGGCCGTCCGGGCCACCATACCGACTAGTAGGTATGTCGGCTAGAGTGGCCTGAGACACAACCGTAGGCACGGAAAGCACGATGAAGGGGTCGCACGTGGCCGCAGCACGCAGGGCCGTCGGAGCCAGGGGCGGCCGCAGCATCGTCATGCCGGGACCGCTGGGCCGCGAGCCGGTGGCCCGGCTGGACCAGGACACCGCCAACGCCGACGGCGCGGGCGACGCCAGGGATGCGGGCGACGCCGGCGCGAAGGACGAGGCCGGAGCCGCGCCGGTGCAGGAGCGGCTGCTCAGCGCGGCGAGCCGGCTCTTCGCCGAACGGGGCTTCGCGTTGACCTCGGTGCAGGAGATCGTCGAGCGCGCCGGGGTCACCAAGGGCGCGATGTACCACTACTACACGTCCAAGGACGACCTGCTGCAGCAGGTCTACACCAGGCTGCTGGCTGTCCAGAGCCAACGGCTGGACGCCATCGCCGCCGCCGACCTGCCGGTACGCGAACGCCTCGGCGCCGCCGCGGCCGACGTGGTGGTGAGCACCCTGGAGAACCTGGACGACGCGATGGTGTCCTGGCGCTCCATGCACATGCTCCCGCCGGAGCGGCTGGCCGAGGTGCGGGCCGAGCGCCGGCGCTACCACGAGCGGTTCCGGGCGCTGATCGAACAGGGGCAGGCCGAGGGCGTCCTGCGCGCCGACGTCTCCGCGGACCTGGCCACCCACCAGTTCTTCGGCGGGGTGCACCACCTCGGCAGCTGGTACCACGCGGACGGTGAGCTCACCCCGGCGTCCATCGGCGAGACCTTCGCGGACCTGTTGCTCCGTGGTCTGACGGTTTCACCCGACTGAACACAAAGGACCGGATGCGACCGTCCTGGATCACGATTAGGACGCAGGTCCAATGGGCGTGTCGTGTGGGATCGGTTGGTTTGTATAGTGTGCGCCAGCAGCCGACGGCTGCTCGGTGCAAACCCCCCGTTTCGACCGTCCTCGCGCGATCGATCTCGGTGCGGGTCTGCCGCAGCCCGGCCGTGCGCACCCCTCTCACCAGGGCCGTACGAAGGCGTAGAACGAGGACGGTTCCATGGTGCTGGGGGAGATCAATATGACGGGTGCGCCGCTCCGCCTCTCCCAGTCACCGGGGCAGCTGATCCGCATAGCCCAGCAGGTGCACACGCGCCTGTGGGCCGAGCACGTCGGCGCCGAGCTGACTGCTCCGCAGTACGCCGCGCTGATCGCGCTGGCGCTGGAGCCGGGCGCCGACCAGCGCACGGTGGGCGAGCGGGCGTCGCTGGACAAGGCGACGATGGCCGAGATGGTCGGCCGCCTGGTGCGGCGCGGTCTGGTGCTGCGCCGCCGGGACCCGGCGGACGGTCGCCGCAAGCTGCTCACCCTCTCGCCGTTGGGCACCCAGGTGATGGAGAGCGTGTCGCCCGGCGTGGCCCGGGTGCAGCAACTGCTGCTGGAGCCGCTGGCCGAGGCGCAGCGCTGCGAACTGATGACCGCGCTCGGGGCCATGGCCCGGGTGGAGGAGGTCGGCCTGGAGTTCCTGGTCGAGTCGCGCCCGATCCTGGACGCCCCCCGGGTGGTCGGCTACCTGATCCGGGTCGCCCAGCAGGTGCACACCCGGCTCTGGTCCGAGCTGGTGTCGAGCGAGCTGACCGCGCCGCAGCACGCGGTGCTGGCCGCGCTCGCGGTCGAGCCCGGCATCGACCAGCGGACGGTGGGGGAGAGAGCGTCGCTGGACAAGGCGACCATGGCCGAGCTGGTGAGCCGCCTGGTGCGGCGCGGTCTGGTGCTGCGCCGCCGGGACCCGGCGGACGGCCGCCGCAACCTGCTCGCGCTGGCGCCGAACGGCGCCCGGCTGCTCGACGAGGTCGGCCCCGGCGTCGCCCGGGTTCAGGCCCAGCTGCTCGAACCGGTCGCCGCCGCCGAACGCGACCGGGCGGTGGAGCTGCTCTCCGTCATAGCCCGCCTCGCCGAGAGCTGAGCCCCCTTCTGGTGCGTGTCCTGTAAACCGGCCCCGGTCCGACCTGATGTCGGGCCGGGGCCGCTGCTGTTACGGGGCCGGTGCCGTCACGGGCCCTGTGGGGTCATTCGGGGTCGTCGGTGCGGCGGTCGAAGACCAGCGGGCGCGCGGAGCGCAGCGCCGTCGCGATGGCCCCGAGCAGCACGGCGTCCTCGCCCAGCGCGCTGGGGACGACCGCGGGCCGCAGCGGGGTCAGCCCGTGGAGCGTCTCCTCGACCGTGCTGAGCAGCAGGTCTGCGCTGTGCCCGACGCCGCCGCCGAGCACCACCCGGTCCGGGTCCAGCACCGCCGACACCGCCGCCACCACATGGGCCAGGCGCTGCGCCTCCTGCCGGACGGCGGCCACCGCCGCCGGCTCGCCCAGCCGCGCCTGTTCGAAGACGTGCTTCGCGGTCAGCGGCCCGGTCAGGCCGAAGTCCCGGGCGGTGCGGACCACGGCGTCCGCCGAGACCGCGTCCTCCAGCAGGCCCCGCCGCGACGGGGTGTCCGCGCCGGCCGGTCCGGTGCCGGCCGGCACCGGACTGCCGACCAGTGGCAGGAAGCCGATCTCGCCGGCCGCGCCGTGTGCGCCCCGGAACAGTTCGCCGTCGGCGACCACGCCCATGCCCAGGCCGGTGCCGATCAGTACATAGACGAAGAGCCTGCTGCCCGCCCCGGCCCCGAAGGCGTACTCGCCCAGGGCGGCCAGGTTGGCGTCGTTGTGGACGCTGAGCGCGGTGCCCAGGCCCTCCCGCATCCCGGCGAAGAGGCCGGCCCGGCCCCAGCCGGGCAGGTTCACCGCGTAGCGGACCCGGCCGGTCTCCTCGTCGAACACCCCCGGGGTGCCGACCACCGCCTGCACGATGTCCTGCTGCCGCAGCCCGGCCTCCGCGGTGACCTGCCGGGCGGCGGCCAGCACCGCCTCCGCGACGGCGGTGGCGCTGCGGCCGCGGTTGGCCACGTCGACCCGGGAGACCACGGTCCCGGCCAGGTCGGCGACGGCCAGTCGCAGCCGGGCGCGGCCGATGTCGACACCGAGGACGTGCCCGGCGCTGGGGTCGGCCTCGTAGAGCACGGCGGTACGGCCCCGGTCGGGGGCGACCGTCCCGGCCTCGCGGACCAGACCGGCCTGCTCCAGGGTGGCCAGCGCGGTGGAGACGGTGGGCTTGGACAGGCCGGAGTCCCGGGCGAGCTGGGCCCGTGAGGCGGCGCCGGTGGTGCGCAGCCGCTCCAGCAGCAGCCACTCGTTGTTGCTGCGCAGCCGGCGGCGGTTCCAGCGCTGGTCGGGCAGGGGTTCCGCTGGGTACTCGGCCATCGTGCCGGTGTCGCCTCTCTGGTTGTCCGGTCGTGCTCTGTTGCCTGGTGGTGCCGGTCTCGTTCAAGTTAAGTCGATTAACTTAATCATGCCTCCGGCTGGTCCGGCACCCCGTTCGGCAGCCGTAACGGGCGGTGCGGCCCCCGAGTGCCGAGAATGGAGGCATGGTCAAGCAGGCAGAGGCCGGCGCTCCGCGCAAGGTGGCCGGTATTCCGCTCAACGTGCGCACGGTCGCCGGCGCGGTGCTCGTGGCCCTGGCGACCTGGTTCATCCTCATGAACACCGCGTCGGTGAAGATCCACCTGTGGGGGATCTCGGTGGTCGTCCTGCCGCTCTGGGCGGTGCTTGTGGTGATCCTCGCGGTCGGAGTGGTGCTGGGCTGGTTCCTGCGGCGCTATCGGACCAATCGGAAGTGACCCCCGCCACAGTGCTCGCGATGTCAACGAAGCTCGATAGTTGATCCGTTCCTGATCCGCCCGGGGTCTTCCGGGGCGGCTTCCCCCGCGGGTCGGGCCAATGCCCGCAGCTGGGCCTTTCGCGGGGTTTAACCCCTGCTTACGGCGGTGCGCACGGGGTTCCAGAAAAAGCGGAACCTCGGGTTTCGGATGCCCGCACGGGGGAACCCGGCCGCCCTGACGGGCCGTCGCGAACGCCGTTCCACTACGGAGTCGGATAGTAATAAGGACTTTGGACCCCGGACGACGAGCCGCTAACAATGGCGCAGTCGTCAGGACAGCCCTGCTGCTCGCAGCGGGGCTGTCGTCAGTCCGGCACCAACCTAAACCGGGGTGCCCACGGCGCTGCACCGGCTTCGTAGGGCACCTGTCCCGCCCTGCGGATCCAGTCGGTCAGCCGCCGAGCCAGCCGATTGAGGTCCTCTCCCATGTCGCGTAAGCATGCCCTGCCGGTGCGAAAGCGTACCGCCGCCATCATCGCCGCCGCCTCGCTGACCGGCCTCGCGGTGGCCGGGGTCGTCACCGACGTCACCGCGGGTCCCGCCAAGAGCGTCGCGGCACAGACCGCCGTGGTCGCCAAGGTCCAGGACCTGCAGACCCAGCAGGCCGCCGCCTCCGCGTCCGCCTCGGCCTCCGCCGCGAAGGCCGTTGCCGACAAGGCCGCCGCTGCCAAGGCTGCCGCGGACAAGGCCGCTGCCGCGAAGGCCGCCGCCGACAAGGCCGCAGCGGAGAAGGCCGCTGCCGCCAAGGCCGCCGCGGACCAGGCTGCCGCCGCCCAGGCCGCCGCCGCTCAGGCGGCTGCGAACAAGGCCGCCGCCGACCGCGCCGCCGCCGCTCAGGCCGCCGCCGCCTCGCGCTCCCAGGTCCGTACCGCGATCAGCGGCAGCCCGCAGGAGATCGCCGCCCAGATCGTCCCGGCGGACCAGCTGGACTCGTTCGACCAGATCATCTCCCACGAGAGCGGCTGGGACGTCACCGCCACCAACGCCTCCTCCGGCGCCTACGGCCTGGCCCAGGCCCTGCCCGGCGACAAGATGGCCTCGGCCGGCGCCGACTGGCAGACCAACCCGGCCACCCAGATCCGCTGGGCGCTGGACTACATGAACTCCACCTACGGCAGCCCCAACCAGGCCTGGGCCTTCTGGCAGGCCCACAACTGGTACTGATCCACCACCAGCCGGATCCATCGCGCGCCCGGCCCGTCCCTCCATCGAGGGCCGGGTCGGGCACGCGGTCGTTCCGGGCCCGGCGCCCCTGATTCCCGGTGCTTCCGATCCGGTGCCGACCTATGGACAGACCCGGAACGCGCTGCCACGATCTTGCCCAGCTGTGAGAAGCCATGTCAGCAGCTGGTTCGAACGGGGAGTGCCGCTGTGGCCACTGGCAGGGACGAAGCCGACCGGGCCCGAGCCGGGAGGACCCGGGCGGACGGGACCCGCGCCGACCGGGCCGCCAGGCCCTGGTACCGGTTCTACGCGGCCGGGGTGCCGCACAAGGTCAGCATCCCCGTGGTCCCGGTCACCGCGCTGCTGGACCAGGCCGCGGAGCGCCACGGCCACCGCACCGCGCTGGTGTTCTTCGGGCGCCGCACCAGCTACCGCGCGCTGCGCCGCGCCGTCGACCGCTTCGCCGGCGGGCTGGCCGGGCTCGGCGTCAAGCGGGGCGACCGGGTCGCGCTGGTGCTGCCCAACTGCCCGCAGTACGTGATCGCCTTCTACGCCGTGCTGCGGCTGGGCGCGATCGTGGTGCCGACCAACCCGCTCTACACCGAGTCCGAGATCGCGCACCAGCTCGGCGACTCCGGGGCGACCCTGGCGATCGTCTACGACGGGGCGTTCCGCACCGTCGACGCGGTCCGCGCGCGGACCGAGCTGCGGCAGGTGGTGACCACCGCGCTGGCCGACGCGCTGCCGCTGCGCTCCCGGCTGCTGCTGCGACTGCCGCTGGGACGGGCCGGGGAACTGCGCGCGCGGCTGCGCCCGGGGCTGCCGGAGGGCGCGGACGCGGTGCCGTTCGCCCGGGTCGCGCGCGGGCCCGCCTCCGCCGCGCAGGGGGCCGGGCCGGTCAGCCCCAGGAGCGCGCTGGCGGTGCTGCAGTACACCGGCGGCACCACCGGCACCCCCAAGGGCGCCATGCTGACCCACCGCAACCTGGTCGCCAACGCCCACCAGGTCCGGGCCTGGTACCCGCAGCTCCGGCAGGGGCGTGAGACGCTGCTCGGCACGCTCCCGATGTTCCACGTCTACGGCATGACCATGTGCCTGACCGTGGCCTCGCTGGCCGGGGCCAGGACGGTGCTGCTGCCGACCTTCGACGTGGAGCTGGTCACCGACGCGCTGCGGCGCTGGCACCCGACGCTGTTCCCCGGCGTGCCGCCGATGTACCAGGCGCTGATGAAGTCCGGGGCGGGCCGGCTGCGCGGGCTGCGGTCGGTGCGCTACTGCATCTCCGGGGCGATGCGGCTGGAGCCGGAGACCGTCGACCGCTTCCAGGAGCTCACCGGCGCCCGTCTGGTCGAGGGCTACGGCCTGTCCGAGGCCTCGCCGGTGGTGCTGGCGAACCCGCTCAACGCCAACGCCCGCCCCGGCACGGTGGGGATACCGCTGCCGGGCACGGAGGTGAAGGTGGTCGACGAGGAGGACCCCGACCGCGAGCAGCCGCCGGGGGTGGCCGGAGAGCTGATCGTCCGGGGACCGCAGGTCTTCGCCGGGTACTGGCACGAGCGCGAGGACAGCGCCCGGATGCTGCACGACGGCTGGCTGTTCACCGGCGACATCGCGGTGATGAGCCCGGACGGGTACGTCACCGTCATCGACCGCAAGCGCGACGTGATCATCGCCAGCGGCTTCTCGGTGTTCCCCAGCGAGATCGAGGAGGTGCTGCTGGCGCACCCGGCGGTGGCCGACGTGGCCGTGGTGGGCGTGCCGGATCCCTACCGGGGCGAGACGGTGAAGGCGTGCGTCATCGTCCGGCCGGGCGCGCGGCTGACCGAGGGCGCGCTGATCGCGTACTGCGCCGAGCGGCTGACCGGCTACAAGGTGCCGAAGATCGTCGAGTTCCGGGTGGACCCGCTGCCCCGCAACATGCTCGGCAAGGTGCTGCGCCGGGTGCTGCGGGACGAGCAGGAACAGGACGAGCAAGAACGGGACGACCTGGAGCGGGACGAGCAGGAGGGCTGAGGGCGGTCAGGACTGGGCGGCGGTCTGGGCGGCCTGGGTCTCGCGCAGCCTGAGCGCCTCGTCCAGGGTGGGGGACTCGTCCCAGACCTGCTTGAAGGCCAGCCGCAGCGTCTCCGCCAGCGAGGGGTGCCGGATCACCAGCGAGGTGGTCGCGCCGGCCCGGGCCACCGGGTCCGGCATGTCGCAGAGCACCGTGGAGCCGTCCGCGATCACCAGCTTCAGCGGCAGCGACTCGGCGATCCGGATGTCCTCGCCGGCGTCGACGAACTGGCGCACCACGGAGAGCACGTCCGGGTCGTCCAGCACGTCCTGGCTGTAGAGCGAGCGGACCGTGCGCCCGGCGGCGTGCAGCCGGGAGGAGGCCTCGATGCCGGCCACGTTCTCGGCCGGCGGGTTCACCCACGGCGGCCGGGAGAAGCTCAGCAGCTCCCGCTCGGCGTCCGACTGGATCCGGGCGAACCGCTCCCGGATGTCCGCCGCGTCGCGCAGCACCTCGACGTAGTCCAGCGGGTCGGTGTGGGTCCGGCCGCTGTCCCAGGTCGGCAGCAGCTCGCGGGCCAGCTCGTCGGAGAGCCGTTCCAGCCGGCCCAGGGAGCGGCGCTGCTGCTCCATCAGCCGGTCCACGGCGACCTCGGGGGCCACCGCGGAGTACCCGGCGACCCGGCCCGGGTGGAGTACTGCGAGCTGGCGCCGGGTCAGCCCTTCCAGCACGTCGTACACCCGCTGGCGCGGCACCTGCGCCTCGCGTGCCACCTCCGCGGCGGTGAACACGTCCCGGCGGATCAGCGCGAGGTAGACCCGCGCCTCGTAGTTGGTGAGGCCGAGCTCTTCGAGATCCGCGGCGCGCCTGTCGTCCGTTTGCATGGAGGCACCGTAGCGGCGAAGGTCCCCGCTTTGGCAAGCCGTGTCCATGACCTGGGTCTCACAGGTTCGGGGCGGGCGCCAAGGGGTGGGGAAGCGGTTCCGGCAGGGTTCTTGTGGGGTGGCCGGGGGTTCGCTATCTTCGTCCAGCCGAGCACCACTCAACGGGGTGTCAGGTGGCTTTCTCTGTCATGTCCCTGATTCATCCCTGCCCGCTCGACGCGTGTCCCCGGTGCATCCCTGTCGGTATGCCCAGATTCCGGCCGGCCCGGCATTCTGCTTACTTGCCGTAAGGCTAGCCCCGCCCTAAGGACTGTCAGTGCCGCACGGTACGGTTCCCCCCTGCTCAGATCCGAGCACCGCACGTGGAACCACGCTGGAGCCTGCCGCCATGTCCGAAACCCCGGTCGACACGACCACAGACCCCTCCGCGCAACCGCCGGACCCCTCCTCGCCCGCCGAGGGGCCGAACTACCTCAGCCACAAGCAGATCATGGTGGTCATGGGCGGCCTGATGGCCGGCATGCTGCTGGCGGCCCTCGACCAGAGCATCGTCGGGACGGCCCTGCCGACCATCGTCAGCCAGCTCGGCGGCATCGACAAGCTCTCCTGGGTGGTCACCGCCTACCTGCTCACCTCGACCGCCGCCACCCCGCTCTGGGGCAAGATCTCCGACCTCTACGGCCGCCGGATCATCTTCCAGTCCGCGATCGTGGTGTTCCTGATCGGCTCCGCGCTGGCCGGCCTGAGCCAGAACATGGGCGAGCTGATCGGCTTCCGGGCGATCCAGGGCATCGGCGGCGGTGGTCTGATGTCGCTGGCCTTCGCCATCATCGGCGACGTCATACCCCCGCGTGAGCGCGGCCGTTACCAGGGCCTGATGGGCGCGGTCTTCGGACTCGCCAGCGTGGCCGGGCCGCTGCTCGGCGGCTGGTTCACCGACTCCATCGGCTGGCGCTGGATCTTCTACATCAACCTGCCGATCGGCATCGGCGCGCTGGTGGTCTGCTCCTTCGCGCTGAAGCTGCCGGTCAACCGCCGCGAGCACTCGATCGACTACCTCGGCTCGGCCGCCATCGTCGGCGGCGTCACCAGCCTGCTGCTCTACCTGAACTGGGCGGGCACCAGCTACGGCTGGGCCTCCTGGCAGGGCCTGGGCCTGGTGGCCGTCTCGGTGCTGCTGACGGTCGGCTTCGTGCTGATCGAGCAGCGCGCCAAGGAGCCGATCCTGCCGATGCGGCTGTTCCGCAACCCGATCTTCTCGGTGGGCAACGGCTTCGGCTTCTTCGCCGGTTTCGCCATGTTCGGCGGCATCATCTACCTCCCCGTCTACCTGCAGGCGGTGCAGGGGATGTCGGCGACCCGGTCCGGCCTGGGCATGCTGCCCGCGGTCGCCGGGATCATGGCGACCGCGATCAGCTCCGGCCGGATCATGGCGAAGACCGGCAAGTACAAGGTCTTCCCGATCGTCGGCGCGCTGGTGATCATCGGCTCGCTGTTCCTGCTCAGCACGCTGAGCAACACCACCCCGTACTGGCAGGTCGCGCTGTTCGCCTTCGCCTTCGGCGCGGGCCTGGGCCTGACCATGCAGACCATGGTGACGGCCATCCAGAACTCGGTGGACTTCCGGGACATGGGCGTGGCCACGGCCTCGGCCACCTTCTTCCGGCAGATCGGCGCGTCCATCGGTACCGCGATCTTCGGCACGGTGCTGACCAGCCGGCTGGCCCACTACATGAAGCTGGAGTTCGCCGGGACCAAGGGCGGCGCGGGCGGCGGTTCGCTGAGCGCCAACAACGTCCAGGCGATCCAGCACCTGCCGGCACCCGTGAAGGAGCACGTCACGGCCGCGTTCGCGCATGCCATCGGTGACCTGTTCCTGGCCGGCACGCCGTTCATCGGTATCGCGCTGGTGTTCGCACTGGTGCTGAAGGAGAAGCCGCTGGCGACCGCGGGCCTCGACCCGGCGGCCGCCCCCGCGGCGCACTGACCCTCCGGTAGCCGACCTTCCGGCAGCCGGCCTTCCGGTAGCGGCAGTCGGTTCGGGGCGCGGGCCCGGAGGTGGCGCGGGCCCGCGCTCAGAAGTCGAAGCCGACGTGGACGTGGTCGTGGTGGGTGTTGTCGGAGAAGAACGCCGCTCCGCTCAGCTGCCGCGGCCCGCCCACGTTGTAGGAGCCGACCGCGGCCGCCGCCCGCATGAAGGTGTCCACCAGGGAGTGCGAGGTCGCCGGGTCCACCACCGCGTGGCCGTCGATCCGCCAGACGTCGAAGGCCCGGCCCAGCGGGTGATCGCTTGGACGGGTGGTGCCGAAGACGTCGATGGGATGACCGGAGCGCACCACGCTCAGCTCCAGCCGGTAGCGCCCCGAGAGCGTCAGCAGCGCCTGCAGCGCGCTGTCGTGGATGGCGCCGCTGAGCACGTCGGCCCGCGCGGCCGGCGGCAGGGTGATCACCGACGAGGCCAGCACCTGCCGGGCGGCGGCGGGGAGCGCCGCGCTCGCCGGGCCCGGCTGGGCGGGGTGCAGCGCGGTCACCGTCCACAGCGGCCGGGCCTGCGAGAGCCGCACGTCCACGGTGGTGCCACCCGGTACCACCTGGCCGTTCGGGCCCAGCGTCCACTGCCGGCAGACCACCAGCACGCTGGCCGAGTCGGCCAGGATGCCGCCGTACTGGGCCTCCAGCACCTGGAGTGCCGCCTGCGGCGCGCCGCCGAGCAGGGTGGCCCCGGCCTGGTCGACCAGCCCCGGGTCCAGGCCGAGGGCGGACACCCTGGCCCGCGCGGCGGCGGCGCCCCGACCGCCGGCCGGCCAGGCCCCCAGCGCCTCGATCAGGCTCACCGCGCGCTGCTTGACCTGCGGATCGACGTCATTGCTGCTGGGCTGCCAGGGCGTGGTGACCGGCAGCACCGGGGCCGGGGCCGTGGACGGGCTGCCCGGTGCAGGGCTGCCGGACGGGGAGGGGCCGGGCGAAGCACTTCCGTCGGGGCCGCCGGTCGGGGTGGGCGCGGACCGGTGCGGGCTCGATGCGCAGCCGGCCAGGCCCAGGGCCACGGTGGTCGCCGCGCCCCCGAGCAGCACCGCGCGCCGGCTGGGGCCGGTCTGCCCTGCCGCTCGGACGGCACCTGCTGATGGGACGGCACCTGGTGATCGCAGGGCGCTCGCTGGTCGCATGGCACGCATGGCACCAGTGTGCGCCGGTTCGTCAGCTGGAGGCGCGGGCCATCCGGTCGAGTGCGTGCAGCAGCGCGGGCAGTTCCGGGCCGCGACCGATCGGCAGCACCTCGCGCGGCTTCTCGTCCAGCAGCAGCAGCGCGATGTCGTCGGTCCGGGCGGCCAGGCTCCAGCCGGGGCCGTCCGCGCGGACCAGGCGGGCGCCGTCGGCGGCCGGCGCCGAGCGGATCCGGCCCGCCGGCGGGGGAGTGCGGGTGTAGGCGCGGGCCTCGGCCAGCACCCGGGCGACCGGTTCGGTGGGCGGGGTGCCGTCGGTGGCGAACCGCACCTCGGCGGCCACCTGCTCGCGCCACTGGGTCCACTGCTTGGCGATCTCGTCCGCGCCCAGCCGGCGCTGGGGCGGGCCCCAGGCCTCCGGATCGGGCGCGCTGAGCAGCGGATGGTCCTCGTCCAGGTCGGCCTCGGGCGGGTCGTGCGGCTCGGGCAGCCCGGGGGTGCTCACCGTCAGCAACAGCGGCCAGCCCGGCAGCGAGTCCACCACCGTGCGCTCCGGCGGGGTCAGGTCGTAGGGCATGCCGCAGTCCCAGGCGGCGATGGCGCAGCCGACCAGCGCGGCGTCGTCGGACACCACGGTCCAGCGCGCGCCCGCGGCGTCCTGTCCGAACAGCAGCCCGTAGCCGTCGGCCCAGGGCTCCAGCCGCAGCGCCGCGCAGGCGGCGGGGTAGTCGTCGCCGAGCACGCTGGGGAACTGGCCCGGTGTCAGCAGCAGTGCGCTGAGCACGTAGAACGCACCTTCGTCGGCCTCGGCCATCGGAACCCCCTCGCCTGTCCTGCAGTCCGTGAAGCTGGCTCATGCTAGTGAGCCGAGGGGCGGGTGGGCTAGGCCCAGTTTCCGCGAGGCCGATCCGCCCGGCCGCCGTCCGGCCCGTGTACGGGTGTGCGTCCGACACCCTAGGGTCCCGTCATGGGAAACACACTTGGCGAGTTGCTGGCGTTGCCGGCCTGGCGGGCGTTCGACATCGACGACGAGGGCCGGATCCTGGCCGGGTACAACGGCTCCGGCACGATCCAGCTGGTCGAGCTGGCACCGGACGGGACCGCGAGCCCGCTCACCGCGCTCCCCGGCGCCTGCACCGGCCGCTATCTGTCAGGGGTCCGCAGCCTGCCGGGGGTCCGCGCCGTGGTGGTGGCGCACGACCAGGGCGGCGACGAGAAGCAGCAGCTGTCCCTGCTGCCGCTGGACATACCGCCCGCCGCGCCGGTGGGGCTGGACGGCCTGCGGCCGCTGGTGCGCGACGAGCGGTACTTCCACCGGCTGCTGGACGTCGGTCCGGGGCGGTTGGTCTATGCCACCAACCGCCGCAACGGGGTCGACTTCGACGTCGTCGTGCACGATCTGGGCACCGGAACCGAGAGCGTGGTCTACGACCAGGGTGGTGAGATCGAGGAGGTCGCGGTCGCCCGCAAGGGGCACGCGACCGTGCTGACGCGCTGGGCCCGCTCGCCGATGTCGCAGCAACTGCTCGCCGTGGACCCGGCCGACGGCTCGCTGCGCCCGCTCACCGGCCCGGACGAGCAGGCCCAGCACGTCCGCCCGCAGTGGCAGAACGGAACCGGTTCGCTGCTGGTGACCACCGACCGGGGGCGGGAGTTCACCGCGCTCGCCCGGCTGGACCCGGCCTCCGGCGAGTGGACCGAACTGGTGGCGGCGGACGGGCACGACGTCACCGGCTGGCTCTCGCCCGACGGGAACCTGCTGCTGGTGCTGACCAACGTGGACGGCGTCCGGCTGGCCGCGCTGCACGACGCCGCCGACGGCAGGCTGCTGCGCCCGGTGGTGCTGCCGGACGCGGGCTGGACAGGCGCGCCGGCCGTGCCGAGCCCGGTCTGGTCCCCCGACTCCGGTTCGGTGGTGCTCTCCTTCACCAGCCCCGGCGTCCCCGGGGACATCCTCCGGGTCGACGCGGCGACCGGGACGGTCACCGCGGTCACCGACAGCGCCGCGCCGCTGGCCGGGGTACCGCTGGCCGGTCCGGTGCCGCACCGGGTGCCCACGCCCGACGGTGAGCTGGTCCCCTGCTTCGTCTACCGCAACGCGCAGCCGGCTGATCCGGCCCTGGCGGGCTCGGTCGTGGTGATCATCCACGGTGGGCCCGAGTCGCAGGCGGTGTGCTTCTTCAACCCCGTCGTGCAGGCGCTGGCCGCCCTCGGGCACACCGTGCTGGTGCCGAACGTGCGCGGTTCCGACGGGTACGGCAAGCGCTGGTACTCGGCCGACGACGTCCGGCTGCGGTTCGACTCGGTCGCCGACCTGGCCGCGCTGCACGACTGGCTGCCGGGTCAGGGCCTGGACCCGGACCGGGCGGCGCTGTGGGGCGGGTCCTACGGCGGCTACATGGTGCTGGCCGGGCTGGCGTTCCAGCCGGAGCGCTGGGCGGCGGGGGTGGACATCGTCGGGATGTCCTCGCTGGTGACCTTCCTGGAGAACACCTCGGCCTACCGGCGCCCGCAGCGCGAGCGCGAGTACGGTTCACTCGAACGGGACCGTGAGTTCCTGGAGTCCGTGTCGCCGCTGAGCCGGATCGACGCGATCAGGGCGCCGCTGTTCGTGATCCACGGGGCGAACGACCCCCGGGTCCCGCTGAGCGAGGCCGAGCAGCTGGCCGCGGCGCTGCACCGGAACGCGGTCGAGTGCGACCTGCACGTCTACGCCGACGAGGGGCACGGGCTCGCCAAGCTCGCCAACCGCCTGGACGCCTACCCGCAGGCCGTCGCCTTCGTCGGCCGCCACCTGCGCCGGGACGCCTGACGGCGCGGACCCGTCGCGCTCACCGGGTACGCCGCCGTCCGGGTGCGCCGCCCTGCCGGGTGCGCCGCCCTAGTGGGTGCGCCGCCCGGTCGCGGGCCGGGCCGCCGCCCGGGCGTGCGGGTCCGGGGAGGGGCGTGCAGGCCCGGTACCGCCGTCACGGTCACGCTGGTGGTCGTGACGGCGGTACCGGGCTGCCACGGTGGCAGCGGCCTCGGCGCCGGCGGTCGGGCCGGCCGGCCGCGACGCGGTTCAGCCCGCGGTGATGGCGCGGAGGCTCTCCTTGAGCGAGCCCATGGTCGCCAGCACGGCCGTCGGCTCGTACCCGCAGTGCGCCATGCAGTTGTCGCAGCGCGGGTCCTTGCCACGTCCGTAGGCGTCCCAGTCGGTGGTGTCCAGCAGCTCCTGGTAGGTGTCCACGTAGCCGTCCGCCATCAGGTAGCAGGGCTTCTGCCACCCCTTCAACGAGTACGAGGGGATCGCCCAGGGAGTGCACTCGAAGTCGACCTTGCCCTCCAGGAAGTCCAGGTAGAGCGCGGAGTGGTTGAGCCGCCAGCCCTTGCGGCGGCCGTCCGCGAACGCCTTCTTGAACATCTGCCGGGTCTGCTCGACGCCCAGGAAGCGGTCCTGGTCGGGGGCCTTCTCGTAGGCGTAGCCGGGCGAGATCTGCATCCGGTCGACCTTCAGTTCGTCGTTGAGGTACTGCAGCACCTCGATGACGTCCTGCGGGCTGTCGTTGTTGAAGAAGGTCGAGTTGGTGTAGACGGCGAAGCCCAGCGCCTTGGCCTGCTTGATCGCCTCGACGGCCTGGTCGAACACGCCGACCTTGCTCACCGACTCGTCGTGCCGCTCGCGCAGCCCGTCGATGTGCACCATCCACGCGAAGTTGCGGTGCGGCTTGAACTTGTGGATGTGCTTGGGCAGCAGCACCGCGTTGGTGCAGAGCACCACGAACTTGCCCTTGCCGAGCAGCGCCCGGGTCATCTCGTCGATCTGCGGGTGCATCAACGGCTCGCCGCCGGCCAGCGACACCATCGGTGCACCGGCCTCCTCGACGGCCTTGACGACCTGCTCGACCGGCATCCGCTGCTTCAGCACGCTGGCGGGGTGCTGGATCTTGCCACAGCCCGCGCAGGCCAGGTTGCACGCGAAGAGGGGTTCGACCTCCACGATCAGCGGGAACTTCTCCCGCCGAAGCACCTTCTGCTTGAGGAGGTACGTGCCCATCTTGACGGTCAGATTAAGTGGGAGTCCCATGATCACTGTCTCCGTTCCCCCGGACCCCAGGTTTGGGGCCCTCCACTAACATACAGACTGTATGGAACAGGATGAAGGTATGTCAGTTCCCCGGATCAGGCGGAGTCGTCGCGCGGAGCACGTCGCGGACACCCGGCGTGCGCTGCTGCGTGCGGCGCGTGAGCTGTTCGCCGAGCGCGGCTACGCCGCGACCGGGACCGAGGACATCGTGGTGGCCGCCGATGTCACCCGCGGTGCGCTCTACCACCACTTCAAGGACAAGGCGGACCTCTTCCGGGCGGTGATGGCCGAGTGCGCTCAGGAGATGGCGGAGCGACTGGTCGCCCAGGAGACGGCCCGGGCCGAGCAGCAGTCGGGGGACGCCTGGCAGCTGCTGCGCACCGGTTTCCAGTCGTTCCTGGACGCCTGCAACGATCCGCACTTCCAGCGGATCGTACTGGTCGAGGGGCCCGCGGTGCTGGGGCACAGCGCCTGGGACGCCCTGGTGGAGGAGCACGGATACCTCCTCCTGGCGGAGGCGCTGACCGAGGCGATCAGCGAGGGCAACGTCGAGGACCTGCCGGTGGCGCCGCTGACCCGGATGCTGGCGGCGCTGATCTCCGAGGCCAGCCTCTACATCGCCAAGGCCGAGGACCATGTCCGGGCGCGCGAGGAGGCCGGTCTGGTACTCGAACGGCTACTCATCGGACTCGGTCGCACCCCGGGCGTGTCGCAGCCCTCCGCCGCCACCGCCCTGCCCGGCACCGCGTGACCGGCGACGCGGCCTGACGGTCGGCACGGCGTGATCGCGCGGACTGCGTGAGGTTGCGCGCCGCACCCTTCCACGGCCGGGCGTGGTGCCCTACGCTCCTGACTGCGCCACTGATCACTGGCGCGATCGACGAGTCCGTCAGGCACACCCCCGCCAAGCACCTCCACCAGGCACCTCCACCAGGCACCTCCACCAGGAACGGCCACCGCCGCCCCGCACCGATTGGAACGCGATGCCCAAGCAGTCACTCGCCGGCCAGGTCGCCGTCGTCACCGGCGCGGCGCGGGGCGTCGGCGCCGAACTGGCCCGCACCCTCGCCGCGCGCGGCGCCCAGGTCGCGCTGGTCGGCCTGGAGCCGGAGGAGCTGGAGCGCACCGCGGCCGGCTGCGGTACGTCCGCGACCTGGTACGAGGCCGACGTCACCGACCTGGGCGCGCTGCGCTCGGTGGCCGAGCGGGTGCTCGCCCGCTACGGGCGGATCGACGTGGTCGTGGCCAACGCCGGGATCGCCATCGGCGGCGGCTTCCTCG
This sequence comes from Streptacidiphilus sp. EB129, assembly GCF_041262645.1. Classification (NCBI taxonomy): domain Bacteria; kingdom Bacillati; phylum Actinomycetota; class Actinomycetes; order Kitasatosporales; family Streptomycetaceae; genus Streptacidiphilus; species Streptacidiphilus sp. EB129. The sequence goes on from NZ_JBGCCS010000018.1 coordinate 28,119, forward strand.
ACTCCGACCCGGACGCCTTCAGCCGGGTCATCGAGGTCAACCTGCTCGGCAGCACCAGCACCGCGCGCGCCTTCCTGCCCGCGCTGATCGCCTCCCGCGGCTACCTGCTGCAGATCGCCTCGCTGGCCGCCATCGCGCCCGCGCCGCTGATGACCGCCTACTGCGCCAGCAAGTCCGGTGTCGAGGCCTTCGCGCACGCGCTGCGCGGGGAGGTGGCCAACCAGGGGGTCCGGGTCGGCGTCGGGTACCTCAGCTGGACCGACACCGACATGGTGCGCGGCGCGGACGAGGACGAGGTGATGCGCGACATGCGGGCCCACCTGCCGTGGCCGACCAACCGCACCTACCCGCTGGGCCCGGCCGTGGAGCGGATCGCCGACGGTATCGCCCGGCGCTCCGTCCACGTCTACGCCCAGGCCTGGCTGCGCGGCTACCAGCTGGTCCGGGGCCAGGTCCCGCTGGTGCTGGGCCGGCTCGCGCCGTGGCAGCTGCGCGGGATCGAGCCCCGGCTGCGGGAGACGGCGGCGAACCGGCGCGGCCTGGTGGGCCTGGGCGGCGCCGCCGACGAGGCGGCCCGCGCGGCCCGCAAGGTCGGCAGCTGACCGGGGAGCCCCTGGGGAATCAGCCGAAGGTGTCCGGGTCGGGGCCGACGCGGGCGCCCCGGTCCAGCCCGGCGATCTCGGCGAGGTCGGTGTCGTCCAGGGCGAAGTCGACCACGTCGGCGTTCTGCTGGATCCGCTCCGGGTCGACCGACTTGGGGATCGCCACGTTGCCCAGCTGCAGGTGCCAGCGCAGGATCACCTGGGCCGGGGTTCGACCGTGCCGCCGGGCGATCCGGGTGATCAGCGGGTGGTCCAGCAGCCCGCCCCGGGCCAGCGGGCTCCAGGCCTCGGTGACGATGCCCAGCTCCGCGTGGAGCGCCCGCAGCTCCGGCTGCTGCAGCCCGGGGTGCAGCTCGATCTGGTTCACGGCGGGCACCACGTCGGTCTCCCCGACCAGCCGGCGCAGGTGCTCGGGCTGGAAGTTGGACACCCCGATCGCCCGGGTCCTCCCGTCGGCGAGCAGCTTGGCCAGGGCCCGCCAGGTGTCGACGTAGCGGTCCCGGGCCGCGACCGGCCAGTGGATCAGGTAGAGGTCGACATAGTCGAGGCCGAGCCGCTCCAGGCTGGCGTCGAAGGCCCGCAGCGCGTTGTCGTAGCCCTGCTGGTCGTTCCAGAGCTTGGTGGTGACGAACAGCTCGTTGCGCGGCACCCCGGACGCGGCGACGGCGTCGCCGACCCCGCGTTCGTTGCCGTACACGGCGGCGGTGTCGACGCTGCGGTAGCCGACCCGCAGGGCGGTCCCGACCACCTCGGCGGTCCGGCCGTCCGGCACCTGCCAGACGCCGAAGCCGAGCTGGGGCATCCTGACGTCGTTGTTGAGGGTGAGCGTGGGATGGCTCATGAGGGCGCTTCCTTGCTGGGATCGGTCGGCCGCACGGTCGGACCGTCGTAACGGAGGACACCCGTAGTCGACCATGACCCCCGCCCGCCGGTACAGCGGACGCGCGGCGGTGCCGGTGCGTCGCCCGGTCAGCCGGCCAGCGCCTCCTGGAGCGTCTCCAGGGCCTCGACCAGGAAGCCCGCGTCCAGCAGCACCAGCGCGGCGGCGGGGTCGTCGGCGGCCTGCGCCGCCCAGGCGTCGTGGCCGGCCCGGACGGCGGAGAAGTCGACCGGCCGGTCCAGCCGGATGGCCTCGGCCGCGCGCCCGGTCTCCTGCCGCAGCAGCGCCGCGAAGGCGGCCGCGCCCGGTGCCGGTTCCGTGCCGGACGCGGGCAGGTGGGCCTCCAGCAGCATCGCGGTGCGGCCCAGCGCCGCCATCGACACCCGGGCCCCGCGCAGCTGCGAGGGCCGCAGGCCCTGGTGCCGGACCGGCTCGTGGGCGGCCTGCCGGCTCGCCGTCACCAGCTCGGCCCGGGCGGCACGGAGGTCCAGCAGCGCCTCGCGGACCGCGAGCCGGCCGGCCGGGGAGGAGCGGCCGAAGGCGTCCACCGCCGTGGCCGCGTAGCGGCCGCCGGCCCGCACGTACTCCGCCAGCCGGTCCGGCAGTCTGGTGGTCTGCCAGGTCGGGAAGACGGCGTAGGCGATCAGCGCCAGCGCGCCGCCGAGCAGGGTCATCGCGATCCGCTCGGCCGCCGTGTCGACCAGCTTCGCGCCGTCCATGGCCAGCAGGAACACCACATAGCCGGTGACGAAGAGGCTCACCGCCGCGTAGCCGGTGCGGATCACCAGGTAGTTGCAGCCGATGCAGATCACGGCGAGCGAGGCGCAGAGCCACACCGACGTTCCGGTCAGGAACAGCAGCGCGCTGGCCAGGGCCACCCCCAGGACCGTGCCCGCGATCCTGGCCACCCCCCGGGCGTAGGTCTGCGAGAAGTCGGGACGCATCACCATCGCGGCGGTCAGCGGCGCCCAGTAGCCGTGGCCCAGCGGCAGCTGCGAGCCGACGGTGTAGCTCAGCGCGCAGACCGCGCTGAGCCGCACCGCGTGCCGCAGCACCGGTGAGGACCAGGTCCACTGGTGCCGCACCGCGTGCGCGGCGATCGGCAGCAGCTCGGGGACGGAGGGGCGGGGCAGGTGCCCGGGCACCCGCCCGCCGCCCGCCGTCTCACCGTCGTCGTCGGCGGTCTCCAGGCTGTCCACGGTGTCCGCCAGCAGTCCCATCAGCCGCAGCGCGGACTGCCGGGCCGGGCCGCTGAGCACCGGCCCGTGCGCCGGGACGGCCATCGAACGGTAGACCCGGTCGGGCACGGTGACCCGTCGTCCGGTGCGGATCGACCTCGCCACCGCGTCCAGGATCTCGGCGGCCGCCGCCAGGATCTCGCGGGCCCGGTCCCGCTGCGGGCCCTCCTCGGCCGCGCCGACCCGGGGGTCGGCCAGCGCCGCCATGGCCGGCCGCATCCGCTCCATCGGCTGCCGCATCCCGCTGAGCTCGGCCGGGCGGCGCCGGGCCTGGTGGGGTGTCAGCGCGGCGGCGTTGCGCGCGGTCACCAGCGCCTCGGGGTCGAACGCGGCGAAGGGGTCCTGCCGCAGCCGGCGCGCGTAGTCGGCCATGGACGCGTAGGCGTCGGCCAGGGCGTCGCGCTGGGCGCCCCAGCGGCGTACCGGCCAGACCGCGACCAGCACCGCCTGCACGATCCCGCCGAGCGCGATCACCCCGGCGTGCCGGGCGGCCTGGCCCACGTTCTCGGTCAGCGACACCACCACCAGCATCACCGAGACGGTGGTCGAGGCGACGATGCCGGCGGTCGGGCCGAGCGCCCAGGCGAGCCCGGCGGCGAACGCCCACAGGGCCACCACCAGCACGAACAGCACCGGCCAGGGCGAGGCGAGATACCCCACGAAGGTGCTGGCGGAGAGCCCCGCCGCCGCGCCCAGGGCCAGCACCGGACGGGGCCGGAAGCTGCGCTGGAAGGTGGCCGTGCCGGCGATGAACGCGCCCAGGGCGGCGGAGGTCGCCAGCGCGGGGGTGCCCAGGGCGAGGGACGGGAACAGCACCAGGGCCACGCCCAGCGCTCCGCGCAGCGCCGCCTGCGGCTCGGTGACCGCCCGTTCCAGGGCGAAGCCGGAGCGGGCGGTGCTCTTCAGGGCCGGGATCCAGGGCATGTCGGTCAGCGTAGATCGTCAGGGCCGCCGGGGGCCGGGGCGGAGGTTCGTCGGGAGACGCGGTCAGCCGTTCGTCCGGGGGATGCGGCGCTCCCAGCGGCGCTCGAAGACCACCGTGCCGCCCTCCTCGGCCGTGATCCGGTTGTCGGTCAGGAAGTGGGTGGCGTCCGCGCGGATCTCCGATCGGGTGGTGATCCGCACGTCCCAGCCGAGCTCCGGGCGGCGCAGGCCCACCGTCCAGTCCGACCTGGTCCGTGCGGTGAGCGGGTCGTCGCTGCGGATCGCGTAACTCTCCCGGGCGTCCTCGCTGAACTCCAGGCCGTCCGGGTAGGTGCGGGTGCCGCCGTAGCGGGGGTCGACCTGCTGCCGCCACTCGCCGGCCGCCACGTCGTGGGTGACCACGCGTTCGGGGCCGAGGGTCTCCGGGTCGGCGAAGACCACGCCCAGCGGCGGCGCCTGCTCGGGCTCGGCGAAGTCGATCGGCGGCCGGCCGAGGTCCCCGTCCCGGTCGCGGACCGGCAGCACCAGCGCACTGCCGTCCGGTTCGACGGTGAAGCCGACGTCGGAGGGGTGCGGCCAGATCCACGGCCAGTAGGCGGAGGACAGCGCCAGCCGCAGCCGGTGGCCCGGCGGGAAGGCGTGGCCGATGGCGACCAGGTCGAAGGATACGTCCTCGTTCTCGCGCGGCGACCACTCCACGGTGCGCGCGCGCCCGTGCCGGCTGAGCAGGTTCAGCACGCCCCGGGTGACCAGGGTGGACGAGCCGTCCGGGGCCACGTCGCAGAGCCGGGCGACGATCTGGCCGCGCGGCGCGCGGGAGCCGACCCGGAGCCGGACCCGGGCATTGCCCAGGATCTCGACCCGCTGCGGCAGCGGCGGGCTGTCGAAGCAGACCGAGCGGCCGTCCTCCTCGCGCTGGTCCGGCGGCAGGTCGGCGTCGTTGCCGAAGGGGAAGAAGCGGCCCGCGTCGACGCCGGTGTGCTGCGGCGAGACGACGTCGACCGGGCCCTCCAGCGAGGTCCGCAGCGGGCCGTTGAGTCGATAGGGCGTCATGGTGACATTGGGCGAGGGCCAGCCGGGGTCGCCGACCCAGCGTCCGGGACGGACCGCGTAGCGGGTGGCCGGGGGCACCGACTCGTTGATCCAGGTGCGCAGCCGGGGCTCGGCCATCACGCCGGTGTCGGTGCCGGGGGTGTCCTCCCTGAGCCAGTGGTCCCACCAGCGCAGGGTCTCCTGCAGGAAGCCGATGGCCGGGCCCGGCGGCAGGCCCCGGTCCGGGTACTGGTGCGACCAGGGACCGACGATGCCGCGCATCGGCGCGCCCAGGTGCTCGGCGAGCCGGAACACCGTGTCCCGGTACGGGTCGGCCCAGCCGCCGACGGCCAGCACCGCCGCCTTCACCGCCGGGTAGTCCTCGCAGACGCTGCCGTGCCGCCAGTAGTCGTCCCTGGCCTGGTGCGCGAGCCAGGTGTGGATCAGCGGCTCGATGTGGCCGAGCCGCTCCAGCCACATCCGGCGCCAGCGGTCGCCGACGAACGCCGGGTCCGGCGGCCGGGCCGCGAACGCCAGCATGGTCGCCGACCAGGCGTGCATGTCCACCGCGAGCACCGAGCCGCCCATGAAATGGACGTCGTTGTCGTAGCGGTCGTCGGTCGAGCAGACGGTGACGACGGCCTTCAGCGGCTCGGGTGCCAGCGCGGCGATCTGCAGGCTGTTGAAGCCGCCCCAGGAGATGCCGAACATGCCGACCCGGCCGCTGCACCAGGGCTGCGCGGCCAGCCACTCGACGACCGCGACGCCGTCCGCGAGTTCGGCGGCGTCGTACTCGTCCCCCGGCAGGCCGTCGGAGTTGCCGTGGCCGCGCACGTCGACCCGGACCGAGGCGTAGCCGTGGCCCGCGTACCAGGGGTGGCGCTGGGCGTCGCGCGGGGCGGTCCAGTCGGTCAGCCGGTACGGGAGGTACTCCAGCAGGGCGGGCACCGGCGCGTCGGTGACGGGGCGCCAGATCCGGGCGTACAGCAGGGTCCCGTCCGCGCCGGGGATGCTGACGTCCTCGCAGGTGGTGCGGTACGGGAAGTCCTCGCGGTAGCGCATGGTCGGGTTCTCCAGGGAGCGGATCAGTGCGGGGAAGCGGGGGCGGCCGCCGGGTCAGTGCACCGGGGCCATGGTGCGGCGCAGCCACGGTCCGGCGGCGATCACGGCGAGGCCGACCAGGAGCACGAAGGAGCCGTTCAGGCCGAAGTAGGCAGGGTCGGAGATCCGGCCGTAGAGCTTGACCACCTGCGCCTGCAGCCCGTTGGCCAGCGCCAGCGGGAGGAACCAGAGCGCCATGCTCTGGCTGGCGAAGGCGGCCGGGGCGATCCGGGTGGTCACCGACATGCCGGTGGTCTCCGGCAGGATGTCGCCGAGGCCGAGCACGGCGTAGCAGACGATCAGCCAGAAACCGGACATCACCCAGTCGCCGGTGCGGTTCATGGTGGCGGGCACCATGATCAGGAACGAGAGCCCGCCGAGGATCACCCCGTAGGCGATCTTGTTGGACGCGTGCGGCTGCCGGTCGCCCAGGGCGACCCAGGTGGCGGCGACCACGGGCGCGAGCACCACCTCGGCCACGCCCAGCACCGACCCGTACCAGGAGGACGGGAACTCCCAGCCGGAGAAGCCGGTGTCGGCGTGGTTCAGCGCCAGCAGGTTCATGGTGGAGTAGGACTGGAACAGCACCAGGTTGAAGGCCACCGAGGCGCCGAAGAGCACCAGGTAGGGGTGGAGCCGGCCGCGTTCCCCGGCGGAGACCTGCGGACTGCGGAACAGGAAGCCGAAGTAGCCGATCGGGGCCAGCACCGAGCCGGCGGTGACGATGTCGACCGCCCTGGACATGGTCAGCACCCCGGCGAGGGCGAGCACGCCGAAGAGCGCGGCGAGGGCCGCCGCCCCGGCCGCGACCAGCCGCAGCGTCCGGCGCAGCGCCGACCGCGGCAGCGCCGACTCGGCGCCGTTCTGACGGCCGGCCAGATGCCTGCGGCCGAGCACGTACTGGACGATGCCGAGGTAGGAGAAGCGTTCCCGCATCTCGGTGCCGAAGAGGGTCAGCAGTCCCCGGGGGTGGCCGAAGAAGGAATGGTCGTCGGCCGAGGCCGGGTCGTCCTGGTCGGTGCGGGTGACCGCGCTCGTGCCCAAGGGTCGCTGCCTCCGTCTGCGCCGCCGGCGAAGCAGGCGCCGAGAGGGGCGCCGTATGTCCGATGTGACACTTATTCGGAGCATAACGGTCGGCAGCTGATCGGACCGCGCGGCGGCGGGCGCGGCGCGGCCCGCACCGCGCGAAGCCGCCCGCCCGGCAGGCGGGTGCGGGGCGGGCGGCGGGTGGTCCGGTCGGCGGAGCCGCTAGCGGGGGCGCTCGTTCCAGGCGGCCATCGCCGGACGGCCGTGTTCCGTGCCGAGGCGGCTGATGGTGCCGGTGGCCAGCATGAACAACGAGCCGGCCGAGGCCGGCAGGCCGAGGTAGCGGGCCGTCAGCACCCGCAGGAAGTGGGCGTGGGCGACCAGCACCACGTCGCCGCCGTCGGCGTCGCGCAGTCCCTCGGCCACCCGGGTGAGCACCCGGTCGGCGCGCGCGCCGATCTCGTCCGGGGTCTCGCCCGGGTGACCCTCGGGCCCGGGTACGACGCCGTCGGTCCACAGGTCCCAGTCCGGACGGGTGCGGTGGATGTCGACCGTGGTGATGCCCTCGTACCCGCCGTAGTCCCACTCGTGCATGTCCGGCTCGATCAGCAGCGGGTCCAGGCCGGCCAGCTTCGCGGTGGCCCTGGCCCGGCTCATCGGGCTGCACAGCGTCAGCGCGACCGGGTGCTCGGCGAGCATCCCGCTGAGCGCGCGGGCCTGCTCCTCGCCTCGCGCGACCAGTGGCATGTCGGTGTAGCTGGTGTGCCGCCCGGCCTCGCTCCACTCGGTGGCGCCGTGGCGGACCAGGATCACATCACCCATCAGGCTCACTCGTTTCGTCACTCGTTCTTCGTCACTGCGCGGCCGGCTTCGGCCTCGGTGGCACCGCTCGATCTTCGCACGCCCGTATGGCGTACTCGGAGCGGGATTCGGTCGGGTGACGTGACGGTGGGTGACGGGACGGGGGCGGCGGTACGGAGCCGTGGACGGGGACGCCGGGCGGGAGCGTGGTCAGCCGGTGAGGCCCGCGATGTGGCTCTGCCAGTCCGGGCCGTTCGGGACGATCGCGACCAGGACCACGTCCGGGTGGTGGGTCCAGGCGTCGACCGGGGCCTCGACGCCGGCCTCGCAGGTGCGGACCACCTCGTCGCCGCCGACGTAGTCGCCCCAGTGCATGGTGACCGCCATCAGCTTGACGCAGCCGGCATCGGAGCGGACGTAGCCGCGCAGCCGGTAGCCGTTGCTCTCCTTGGTGACGCTCAACTCGGTGACCCCGCTGGACGAGTTGTCACCGGCCGCGGCCTGCAGGGAGACGTACTGGACCGAGTACGACCCGCGGACCGCGCTCGCCTCCGCCCTGCGGGTCGGGACGCCGACGAGCAGGGCGACGGCGAGCGTCGCGACGAGCAGGGCGCGGAAGGGATGGCGCACGGGGGCTCCTGGGCTGGTGGGTACCTGTATCCGTGTCACCGTGCCCGGCCGGCAGCGGGGCTGACCAGGAATCAACCGGATGGTGGCAACAGTGTGACTGTCCGACCGCCAGGGCTGACCGCCACTGGACGGCCGTGCCTGGACACCTCACGGCGGCATGCGTAGCTTGGCGGCGATTCGCGGCAGTACCGAGCAGCAGCACCGAGCAGCGGAGTGAGGGAGTGTCCTGGTGACCGAGGCGGAACTGGACGGGGAAGCGGCGACGGGGGTCCGGCGCGGGCCGCTGGCCGGCGTGCGGGTCGTCGAGCTCGGCGGGATCGGACCCGCGCCCTTCTGCGGGATGGTGCTCGGGGACCTGGGCGCGGAGGTGATCAGGATCGAGCGCCCCGCCGACAGCGGGCGCGCCACGCCCTTCCCGGTACTGCACCGCAACCACCGCTCGCTCGCCGTCGACCTCAAGCACGCCGACGGCGCCGAACTCGTCCGGCGGCTGACCGACGGGTCGGACGCGCTGATCGAGGGTTTCCGTCCGGGCGTCGCGGAGCGGCTGGGGCTGGGCCCGGAGGACTGCCTGGCCCGGAACCCGCGGCTGGTCTACGGCCGGATGACCGGCTGGGGGCAGGACGGCCCGCTGGCCCAGGATCCCGGGCACGACATCAACTACATCGCGGTGGCCGGCGCCCTGCACGCCATCGGCGGCGCCGACGGCGACCCGGTCCCGCCGCTGAACCTGGTCGGCGACTTCGGCGGCGGCGGGATGCTGCTGGCCCTCGGCGTGGTCAGCGCCCTGCTCGGGGTCCGGACCACCGGTCGCGGCCAGGTGGTGGACGCGGCGATGACGGACGGCACCGCGCTGCTCCTGGCGATGACCTACGGGCTGCGCGCGATGGGGATGTGGCAGGACGAACGCGGGGTCAACCTGCTGGACGGCGGTGCCCCCTTCTACGGAACCTACCGCTGCGCGGACGGCGGCCATGTCGCCGTGGGCGCGATCGAGTCGCAGTTCTACGCCGCGCTGCTGCAGGTGCTCGACCTGACCGGGGATCCGCTCTTCGCCGCCCAGAACGACCGGGCGGCCTGGCCGCGGATGCGCGCCCGGCTGGCGGAGGTCTTCGCCGGGCGCGGCCGGGACGAGTGGGCGGCGCTGTTCGAGGGCCGGGGTGCCTGCGTCACTCCGGTCCTGTCGCTGGACGAGGCGCCGGGGCACCCGCACAACGTGGCCCGGGGCACCTACCTCCCGGGCCCCGGCGGCAGTGGCCACCAGCCCGCCCCGGCCCCGCGCTTCCACGGCACCCCGCTGCCGGAACCGGTGCCCGCCCCGCGGATGGGGGCGGACACCGAAGCGATCCTGGCCGGGCTGGGCGTGGACGCCGCAGAGGTCGCGGCGCTGCGGGAGAAGGGCGTACTGGGCTGACCGCGCGCCGCCGCCGGCCGATCCGCGATCAGCCGGTACGGTGGCGGCCGACCGGCGGATCGGCCGGTCGGCCGCGTGACTTCCGGGTCGGTCAGGACACGTTGAGCGCGGTGTCGTCGAGCACGAAGCTGGTCTGCTGGTTGCCGTCCTCGGTGCCGGTGAAGGTCAGCGTCACGGTCTTGCCGATGTCGCCGGACAGGTTCACGGTCTCCTGGGTGTAGCCGGAGTTGGCGTTGAGGTTGGAGTACGTCGCCAGGGTGCTGCTGCCGTCGGAGAGGGTCAGCGTGTCGGCGGCGGTGCTGCCGGTCTTGCCGGTGTCGACGTGCAGCCAGTAGGTGAGGGTCGCGTTGACGCAGGTCGCCGGGATGGTGACCTTCTGGGCGAGGGTGTCGGTGTGCGGGGAGCCGTAGCCGTCGAGCCAGGCGTCCCAGCTGCCGGAGTGGGCGGGCTCGCTGGAGGTGTCGCTGTTGATGACACCGGCCGTGGCGGTCCACGGGGCGGCCTTGCCGGTCTCGAAGCCGGGGTTGCCCAGCAGCTGGGCCGCGGTGCAGCCGCCGCCGCTACCGGCCACGGTCCAGGTGAAGGTGGCGCTACTGGACGGGCCGGTGCTGTCGGTGGCGGTGACCGTCACCGAGGAGGTTCCGGCGGTGGTCGGGGTGCCGTTGATGAGGCCGGTGCCGGTGTTGATCGACAGTCCGGCGGGCAGGCCGGTGGCGGTGTAGTTGAGGGTGCCGCCCGCGGTGTCGGTGGCCTGCAGCTGGAGTGAGGCGGCGGTGCCGACGGTGCTGCTCTGGTTGGCCGGGGTGCTCAGCGTGACGCTACCGGTGCTGCCGCCCGACCAGATGTCGGTGATCGGGTTCGCCGAGGCGCTGGAGCCGAGGTGGCCCAGGCCGTAGGCGTCCTCGATGGTGCGCAGCACGCTGTAGTGGGTGATGTTCTCGCTGTAGGCGCCGGGCTTGACGCCCGCGCCGACGAACAGCGTGGGGATCTGGTTGCTCTGGCTGCTGTCGTCCTCGTCCCAGGTCACCACGAGCAGGCTGTTGTGTGCCTTGGCCCACTGGGCGTAGGAGTCGATGTTGTTCTTCAGCCAGGTGTCACCCTGGGCGATGGTGCCGTCGTGCATGTCGTCCAGCAGGTTGGGGACGACGAAGGAGAGCGTGGGCAGCGTGCTGTAGCTGGCCGCGGCCGGGAACTGCGCGAAGGTCTTGTTGTCGGTGGTGGGGATGGTGCTGTAGTTCACCCACGGGTTGTGCTTGCGGGCGTACTCGCCACTCGTGCAGCCGGTGTAGCCCTGCGAGGGCATCGACTCGGAGTAGCCGGAGAAGCCGAAGCCCGCGGACAGCGCCTCGGCGCCGAGGCTGCCGGTGGTGTAGGTGTGCGGGCAGCTGTCGCTGGTGAGGCCCTGGGTGGAGCCGGAGAACAGGGCCAGGTAGTTGGGCTCGCTCGGGTGGCTGACCGCGAACGAGCTGGTGAAGTTCGCCCCCTGCTGGGCGAGTGAGTTGATGTAGGGCGCGTCCGTGGTGTCGCCGATGATCTCGTTGTAGGAGTGGTTCTCCATGATCACGACCAGGGTGTGGTCGGGGCGCGGCACGGACGTGGCGGCCTCCGCCGCCGGTATCGCGGTGCTGCCGAGTCCGGCCAGCAGGCCCAGAACTGCCGCTGCGGAGAAGAACTTTCGGGTGCGCACGCTGCCTCCCGTGGTGGGGTGGGGCTGAGTCGGTTGTCGCCTCGGTCATCGTCTGTGGCTCCGGCGCAGACCGATATGACTTGACGGTAATGTTCACGTCAAATTTGTTTCGAGGGGTCGGCGTTCGCCCGCTATTCGCCCGCCCGGGCAGGCCGGAGGCCGTTCGCGCCATGGGATTCGCGGGGGAGTGCCGGGGTGTCGGCGCGCCGTGGGATGCGGAGACTCGGGGGCGGATGGCGCGGACCCGGTCCGTATCGGCGGTCGGTGTTCTACGCTCGCGCCATGACCTATCTGTCCGCTGCGTCCAGGGATCTGATCCTTCGTCATGCCGACGTCTTCGACCCGGATCCCGACTATCCGCCGCTGCCGGCCGCGCCCGGCCCCGCACCTGTCGGAGCCCAGGCTCCGCTGTGCCGTATCCCACGCCAGATGACCGCCGACTGCCGCGACGGCGCCAGACACAGCGGGGCGGCCGACACCGACCCCTGCTTCTGCTGACGCATTGCCGCTGTGGCGGGCCCGACGGCTAGCCGCGACGCCGCAGCAGCAGCGGCAGCAGCGAGACCACGATCACCAGGCCCACCGCCGGCAGGATGTAGTTGTCGATGCCCGGCACCGCCGCGCCGAGCCAGTAGCCGAGCAGGACCAGGCTCTGCGACCAGGCCAGGCCGCCCACCACCTGCCACAGCAGGAAGGTACGGGTGGGCACGCCGAGCACCCCGGCCATCGGGCTCACCACGGTGCGCACGATCGGTACGAACCGGCCCAGCACGATCGCCTTGCGCGTTCCGTACCGGCTGAGCCACTCGTCGCCCCTGGCCACGAAGCCCTTCAGCCGTCCGTTGGACGCCCTGGTCAGCGCCGCCTGCCCGCCGCGCTGGCCGAGGAAGAAGCCGAACTGCGCCCCCAGCACCGAACCCACCGCCGCGCAGAGCAGTACCTCCCACAGCACCAGGTGCGGACCAGGTCCGCCGCCGGTGGCGCAGAGCACCCCGGCCGGGAAGATCAGCGTGTCGCCGGGCAGGAAGAAGCCGACCACCAGAAGTCCGGACTCGGCGAAGATGCCGACGAGCACCGCCAGCGCGCCGAACTCGGTCAGCAGCGACGATCCGCTCATCGGGTTGAGGGCCAGCAGGGTGCCGTTCACTCAAGAACCCTATCCGCGCAGTTCATCGGACACATCATCTTCCGGGTGGAGCGTGATCTCCTCCGCTGACATCTTGAAGCGCTGCTGGCGTCCTCCTTAAGAAACCCTCGATGGACCTGGGGCTGCTGGGACGGGAAAGGTGGGGTCTGCGGCATGGCACTCGCGGTGCCGCGTGATGTCGTCATGCCCTGGAGGGCCCGCCGTGAAGGCACTTGTGAAGGCGAAGGCAGAGCCCGGTCTGTGGCTGATGGACGTGCCCGAGCCCGAGGTCGGCCCCGGCGAGGTGCTGATCAAGGTGCTGCGCACCGGCATCTGCGGCACCGACCTGCACATCCGCAGCTTCGACAGCTGGGCGCAGCAGGCCGTGCGCACCCCGCTGGTGGTCGGCCACGAGTTCGTCGGCGAGGTCGTCGAGATCGCCGCCGGCGTGGCCGACATCGCCGTGGGTGACCTGGTCAGCGGCGAGGGCCACCTGGTCTGCGGCAAGTGCCGCAACTGCCTGGCCGGCCGGCGTCACCTGTGCCGCAGCACGGTCGGCCTGGGCATCGGCCGGGACGGGGCCTTCGCCGAGTACGTGACGCTGCCCGCGTCCAACGTCTGGGTGCACCGGGTGCCGGTCGACCTGGACGTCGCCGCGATCTTCGACCCCTTCGGCAACGCCGTGCACACCGCGCGGTCCTTCCCGGTCGTCGGCGAGGACGTGCTGATCACCGGCGCCGGCCCGATCGGCATCATGGCGGCGGCGGTGGCCCGGCACGCCGGTGCCCGCAAGGTCATGATCACCGACGTCAGCCCCTATCGGCTGGAGCTGGCCGAGCGGGTCGGCGTGAGCCTGGCGCTCGACGTGCGGACCAGCACCATCGAGGACGGCCAGCGGCAGCTCGGGCTGCGCGAGGGCTTCGACGTCGGCATGGAGATGTCCGGGCGGCCCGAGGCGCTGCGCGAGATGATCGCCAACATGACCCACGGCGGGAAGATCGCCATGCTGGGGCTCCCGGCCGACGAGTTCCCGGTGGACTTCGCCAGGATCGTCACGTCCATGATCACGCTCAAGGGCATCTACGGCCGCGAGATGTTCGAGACCTGGTACGCCATGTCCGTGCTGCTGGAGGGCGGCCTGGACCTCTCGCCGGTGATCACCGGGCGCTACTCGTACCGCGACTTCGACGCCGCCTTCGACGACGCGGCCGGCGGCCGCTGCGGCAAGGTCATTCTCGACTGGACCGTGTAGTTCCCCGACCGCCCGGTTCCCGACCCTGCCCCCGACCGTCAGCCAAGGAGTGACCCCCATGCTCGACTCCGTCCGCGCGGACCTCCGCGCCACCCTGGACGAGATCCGCACCGCCGGCCTGCACAAGCCCGAGCGCGTCATCGGTACCCCGCAGAGCGCCACCGTCGACGTCACCGCCGGAGGCCGCCCCGGCGAGGTGCTGAACTTCTGCGCCAACAACTACCTCGGCCTCGCCGACAACCCCGAGATCGTCGCCGCCGCGAAGTCCGCGCTGGACCGCTGGGGCTACGGTATGGCCTCGGTCCGCTTCATCTGCGGCACCCAGGAGGTCCACAAGGAGCTGGAGGCGCGGCTGTCCGGCTTCCTCGGCATGGAGGACACCATCCTCTACAGCTCCTGCTTCGACGCCAACGGCGGAGTCTTCGAGACCCTGCTGGACGAGCGCGACGCGGTGATCTCCGACGCGCTCAACCACGCGAGCATCATCGACGGCATCCGGCTCTGCAAGGCCCGCCGCTTCCGCTACGCCAACCGCGACATGGCCGACCTGGAGCAGCAGCTCAAGGAGGCCGGCGACGCCCGGCGCAAGCTCGTCGTCACCGACGGCGTCTTCTCCATGGACGGCTATGTCGCCCCGCTCCAGGAGATCTGCGACCTCGCCGAGCGCTACGGCGCCATGGTCATGGTCGACGACTCGCACGCGGTCGGCTTCGTCGGCCCCGGCGGCCGGGGCACGCACGAGCTGCACGGTGTGATGGACCGGGTGGACATCCTCACCGGCACCCTCGGCAAGGCCCTCGGCGGCGCCTCCGGCGGTTACGTCGCCGCCCGTGCCGAGATCGTGGCGCTGCTGCGCCAGCGCTCGCGTCCGTACCTGTTCTCCAACTCGCTCGCGCCGGTGATCGCCGCCGCCTCGATCAAGGTCCTGGACCTGCTGGAGGACACCGGGGGCGAGGGCGCCGCGCTGCGCGCCCAGGTCTACGCCAACACCGAGCTGTTCCGGACCCGGATGGCCGAGGAGGGCTTCGACATCCTGCCCGGGGACCACCCGATCGCGCCGGTGATGGTGGGCGACGCCGAGCAGGCCGGGAAGATCGCCGAGCTGCTGCTGGAGCACGGCGTCTACGCCGTCGGCTTCTCCTACCCGGTCGTGCCGCACGGCAAGGCCCGGATCCGGGTCCAGCTGTCGGCCGCGCACTCGGCCGAGGACGTGGAGCGGGCCGTCACCGCATTCGTCGCCGCGAGGTCCGCCCTGGCAGGATGACCAGGTGATCGATGCCCGGAGACTGCGCACGCTGCGGGCCGTGGCGGACCACCGGACGGTGACCGCCGCGGCCGCCGCGCTGTACCTCACCCCCTCGGCCGTGTCCCAGCAGCTGGCCGCGCTGGAGAACGAGGTCGGCCACCAGCTGCTGGTCCGGGACGGGCGCGGGGTCCGGCTGACCACAGCCGGGGAGATCCTGGTCCAGCACAGCAACGCGGTGCTGGCCCAGCTGGAACGGGCCGAGGCCGAGCTCGCCGCCTACGCCGCGGGTGAGGCGGGCGAGGTGACCGTGGTCTCCTTCGCCACCGGCATCGCCACCGTGGTCGCCCCGGCCATGGCGGAGCTGGCCCGGACCGCGCCCGGCATCCGGATGCGGGTCCGGGACGCCGAGGGCGACGAGAGCCTGGTGATGGTGCTGGACGGGCACGCGGACCTGGCCGTCGCGGTCGAGTACCGGGGCGCCCCGAGCGAGGACGACCAGCGGCTGGCCCGGGTTCCCCTCTACGCCGAACCCTTCGACGCGGTACTGCCGCGCGGGCACCGGCTGGCCGGCGGCGACCGGGTGGCCGTCGCCGACCTCGCCGCCGAGCCGTGGATCGGTCCCTACCCGGGCAACCCCTGCCACGACGTGGTCGTGCTGGCCTGCGAGTTCGCCGGGTTCCAGCCCAGGCTGGCGCACTCCTCGGACGACTTCCGGGCGGTCGCGGCGCTGGCGGGCGCGGGGGCGGGCGTGGCCCTGGTGCCGCGATCGGCGCTGCGCGGGGTGGACCTGCCGGACGTGGTGATCCTCCCGGTCTCGGGAGTCCCGGCCACCCGGCGGGTCTTCGCGGCGGTCCGCAGGGGGGCGGAGGACCACCCGCTGATCCGCCCGGTGCTCACCGCCCTGCGCGCCACCGCCGAGCGGGTCCGCCCCGGCGGCGAGATCTGACGCCCCGGCGGATCGGGGCCGACGCCCGGGGGTTCTGACGCCCCGGCGGGGCGGTGGTCGCGCGGCAGCGGGTTCGCGCGCGGGCGGGGTCTCGTGGTCGGTGCGGGACTATGCTCTGCTCGTCGGTGTGCCGGGGCGGGCCCACAGCGGGAGGGGGTTTCCGTGGGTGGTTCGATCCTGCTCGGCTGCGAGGCCGAGGACCTGGCGAGCATGCGGCTGGCGATCTCGCCGCTGCGCAACCTGGTGGACGCACTGCACGATGGCCCGCGTCCGGCCGGGGACACCGCCAGGGACCGCTGGTGGAACTCGGTGCGGCGGCGGGTCCCGCACCGGGCGATCCCCGTCGTGGAGCTGATCAACGCCCACCCCAGGTTCATCCCGCTGCCGCTGGTCCCCTACGTGCCGGGCGTCGCCGACAACCTGGGCGCAGAGCTGGACGCGCTGGAGGCGGTCAGCCAGGAGCGGCTGACCGTCGAGGTCGACCTCTACCTGACCCGGGCCGGCCTCCCCAAACCGCCGCGCGCGCTGCTGGCACTGCGGGACGGCGGCGTGCGCGAGCGCAGGGAGCTGGCGGCCGCCATGCGTGCGCTGTTCCGTGCCTGTATGGCCGACAGCTGGGACGGCCTGCGGGCGAACCTGCGCCGTGACATCGCCGCGCGGACCGAGCAGGCGGCGTCGCTGGGTCTCGCCGCGGCGGCCGGCGCACTGCACGCCGGCATCTCCTGGCGGGGCGTGGAGGGCACGCTGGCGATCCCGATGCCCGGTCAGGAGGGGGACGCCCGGGTCGCCCTGGCGGGGCGGGGCCTGGTGCTCGCGCCCAGCGTCTTCGGGCTCGACCACGTCCTGCCGGTGCTGGCCGCCCACCGGCAGCCGACGCTGGTGTACCCGGCGCCGCCGACCACCCTGCTGGCCCGCGAGGGCGACGGGCTCGGCGCGCTGATCGGGCAGGGCCGGGCCCGCGCCCTGCGGGCGATCCGAACCGGCTGCACCACCGGGGAGCTCGCCGAGCGGCTGGGTGTCAGCGCCCCCACCGCCTCGGAGCACGCCAGCGCGCTCAGGAACGCCGACCTGATCGTGAGCGCCCGTCAGGGCCGGCGGGTCCGGCACTCCCTCACCGACCTGGGCGACGCCCTGATGTCGGCGAACCCCGGCGGCGCGGTCGTCCGCTGACGCGACGTACCGGGCGGAGGCCGGGGCGACCGTTAGGGGCAGAGCCTAAAAGCTGGCGCGCGGTTCGGCCCCGGTGCGACTCTTCTGCGGCGGGCAGCGGCGTGATGCCCGCACCTCCACCGCTCAACCGCTCAACCCGCTCAACCCGCTCAACCGCTCAACCCGCTACGCCGCGTGGCTGGGGCTTGAGAACGGGGGACCCAAGCCCCTGCCACGCGGTCCCCGGAGCCCACCCCCACGGGCTCCGCCGCACCACCCGCCGCCCCACCGACGTCCGGTTGTCCGCCCGGAGTGCTCGTGCGCCCCCTGAAGCCGCGAGTGCCGGACACCCGGAACCCGTGCAGCCCCGATCGCCGTTCGGATCGCGATCGGGGCTGCACATGGTTCAAGGTGCTTGTCAGCCGTGCGTGACGCACTTGTTGGCGCTGTTGGACCACAGTCCCTGGAGGTCGAAGCTGCCGGTGCTCAGCGGCACGAAGGCGTCCATGTTCTCGCACTCGTCGCCGATCTCACCGTTGCCGCCGTTCCAGCCGATGCTCGGCCAGAAGTCGGTGACGGTCTCCGCGTACTCGTGGGTCTCGGTGGACTCGATGCCGGAGAGCATCCGGTTGTCGGTGAGCGTGGTGCAGGCGTCGACACCGAGGTCGGGGATGTAGGGCAGGTTGGTGTAGGCGAGGGTGCCGTAGGAGCTGCTGGTCTTGTCGTGCCAGGCGCAGAACCCGCTGTTGGGGAAGCCGTCCGGGTGCGTGCCGGTCGCCGAGACGATGACGTACTGCGCGTTGAGGTTGGGGGCCTGGGTCTTGTTGCCGAAGTGAGCCGCCGCGCTGGACGCCTCGGAGGCTATCTGGGCGGCGGTGGCGCTGGACGGCGCCGCGTTCGCGTTGTCGAACCAGACGCCGGCGAGCGGGCTGCTCGCGGGGTGGCTGATGTGCGTGCCCTTGGTCCCGCAGTTCGAGGTGCCCTTGGCGACGCCCTCGCAGTACTGGGTGAGGATCGTGCCCCAGGTGTCCTGGCTGCCGTAGAGGCCCTTGAACATCTGCTGCATGTCGGGCGCCACACCCGCCGGGTCGGAGGACCACTGCGAGCCCCAGAAGACCAGGTAGACGGTGGGCTTGGGGGAGACCACGCCGGTACTCGCGGCGGAACGGACGGTCAGCTTGTTGCCGGTAGCCTGGACGCTCTGGACATGGACGGCCGGATGCTGGAGCTTGATTCCCGGGTGTACGGCGGACGCTGACGCGCCGTCAGTGACTGCCGTGGAGTGGGCCTGAGCACCGGACGCGAGCGCGGCGACGCCGAGGACGGCGAGCGAGAGCGCGGCGGCGGTGCGGGACGCGGCCTGCAGGGGACGAAGACGCACAGATACCTCCCAGTGGGGTGGGGTGGTGTGGCGGGCTGCCGGAACGTAATCAATCAGCCGAGGCAAGAGATTGTCTAGGGCATGACATGTATTGCCGAAGAATTTACTTCGCCAACCAGCCCTGGCCGGACAATCTCTGACGGCGGTGCGGGCGGGTTCGGCCCGCCGTCACTGGCCTGACACCCGGTCGGGTGAAGCCCGTTCGGCGGAGGTTGCCTGGGCCGGGGCGGGCTCGTTGGGCCGGGTGTGACTGTGACGCATTCGGCTGCCGCCCCCAGTGGGCGGCGCCGCAGAATCGATCATTCGCCGACCGATCGTCAGCGGCCCGACGAGGCCTCGGTCGACCAAGGGCGGGTTGATCAGGCTCCCGCTGACCGGTCGTCTGCCGGCCCGCTGTCGGCGGGCGAAGAATCGATTCTCCGCCCCGACGAGACGCCCATCTACACCACGCTCGCCGCGCAGTGGCGCCAGGCCGGGCGCACCACACCGGGCCGGCGGGACCGCGAGTGGTCCCGCCTGGTCGCGGGCCTCCCGCAGCGCGGCTGACGGGCCGCCGGGCGGGGGTTCGGTGCCCCGGATGGCTGACTGGCCGTCAGGGGTGTCCGGGTCTCCCTCTCCCGGCCCAATATGCGCCTCTGACCTGCAGTGATGTGCTACCGCTCGGGTACTTGCGGACGCCTCCCGCACCCCCGACGGACCTGTTCTGCTTGCCGGTTTCATCCCGTCATGTGGCTATTGAGACAAGGCATGCAAGAACGCGCTGAGGGCTCGGGCGACGGCGTCCACCCCTGCGCTCGAAATGGAGGTTGGACGTGCGCACTGCGCGAATTCTCACCGGTGTCGGACTGTCGGTTGCGGCACTTGGCCTGTCGGCCGGAGCAGCGCTCGCCGACGACGGACACGGACACGGACGTACCGAGGTGTCCCCGTCGTCGGCCGTCTCCGGCCAGTGGGTCGAGGTGAGTACCACGGCTTGTGGGGAGAGGGTCGACAGCGCCAAGGCCTGGAGCGGCGCTGCCTGGGGCAAGGGCTGGTTCACCCTGACCAAGGAGCGCCGATCGGACGAGCTGACCGGTCAGTTCCGGGTCCGCCGGGACGCCGAGGAGGGCGAGCGGGGCATCACCATCTGGTGCTCCGACGACAAGAAGGTTCACGCCGAGGTCACCGTGTTGGGCCGGCGCCCGCACGGTGCGGTTCGCACCGGTGTCGGCGGTTCTGTCCTGACGGGCAGCACCGCGGAGACGGCGGGCGGCGTGGCCATGCTGGCCGTCGCGGCCGGCGGTGGCGTCTTCCTGGTGCGTCGTCGCGGCCAGGGCAACCAGGCCTGAGCCTGATCTGACGCACAACCACCAGTTCTCCGCAGCCCTGGCGTCCCGAGCGTCAGGGCTGCGGACCGTACAGGAGGCAGTGGGATGATCGTACGTGCGGCCGGATGGCGGATCTGGGCGACACGCCCGCTGATGGTGCTGTTCGGCACCGTGGCGGTGCTCGGCGGACTGCTGGTCCAGCAGGGGACCCATAGCTCGTCCCCACCCCGGCCATCCGCCGCGGACGCGTTGCCGCAGAGCAGCGCGACGTCCGCACCGACCCCTGACACACCGTTCGAGATGCCGCGCTCCGCACCGGTGCGGCTGCTGATCCCGCGCCTCATGCTGGACGCCCCCATCACCGGCGAGCCCCTCGACAGCACCGGCGCGATCACCGTCCCCGACGACACCAACCGGCACCTGGTCGGCTGGTACCAGGACGGCGCCGCGCCCGGCAGCACCGGCACGGCCGTGCTGCTCGGCCACGTCGACACCATGGCGGGACCGGCCGTCTTCTACGGCCTGGGCGTGCTGCACAAGGGCGACACCGTCGCGGTGGTCCGCGCCGACCACAGCACCGCGACCTTCACCGTGGACGGAGTCGACGTCTACCTGAAGAGCCAGTTCCCCGACCAGGTCTACGAGCCGGCGGCCCGGCCCGAGCTGCGCCTGATCACCTGCGGCGGGGCGTACGTCAAGTCCAGCGGCGGCTATCAGGGCAACGTCGTCGTCTACGCCCACCTGCTGAACCCCCCGACCGCCGGGCCGACTCCGACGACCGGTCAGGCCCCGACGTCCGGCGCGAACACGCCCGCTGGTGCGAACCCGGCCGTCGGAGGGACCTCGACCGCCGGAGGGATCCTCACCACGGG
The DNA here is from genome assembly GCF_041262645.1 of Streptacidiphilus sp. EB129. Lineage (NCBI taxonomy): Bacteria > Bacillati > Actinomycetota > Actinomycetes > Kitasatosporales > Streptomycetaceae > Streptacidiphilus > Streptacidiphilus sp. EB129. The sequence continues at coordinate 48,733 of NZ_JBGCCS010000018.1, forward strand.
AGGGAAGCTGACCGCCGGGGGGATGCTGAGCACGCGGGTGATGCTGACCGCGGAAGGGATCCTGACCGCCGGACGAGTGCCGGCCGCCGGGCCGGCCCCGATCGCGGGAGGGAGCCCCACGGGCTGACGCGTCCCCGCTCGGTCTTGACGCAGTCGGTAGGTTTTGATCATGAGCGAACGCGGGGTGGACGGCAGCGCGGGTGACGCGGACTACGGATCGATCGGCGCGGGCTACAGCGGCTACCGGCAGCCCGACCCGCGGATCGCCGAGATCATCTCCCGGGCGCTGGGGGACGCCGCGACCGTGGTCAACGTGGGCGCCGGCGCCGGCTCGTACGAGTCACCCACGCTGCAGGTCACCGCGGTCGAGCCGTCGGAGTCGATGCGGGCCCAGCGGCCCGCCCACCTGTCGTCGGCCGTGGACGCCACGGCCGAGCGGCTGCCGTTCGCGGACGACGCCTTCGACGCCGCGATGACCACCTTCAGCGTGCACCAGTGGAGCGATCTCACGGCCGGCCTGCGGGAGATGCGGCGGGTGGCCCGCGGCCCCGTCGTCGTCCTCACCTGTGACCCGGACCTGGTGCGTGACTTCTGGCTGTACGACTACGCCCCGCTGGTCCTGGACACCGAGGCCCGGCGCTACCCGGCCGTCGCCGACATCACCGGGGCCCTCGGCGGACAGGCCACGGTCGAGGTGGTCCCGGTGCCGGTCGACTGCACCGACGGCTTCAACGAGGCCTACTACGGCCGCCCCGAGCGGCTGCTCGACCCCGGCGCCCGCCAAGCCTGCTCGGCCTGGAGCTTCGTCGACGCGGAACTGCGCGAGCAGTACACCGAGCACCTCCGCCGCGATCTCGCCTCCGGCGCCTGGGACCGGCGCCACGGCGCGCTGCGCGAACAGCCCGCCCTCAACGGTTCGCTGATCCTCATCCGCGCCCTGCCCTGACCCCCGTACGGCGGCAGGGAACAGCTCAGAGCCCTCGTGGCGGTCCGTCCAGGCCCGCCTCACCCGGGTGGCGCAGGCGGGGCCCCGGTCCGGTCGCGGCCGGGGACATCGGGGTTCAGGCTTGCCGCATGACGACCACGCCCACGCTGTCTCCTGACGACCCCTTCGACGCCACCCTGGGGAGGCTGGCCCGCTCGGCCTGGCAGGCGGTACTGGTGGCGGGGATCGCCGCCGTGGTGGTGGGCATCCTCGCGCTGGTGTGGCCCAAGGCGACGCTGAGCGTGGTGGGGGTGTTCTTCGGCATCTTCCTGCTGATCAGCGGCGTGGTGCAGGTGGTGGCCGCGTTCGGCACCCATGTCTCGACGCCGATGCGGGTGCTGGTCTTCATCAGCGGCGCGATCTGCATCCTGCTGGGCCTGTTCTGCTTCCGGGGCACGCTGGAGTCGATCCTGCTGCTGGCGCTGTGGATCGGCATCGGCTGGCTGTTCCGCGGGATCACCCAGATCGTGGCCGCCGCCTCCGACCCGGGGATGCCCGCCCGCGGCTGGCAGGTCTTCCTCGGCGCTCTCCATGTGGCCGCCGGCGCGGTCCTGATCACCTGGCCGATCAAGTCGGTGCACGTGCTCACCGTGGTCACCGGCTGCTGGCTGCTGGTGGTGGGCGTGGTGGAGGTCGTCACCGCGCTGCGGATCCGCAGCATCACCCGGGACGCGAACCTGTAGGACGGCGCCGGCGATCCGTGTTCCCACCCGGCCGGCGGTCAGCCGGAGGGGTCGAGCGCGGCCCGGGTGGCGGGGCCGTAGACACCGGGCGGGTCGGCGGTGATGCCACGGTCCTGCTGGATCTCGCGGACCGCCTCCTCGGTGGCCTGGTCGTAGCGGCCGTTGACGGTGACCGAGGTCTTGCCCTGGTCGATCAGCAGGGTCTGCAGCCGGGACACCTGCGGTCCGGTCGAACCCGGGCTCAGCGTCCCGTCGGCGGACGGCGACGACGACGCGGTGGAGGTGGACGCCGACGGCGTGGCGGGGCCACCGGCCGAAGCCGGGGCCGACTGCCTGGGACGGGAGGTCCTCGCATCGGTCGGGTGGTCGCCGGTCCGGGGTGCCGCTCCGGCGGCGGAGGTCTGTGCGGCGGACGGCGGGGCCGTGGTGACCGGGGTGGTCGCGGACGGTGGCAGCGCCACGGGCTGCGGAGAGCCGTCGCCGGTCTGCTGCAGCGACCACCACACCAGGGCCGCCGCGCCCAGGCTTGCCACCAGCAACACCGGAACCAGCCAGGACCGGCGGGGCCGGGGCGCGGCGGCGGGGACCCCGGGGAACGTCCCGCCGCGCTGGTGCTCGGCGCGCGTGGCCCGCAGCCGAACCGCCTGCGGGCCCGGCCCGTGGCCGGGTCCGTGGCCGGGTCCGGGCGTGACGTCGGCGCCCGGGGTGGCCATGGTGCCCGGGTACGGGGGCGGCGCGAGGGGCGTCAGTGTCGGGGTGACCGGTGCGGGCGTCGCAGGTTCCGCGTCGGGCCCCAGCCTGGACACATAGGGACGGACCAGGGGGCCGGCAGCGCGGGTGTGGTGCTGATCCTGCTGACCGATCTCATCCATGGGGGACGTTCCTCACCTCGTGCGCGCCGTCGATCCGGTAGGTCCCGGCCTCACGCCCGAGCACGCCACATCGTTCGGACTGGCTCACGGCTTGTCAACTCACCGGGGCCACGCCGGATCGGCGTCGGCCGCGCCCCGCCGAACGCCCCGGCCGTTCGCTCATGGCCAGCAGCGGCAGGAAGACCTGTGCCAGCGGACCGATGGCCAGCGCGTAGACGAGGGTGCCGAGTCCGACCGGGCCGCCGAGCAGCCAGCCGGCGCCGAGCGCGGCCAGTTCGATGCCGGTCCTGACCAGCCGGGTCGAGTGGCCCCGGGCGGCGAGGCCGGTCATCAGCCCGTCACGCGGGCCGGCGCCCAGGCCGGCGCCGATGTAGCAGCCGGTGGCGATCCCGTTGAGCAGCACCGAGAGCAGCAGCAGGGCGCCACGCGTCCAGAGCACGTGCGGAGTCGGGGTGCAGGCCAGCGTCGCGTCGATGACGACGCCGACGAGCACCGCGTCCAGGACGGTGCCGATGCCGGGGCGCTGCCGCAGCGGGATCCAGCAGGCCAGCACCAGCAGGCTGACCAGGATCGAGACGGTGCCGACCGACAGGCCCACCAGCTGGTGCAGGCCCTGGTGCAGCACGGTCCACGGGTCCACGCCGAAGCCGCTGCGCAGCAGCAGTGCGGTGCTGGCCCCGTAGAGGACCAGGCCGAGGTTGAGCTGCACCAGCCGCCGGGCCGGACGGTCCCCGGGAAGGAGCGAACGGACGGCGGTCCAGGGGTGCGGCATGGGGATCCTCGGGATGGCGGGTGGGATTTCATAAGCCTGAACCCTGGCGATCGTTCATGTCCAGCGAGAGTTCCGGCCTGAAACGTTTAGGATGACTGGATGGTCGATCTGGACGTCCGCAGGCTGGAGATCCTGCGCGAGCTCGCCGCGCGGGGCACCGTCACGGCGACCGCCGAGGCGCTGCACATGACCACCTCGGCGGTCTCGCAGCAGCTCGCGGCGCTGTCCCGGCAGGTCGGCGCGCCGATGCTGGAACCGGACGGACGCCGGGTGCGGCTGACCGAGGCGGCCCGGATCCTGCTCGGCCACGCCGAGGCGGTCATCAGCCGGCTGGAGGCGGCGCAGGCCGACCTCGCCGCGTATCTGCACGGCAGCGCGGGCCAGATCCGGATCGCGGCGTTCGCCACCGGCATCCGCGAACTCGTGCTGCCCTCGGTCGGCCTGCTGGCCCGGGAGCGGCCGGGCCTGGCGGTCCGGATCCAGGAGGCCGACCCGGAGCAGGCGCTGCGACGGCTCGCGGCCGGTGACGTCGACATCGCGCTGTCGCTGGAGGCCCAGGACGCGCCCCCGGCTCAGGACCAGCGCTTCGACCAGGTGGTCCTGCTGCTGGATCCGCTGGACCTGGCCCTGCCGGTCGGCCATCCGCTCGCGGGCGCGGCCGGGGTCCGGCTGGCCGACCTGGTCGGCGACCAGTGGATCTTCGGCCGGGGCGGGCCGTGGCACGCGATCACGCTGGCCGCCTGCGCGGCGGCCGGCTTCACCCCGGAGATCGCGCACGAGGCGGAGGGCTGGCCGACGATCCTGGCCATGATCGCGGCCGGTCTCGGGGTCGCCCTCGTCCCCCGGCTGGCCAACGCCGCGCACACCCCCGGCGTCGTGGTCCGCGAGCTGTCCGCGGACCAGCCGCGCCGCCATGTCGTGGCGGTGACCCGCCGGGGCACCGGGCTGGCCCCGCACATCGCCCCCATGCTCACCGCGCTGCGCCGGACCGCCGAGCAGCTTCCCGGATAGCCGGACGGGACGCCGACGAGCGCCGCCGGTCTACCGGCCGAGCTGCCGGTACCAGTCGGCGTGGCGGGGGAAGGCGGCTGCGAAGCCGGGGCCCGGGTCGAGCCGGGTGTCGCGCCAGAGGGGTTCGCTGTCGAACCAGTGGTCGGTGGTGACCATGTCGAGGGCGCGGCGCAGGCCGCCGTCGAGGGCCTGCTGCGCGGTGCCGAGGCTGAGACGTTCCCGCTGCGGCGGCGCGTCGGGGGAGTCCGGGCCGAGCGCGGCGACCGCGCGGACCAGCTCCGCGCAGTGGACCGGGGCCGGGTGGTTGGCGTGGTAGACGGACGCGGTGAGGTCCGCGGCCGGGGCGAGGGCCAGTGCCAGCAGGCCCCGGGCCAGGTCGTCGGCGTCGATCAGGGAGAGCCGGGCGGGCCAGCCCTCGACCTCCCCGGGCAGCGCGCGCAGCAGCGCGGCGAGTCCGGGCACGACCCAGCGGTCGCCGGTGCCGTAGACCAGGTAGGGCCGGGCGACGATGCCGCCGGCCTCCAGCACCGCCTGTTCCGCGCGGGCGCGGGTGCTGCTGGTCGCCGACTCGGGGGCGACGGTCAGCCCGGCGGCGGGGGAGTTTCTGAAGACGCCGCGGCCGTACACGGACGCGGTGCTGAGGTAGACGATCCGGCTGACGCCGGCCCGCGCCGCCTCGCGCAGCAGCGCCCGGGTCCCGTCCACGTTGACGGCCGTGGCGGCGTCCTCCGGGCCGCCGATCAGCGAGGCGCAGTGCACCAGCACGTCCGAGCCCTCGCAGAGACCGCGCAGCGACGCCGGAACGCTCAGGTCGGCCGGGACCGTGACGTGCTCCGCGGCCGGTACGAAGGCCAACGGCCGCCGGTGCACCGCGAGTCGGAGCCGTGGCGGCGATGCGAGCAGGCCGGCGGCGCGGACCACGCGGCCGCCGATGAAGCCGCCCGCGCCGGTGACGGTGATCGTGGCGCCGGTCGCGGCCGTGGTGTCGGTGAGTGTGCTGGCTGCGGGCATGGTCAGTGCAGGGTCCGGGTGGTGACCAGGCAGTCGAACACCGGTTCGTCGGCCTGGTAGCCGGTGACCAGGACCGGGGTGATCCCGGCCCGTAGGTCGGCCTCGTCCGTCATGGCGGTGGAGGCCCGGAGCACGCAGGGCTGGTCGAACTCGACATAGTGCTGGAAGCGGGCCTGCATCCCGGTCGGCACCACGGGCAGTGGGTGGAGTTCGGCGAGTGCGAACTGCCGGGCCGCCTCCAGCAGCACCATGCCGGGGACGTGGTCGACCGGGTGGTCGAACAGCGTGGGGTGGCTCTGGTCGACCCGGAGCAGCCGCGACCCGGACTCGGACGGGGATATCACCACGTCGCCGACCGAGGTGCGGCCCACGATCCGCGGCAGCTCGGCCGGCGGCAGGAACGCGTCCACGCCCATGCCGAACCCGTGGCCCGCGGCGAACCCGTGGCCGGTGCCGCCCGTGCCGGTCTCGCCGAGACGGTTCGCGGCGGTGCCGAGGGCCTGTTCGCCGCGGATCCGCCGGTACGCGGCGGGCGCGAGGCAGGTGAACCCGGCCTGGCCGTGGGCCAGCGCCGCACCCTCGCGGAGCACCGCGACGTCGTAGCGCATACCGGTCAGCCGGGTCCCGCGGCGGCGGATGTCCCGGCAGTTGAGCTGGAGTTCGAGTTCGGTGGGGGTGTCGGAGACGGCGAGGGCGGCCAGCGCGGTGTCGTAGGAGAGGTCGGACATCAGGAACTGATAGTTGAGGGGGACCCCGAACTCCGCGTGCGACACCAGCAGTCCGGCCTGGCGGATCGTCTCCGCGAGCAGCAGCGGATCCTGCCGGCGCCCGTCGAGCGGGGTGAAGAAGGCGTGGCCCCGCGGCCACTGGGCTCTGACCGTGAAGCTTGCGGCGCCGTGCACCTCCCAGTCGGTGAGCAACACTTCGGCCACAGCAGCGCGGTGGACGAACTCCCGTGGCACCGTTCGGGTAAGCCCCGCCCAGGTACCGGTCTCGATCGGACGGTCGGTGAGGGCCGCGGTGGACCTGCTCATGGAGGGGGCTCCTGGAACTCTGGGAGGGTTTTGGACGGGTATGTGGTGAGTTTTGGGAGTCCGGGTACCTGACCTCCCGTGTCGCGGCTAACATACAGAGGAGTCGGTTTGTTTGTCATCGAGCAGAAGGACCGACTCGAGTCGTCCGGCCCGGGCGAGGGACGGGAGGGCGACCGAGCGGAGGAGGGGCCATGGCCCAGCAGGAACGAGCAGTCCGGACACGGCAGGCGATCCTGCTTGCCGCCGCGTCCGTCTTCGACGAGCGCGGTTACGAGGCGGCCAGCATCACCGAGGTGCTGAGCCGGTGTCAGATGACCAAGGGGGCGCTGTACTTCCACTTCTCCTCGAAGGAGGAGCTGGCCCGCGGGGTGATCGAGGCCCAAGTCAGTGACCTGGTCATCCCGGACTGCCCGAGCAAGCTGCAGAGCCTGGTCGATCTGACCCAGCTCATCGCCCAGCGGCTGCGCACCGACGTGCTGCTCCGGGCCGGGATAAGGATGACGGTCGAGCAGGGGACCTTCGTGGGCGGGATGACCGGCCCGTACCAGGAGTGGATCAACGTCTGCCAGGACCTGCTGGAGAAGTCCAAGGAGGCGGGCGAACTGCTCCCCTATACCGATCCGATGGAGGTGGCGCAGTTGGTGGTCGGGGCGTTCACCGGCTTCCAGCTGATCTCCCAGGTGTACTCGGGGCGGGAGGACCTGCCCGGTCGGCTCTCCTCCTTCTGGCGCTGCCTGCTTCCGGGGATCGCCGTGGCGGGTGTGCTTTCGCACATCGACGCCGACCGTGTCCCGGCGGCGGTCGAGCCGCTGGTCCCCGCCTAGTTCGCCCCCTTGATCTCCCCGCGTGGAAGAACCCGGGCGAAGCCTGACCTGGTCATTGACCTGTACCTGTCTCTTTGTTCGATTCGAGCCCCGTGGTGGGAGGTGACGTCTGACGCGTTGACAAACAGACCGGTCGGTTTGCTACCGTCGGGGCGTATCGGCCGTTCACGGGGGCTGCCGAGCCGAGCAGGGAGACTGACGTGCGCACTTCCCTTCCAGGTCGCGCCACTGTGGCCGGCACCCACCGGCTGAACCGGCGCCTCGACGAGGTCTGCGGGAGCCTGCTGGCCTCGCTGAGCCGTCGCGACCAGCGCGAGACCGGGGCACGCTACGTCCAGGGTCTGGTCTCCCTGGACGGGCGGAAGACGATGCGCGCCATCGCCGAGCTCTTCGGCGGCGGCGCGGTCCAGCAGCGGATGCAGCACTTCATCAGCAACTCCTCCTGGGACTGGATGCCGGTGCGCGCCGCGCTGGCCGAGTTGGCGACGGAGGTGCTCGATCCCGAGGCCCTGGTGGTGCGGCCGATGCTGGTGCCCAAGTCGGGCACCCACTCGGTCGGCGTCGAGCGCCGTTACGTCCAGGGGCTCGGGCAGACCATGAGCGGCCAGCAGGCCGTGGGGGCCTGGCTCGCGGCCGACACCGCCGCGGCCCCGGTGAACTGGAAGCTGGCGCTGCCCGAGTCCTGGCTGGCCGACGAGGAACGGCGGCGGCGGGCCGGCATCCCGGACGGCTGCGGGGAGAGATTCCCCGGCGACCTCGCCACCCATGCGGCGCTGGAACTCGCGGTCGGGGGTGTCGACGGCGCGCCGCTGCCGGTGGTGCTCGCCGCGGCCGGGCTGGACCTGGCGGCCTGCCTGGACCGGTTCGCCGAGGCGGCCGTCCCGGTGCTGCTCCCGATCGGCGGCGCCGAGCGGGTGCTGGTGACCGCGCAGGACCTGCCGGGCCGCAGCAACCGGGAACTGTCGGCCCGTCACCTCGCCGAGCTGCTCGGCACCCTGCGCCAGCCCGTCGGCTGGTACGACCCCACCCACTCGGCACCGCGCCGCAGTTGCGCGCTGACGGTGCCGGTGCGGCTGCCGTCACGCCCGCGCCGTCCGCTGCGGCTACTCGCGGAGTGGGACCAGTCCGGCCGGATCCCGGACCGGCTCTGGCTGACCAGCCTGCCGGACCACTCCGCCGCCGAACTGCTGCGGATGGCCAAGCTGCCGCTGCGGGTGGACCACGACGTCGAGCGGGTCACCAAGCCGGTCGGTATCCACGACTTCGAGGGCCGCTCCTTCCCCGGCTGGCACCGGCACGCCACGCTGGCCTCGGTGGCCCACGCGCTCACCGTCCTGGACGACCTCGACCGGGCCAGGGCCGTGGCCCTTCCGCAGGCCTCGTAGGCCCCTCCCGGGGTCGTCGCCGGCCGAGCCGGCCAGGCCGAGCCGGCCAGGCCGAGCTGACCAAGTCCCCGGGTATCTGACGAAGTGCGGTTCGGCCATTGTTCCGAACACCCCGTGAATGTGCAGACTGCTGTCGCAGCAGGAATTGAGCAGCCGCCTCGAAGTGGCGCGCGCATTCACCGTGGGGGAAGGCATCCTGTGAGTACTCTGACGACGTGGCCGGAATATCCGACGGTTGCGTCAGGGCCGGTCACGGCCGATATCGAATTCCTTCGGACACTGCCCGCCGAACAGCAGCCGGAATGGGACGACCAGCTCGGTCTCGACCAGGCGTCGGCGGAACTGGCGCGGATGCCCGCGCTGGTGGAGCGGGAGGAGGTCCGGGCCCTGCGGGCGCTGCTCGCGGAGGTCGCGGCGGGCCGGATCCTGGTGCTCCAGGCCGGCGACTGCGCCGAGGACCCGGCCGAGTGCACCCTGCCGCACATCGTGCGCAAGGCCGCGCTGCTGGACATCCTGGCCGGGGTGATGAAGCTGGGATCGGGCAAGCCGGTGCTGCGGGTGGGACGCATCGCCGGGCAGTTCAGCAAGCCCCGGTCCCGGCCCACCGAACAGGTCGACGGCCGCGAACTGCCGGTGTTCCGGGGGCACCTGGTCAACTCTCCCGAGCCGACCGCGCAGCGGCGCCGCCCGCAGCCGGAGCGGCTGCTCACCGGCTACCGCGCGGCCAGGGCCGCGGTCGACATCCTGCGGCACCGGCAGCTCGGCGGCGGCCCGACCGTGGAGGCCCCGGTCTGGACCAGCCACGAGGCACTGCTGCTGGACTACGAACTGCCGTTGCTGCGCCGGGACGAGGACGGCCGAACCGTGCTCACCTCGACGCACTGGCCCTGGATCGGGGACCGTACCCGGCAGGTCGACGGCTCCCACGTGGCGATGCTGGCGATGGTGGCCAACCCGGTGGCCTGCAAGGTCGGCCCGACCATGGGGACCGCCGATCTGCTGGCCCTGTGCGAGCAGTTGGACCCGCACCGGGAGCCGGGCCGGCTCACGCTGATCTCCCGGATGGGCGCGGACGCCGTCGGCTCCCGGCTGGCGCCGCTGGTCGAGGCGGTCCAGTCGGCCGGGCACCCGGTGATCTGGCTCTGCGACCCGATGCACGGCAACACCCGCAGCACGCCGAGCGGACTGAAGACCCGCGTGCTGGAGGACATCGTCGCCGAGGTCACCGGCTTCCAGCAGGCGGTCCTCGGCGCCGGCGGCGTGGCCGGTGGCCTGCATCTGGAGACCACGCCGGAGCAGGTGCGCGAGTGCGTCGCCGAGCAGGACCGGCGCGACGCGCCGGAGGGTCAGGACCCCTGGGACCTGTCCGGCGGCTGCTACACCAGCGCCTGCGATCCCCGGCTCAACCCGCAGCAGGCGATCACGGTCGCCTCGGCCTGGAGGTACTGAACGATGTCGGAGCTCACAGCGGTGCCCGGCGACCGGGCCGGCGGCGACCGCCCGTTCGGCTGTCCGCCCGCCCGCGGTCCGGCCGCCGCGGGTCCGTTCGCCCCCGGTGCGGCCGCCGCCGGCCAGGGTGTCGGCGACCCGGCCATGAGCGGACGGGTCGCACTGGTCACCGGCGCGGCCGGGGGCATCGGCGCGGCCGTGGTCGAGCAGTTGGCCCGGCTGGGCGTCCAGGTGGCGGCCGTGGACCGGGACGCCGACGCGTTGACCGTCCTGGTCGGGCAGCTCGCCGCGCAGGGCCTGCCGGTGCGGGAGTTCCCGGCCGACGTCAGCAGCAGCGCCGAGGTCGACGCCGTGGTCGCGGCGGTCGAGCAGCACCTGGGGCCGATCGACTACCTGGTCAACGGCGCCGGGGTGCTGCGCCTGGGCCGGGCCGCCGAACTGACCGACGACGACTGGGCCGCGACCTTCGCGGTGAACACCCTGGGCGTGTTCCAGGTGTCCCGGGCCGTGGTCGGCCGGATGACCGCCCGGCGGCGCGGGGCGGTCGTGACGGTGGCGTCCAACGCGGCGGCCACGCCGCGCACCGGGATGGCCGCCTACGCCGCCTCCAAGGCCGCGGCGTCGATGTTCACCCGCTGCCTCGGTCTCGAGGTCGCCCGCCACGGCATCCGCAGCAACGTGGTGGCCCCCGGTTCGACCGAGACCGCGATGCTGACGGCGCTCTGGGACAGCGGCGCGGGACCCGAGTCGTCCATTGCCGGAATTCCCGGGGAGTTCCGTACCGGAATTCCGCTGGGGAAACTCGCGCAACCCGCCGACATCGCCGCCGCCGTGGTCTTCCTGCTCTCGGACCGGGCCGGCCACATCACGCTCCAGGAACTCACCGTCGACGGTGGCGCGTCGCTCGGCCACTGAAGCTCGGCCACTGAAAGAGGACACCATGCCGGGAATTCCCGTTATCGAGCCCTATCCGATGCCGGTGGCAGCCGAACTGCCCGCCAACACGGCCGAATGGACCGTCGACCCGGAGCGCGCGGTGCTCCTGGTCCACGACATGCAGCGCTTCTTCCTGCGGCCGTTCGTCGAATCGGCCCAGCCCGTCGGCGACCTGGTGCGCAACGCCTCGCGGCTGCGCGGGCACGCCGTGCGCAACGGCGTGCCCATCGCCTACACCGCCCAGCCCGGCGGCATGACCCCGCAGGAGCGCGGTCTGCTCAAGGACTTCTGGGGGCCGGGGATGACCCCCAGCGCCGAGGACCGCACCGTGGTCCCGCCGATCGCCCCGGACGAGCCGGACTGGGTCTTCGTGAAGTGGCGCTACAGCGCGTTCCACCGGACCGACCTGCTGGACCGGATGCGCACGGCCGGCCGCGACCAGCTGCTGGTCTGCGGCGTCTACGCGCACGTCGGCGTGCTCACCACGCTCAACGACGCGTTCGCGCACGACATCCAGTCCTTCCTGGTCGCGGACGCCGTCGCGGACTTCTCCGCCGACTACCACCAGCAGGCACTGCGGTACGCCGCCGAGCGCTGCGCGATGGTCCTCAGCACCGACCAGGTCATCAAGGAGTTGCCGTGACCGATGGAGCCGTCGCCCCACTGCTGGACCGGGTGCTGTCGCTGCGCACCCCCGCGTTCGCTTTGCTGCACCGCCCCGGCGCGGGCCGCGGGGACCGGGTGGACGTGCTGTCCGGAGCGGTCACCACCGTCCCGGCGCTGGCCGACCTGCCGCTGGCCGAGCTGCCACCGGCCGACCCGGCGTTGCCGACCGGTGCGCCGGCTGCGGACGAAGTCGGCGCCGCCGCCCACGAGTTGCTGGTGCTGGTGCCGTACCGGCAGATCAGGGAACGTGGCTTCGCGGGCGTCGACGACGGCACCCCGCTCCAGGTGATGCGGGTGGACGAGCAGGCCGAGGTGCCGCTGGACCTGCTGCTGCACCGGCTGCCGGACACCCCGGCGCAGACCGGCGACAGCCGTTTCGACATCGACGACGCGCGCTACCAGGAGCTGGTGCGGCAGGTCGTGGACCAGGAGATCGGCCAGGGCAGGGGTGCCAACTTCGTCCTCAAGCGCACCGTCACCGTCGACGTCACCGACTACTCCCTCGACCACGCGCTGGCGTTCTTCGGACGGCTGCTGCGCGCCGAGTCCGGCGTCTACTGGACCTTCGTCATCCACACCGGCGAGCGCACCCTGATCGGCGCGACTCCGGAGCGCCACATCAGCGTGGACCACGGCACGGCCGTGATGAACCCCATCAGCGGCACCTACCGCTATCCCGCCACCGGCCCCACGCTCCCCGGGGTGATGGACTTCCTGGCCGACCGCAAGGAGGCCGACGAGCTCTACATGGTGGTCGACGAGGAACTCAAGATGATGGCCCGGATCTGCGAGTCGGGCGGCCGGGTGGTCGGCCCCTACCTCAAGGAGATGGCGCGGCTCGCCCACACCGAGTACTTCATCGAGGGCCGCACCTCGCGCGACGTCCGCGAGATCCTGCGGGAGACCCTGTTCGCCCCGACCGTGACCGGGAGCCCGCTGGAGAGCGCCAGCGAGGTCATCCACCGGTACGAGCCGGAGGGGCGCGGGTACTACAGCGGCGTGGCCGCGCTGATCGGACGGGACACCGCCGGCGGCCGCGCCCTGGACTCCGCGATCCTGATCCGCACGGCGGACGTGGACCCCGGCGGCCGGGTCCGGATCGGCGTCGGCGCGACCCTGGTGCGGCACTCCGACCCGGCCTCCGAGGTGGCCGAGACACGGGCCAAGGCGGCCGGGCTGCTCCAGGCGCTCAGCGGGACACGGCCCTCGGCGGGCTTCGGCTCGCACCCGGAGGTGCGGCGGGCGCTGGCCCGGCGGAACGAGACCATCTCCGGCTTCTGGCTCGGCAGCGGCTCCGAACGGCTGCCGCTGGGTGACGAGTTGACCGGGATGCGGATTCTGGTGGTGGACGCCGAGGACACCTTCACCTCGATGATCGCCCATCAACTGGGCTCGCTGGGGCCAGAGGTGACCGTTCGTCGGTTCGACGACGAGTACCGGTTCGAGGACCACGACCTGGTGGTGCTCGGCCCCGGCCCCGGCGACCCGCGCGCGGAGGACGACCCCAAGATCGCCAGACTGCGGGCAGCCGTACGGAAGTTGCTGGCCGAGGACCGCCCGTTCCTGGCGGTCTGCCTGAGCCACCAGGTGCTCTGCACCGAGCTCGGCCTGGAACTGGTCCGCCGGGACACGCCCAACCAGGGCGTGCAGCGCGAGATCGACCTGTTCGGGCGGCGCACCAGGGTCGGCTTCTACAACACCTTCGCGGCCCGCGCGGACGCCGACCGGATCGGCCCGCTCCAGGTCAGCCGCGATCCCGGCACCGGCGAGGTGCACGCCCTGCGGGCGCCGCGCTTCGGCTCGATGCAGTTCCACGCCGAGTCGGTGCTGACCGAGGACGGCGTGAGCATCCTGCGCGACGCCGTCGCCGCACTCGGGCTGCGCCCGCGTCTGGCGGCCCCGGCGGCGTCCGGTACCGCGCCGGTGGCCGCAGCCGCGCACTGACGCGGCACCGAGTGAAGCAGACCGAAGCACCGACCGAAGCACTGATGGCAGTACGAGAGAGGGATACCCATGCACTGTGTCGTCGTCTGGTGGGATCTCGCGGGATCGGGCCGGACCATCGAGTCGCTGCGCCCCTTCCTGCGCGACGAGGCCGTCCCGCGCTTCTCCGCCGTCCCCGGGCTGTGCCTGAAGGTGTGGGTCTCCGACCCGGCCACCGAGCGCTGGGGCGCGGTGCTGCTGTGGGAGTCGGCCGAGGCGGCCGCGGCCGCGGCCGGTCTGCCGAACCGCGCGGCGGAGCTGATCGGCCGGCCGCCGTCCCAGCGTTCCGCCTTCGACATCGAGGCCGTCGTCGAGGGACGGCACGACCTGACCTCGCTCAGCGGCCTCGGCCTGGCGCTGGGGGCGGACCGATGACGACGATCCTCATCGCCGGCGGCGGCATCGGCGGCCTGGCCGCCGCGCTCGCCGCCGCCGGGGCCGGGCACCGGGTGACCGTGCTGGAACGGCAGGGCGCGTTCGCCGAACTGGGCGCCGGCATCCAGATCGCACCCAACGGCTTCCAGGCCCTGGATCGGCTCGGCGTCGGCGACGTGGTGCGGGCCCGGGCCGTCCACGTCGACGAACTGCGGCTGATGGACGGCACCACCGGCGCCAGGGTCCAGCGCCTGCCGCTGGACGACCGCTACCGCGCCCGCTTCGGCAACCCCTACGCCGTCGTCCACCGCGCGGACCTGCACGCGGCGCTGCTGGCGGCCTGCCGCGACTCGGAGCGGATCACGCTGCGCGGCGGCAGTACGGTCACCGGCTACACCCGGTGGGACGGCGGGGTCGAACTCCGTCTGGACGGCGGCGCGTCGCTGTCCGGGGACGCCCTGGTCGGCGCGGACGGGATCCGCTCCGCGATCCGCGCCCGGCTGATCGGCGACGGCGAGCCGCTGGTGTCCGGCCACACCATCTACCGCTCGGTGATCCCGATGGACGAGGTCCCCGCCGAACTGCGCTGGAACGCGGTGACGCTGTGGGCTGGACCCGGCTGGCACTTCGTCCACTACCCGATCGGCGGCGGGCGGTTCCTCAACCTGGCGGCCACCCGCGACAACGGCGCCACGGTCGCGGTGACCGGACTGGAGGCCCCCAGGGACCTGGTTCTCCGCGCCTTCCCGGAGCTCGGCGACACCGCGCGCCGGCTGCTGGAGCTGGGCCGGGAGTGGCGCGAGTGGGTGCTCTGCGACCGCGACCCGGTGTCCGGCTGGACCGACGGGCCGGTGGCGCTGCTCGGCGACGCGGCCCACCCCATGCTCCAGTACGCGGCCCAGGGCGCCTGCATGGCCCTGGAGGACGCCGTCGTCCTGGGCAGGGCGCTGGCCGGGGCACGGGACGGCGGCGACTGCGCCGAGGCGTTCGCGGCGTACGAGGCGGAGCGTGGCGAGCGCACCGCGCGGACCACGCTGGTCGCCCGCGAGATGGGGCGGCAGCTCTACCATCCGCGCGGCGCCGAGGCGTTGGCCCGCAACGCGTACCTCTCCGGGCTGTCGACCGAGGAGTTGCACGGGAAGGTGTCCTGGCTGCATGCCGGGCCCCCGGACGCTCCCGGCGGCCTCGCGGCGGCCCTCCCCGCCCCGGCCGCGGCGGCCGGGCCGGCGTCCGTATCCGTCACCTGACCAAGTCGCCATCCGGCCGTTGCCGCTGTCCGGCGCCCCGTGTGAGGGTCCGACAGCATCGCGACCGCGACAGCCAATCCCACCGCGCCCCCTGGAGGAGAGACACCATGACCACAGCCGACATGAGCGCGCTCGACGCCGGCGGCTCCCGGCGCAGTGCCGTCGACGCAGAGCGCTCCCGGCTCTGGGGCCGGGGCTCGGTCGTCACCGCGGAGCTGACCGCCGAGGAGACCGGCGGCGCCGTGGGGATCACCCGGTTCCAGGCGGTCCACGGCGAACGCGGCCCGCGCCACATCCACTCGGTGGAGGACGAGATCTTCCTCGTCGGCTCCGGCGAGCTGACGGTGACCGTTGGCGACCGGGTGCACGAGGTCTCCGGCTCGGGCACGCTCTTCCTGCCGCGCGGAATCCCGCACTCCTACGAGGTGGTCAGCGCGGACGCGCGGTTCCACGTCATCACCACACCCGGCGGGTTCGAACGCTTCTTCCTCGCCGCCGGGTACCCGCTGGACCTGGGCGCGGACGCCCCGGTCGGCGCGCGCTGGTCTGTCGACCGCACCCACGACTTCGCCGAGCGCCTCGGCCTCGGCCTGACCTGGTGCGGCTGACCCGGCGCAGGCAGCACCAGCCGCTCGCACCGCACACCTCCTCTCCGACGGAACTCCCGGAAAGCGACCACGACAGACCATGACGAGACTCAACAGGCGCAGCATGCTGGCCGGCACGGCGGCGGTCATCGCCGGTGCGGCGACCCTGGAAGCCGGCCCGCTCACAGCAACCGCCACCGCAGCGACCCCGACCGCCGCTCCGACCAGCACCCCGACCGGCGCCGGTCACGCCGACACCGCGCCGATCGTCGTCCGCCCGGACGACCCGCGCTATAGCGACCTGGTGGTGGGCAACAACACCCGCTGGGTCGGACGCCCGGACTCGGTGCGGGTGGTGCGCTCGACCGCCGAGGTGGTGCAGGCGGTCCAGGAGGCGGTGGACGCGGGCAAGCAGCTGTCGGTGAAGAGCGGCGGCCACTGCTACTGCGACTTCGTGTTCAACCCCGACGTCCGGGTGGTCATCGACACCTCCCTGCTGGACACCGTCGAGTACGACCAGACGCTCGGCGCCTTCGCGGTCGGCGCCGGGGCGACCCTGCTGCAGACCTACGAGGCCCTGTTCAAGGGCTGGGGCGTGACCGTCCCCGGCGGCATGTGCTACTCCGTCGGCATCGGCGGGCACATCGCCGGCGGCGGCTACGGCATGCTGTCGCGCCGCCACGGTCTGAGCGTCGACCACCTCTACGCGGTGGAGGTGGTCGTGGTGGACGCGTCCGGCACCGCCCGCAGCGTGGTGGCCACCCGTGAGGCAACCGACCCGCACCGGGACCTGTGGTGGGCTCACACCGGTGGCGGCGGGGGCAACTTCGGTGTGGTCACCCGGTACTGGTTCCGCAGCCCGGGTACCGACGGCCGGCCGGCCGCCGAGCAACTGGTCACCCCTCCCAAGGAGGTGCTGGTCAGCGCGATATCCCTGCCCTGGACCGAGCTGACCAAGGACGCCTTCGCAGGCCTGGTGCGCGCCTTCGGCGGCTGGCACGAGCGCAACGCCTCGGCGGACTCCCCGTACGGCACGCTGTGCAGCTTCCTGATGATGAACCATCAGTCCAACGGCAGCATCGGCCTGCTCACCCAGATCGACGCCACGGTGCCCGACGCTGAGAAGCTGATCGAGGACTACCTGAGCGAGGTCACCGCGGCGCTGGGCGCCGGGGCGGCGCGTCCGATGACCCGGTCGACCGGTGAGCACGGGCCGCTGCCGCAGCTGTTCACCCCGCAGCGACTGCCCTGGCTCACCGCGTCCAAGCTGCTCGGCACCAGCAACCCGACGCTGACCAGCCCGGTGCTGCGCGGTGCGCACAAGTCGGCGTACCTGCTCAAGCCGTTCAGTGACGCACAGATCGGGTCGATGTACCGGCATCTGACCCGCACGGACCACCAGAACCCGGCGTCGATGGTGGTACTGCTGTCCTTCGGCGGCAGGATCAACGAGGTCGCCTCCGACGCCACCGCCTCCGCGCAGCGCGGGTCGATCTTCAAGGGGCTGTTCCAGAGCTTCTGGTCCGGCGCCGGGAACGACGCCGAGAACATCGGCTGGACCCGCGACGTCTACAGCGAGGTGTTCGCCGCGACCGGCGGGTACCCGGTGCCGGGCGCGGCCGCCGACGGCTGCTACATCAACTACCCGGACGCCGACATCACCGACCCGGCCCAGAACCGCTCCGGGGTGCCCTGGCAGACCCTGTACTACAAGGACAACTACCCGCGCCTGCAGCAGGTGAAGGCCGCGTACGACCCGCGCGACGTGTTCCACCACTCGCAGTCCGTCTCCCTGCCCGCGTAGTCCTCCTGACGATCCGAGAGGTGGTCGTAGATGCAGCCGGAGACCACGGCGGGACCGGCGGCCGCCGCCGCGCCGGCGACTTCAACGGCGGCGGCGTCCCCCGGTGACCGTTCGGCACGGCGGACCCTGGCCTTCACCCTGCTCGCCTCGGTGCAGTTCACCGTCATCCTGGCGATGAGCGTGCTCAACGTGGTGCTCCCGGAGATCCAGCACGAGCTGGGCCTCGACCGGGCGCAGCTCGCGCTGGTCAACGCCGCCTACGGGGTCTCCTTCAGCGGCCTGCTGCTGCTCGGCGGCCGGCTGGCCGATCTGTACGGGGCGCGTCGCGCCTTCGTCGCCGGGACCGGCCTGTTCGGTGTGGCCTCGGTCCTGGCCGGGCTGGCCCCGGACGCGTGGACGCTGCTGGCGGCGCGGTTCGGGCAGGGCGCCGGGGCCGCGCTGGCGGTCCCGGCGGCGGTGGCCCTGGTCGGTGTCCTGTATCCGGAACCGGCCCGGCAGACCCGGGTGATGGCGCTCTGGGGCGGCCTGGCCGCGTTCGGCGGCACGGCGGGGATGCTGCTGTCCGGGGCCGTCGCCGACACCGACTCCTGGCGCTGGGCCTTCGCCGTGCCGGTCCTGGTCGCCGCCCTGGCGGCCGGTTCGGCGCGACGGCTGCTGCCCGCCGGGGGCGGCGGCGGAAGGACAAGGGGCCAACTGGACGTGCCGGGGGCGCTGCTGGTGACCGCGGGTATCTCGCTGCTCGGCTACGGGCTGCTGCAGGTCCCGGACCGGGGCTGGACCGCCGGGGTCTCGCTCGGCCCGCTCTGCGCCGGCGTGGTGCTGCTGGCGCTGTTCGTCGCGGTCGAACGGCGGGCCGCCCTGCCCATCCTGCCGCTGTCCTTCCTGGCCACGCCGCGCCGGGCGGTGGCGCTGCTGGCGGTGTTCCTGGGTTCGGCCGGGATCACCAGCGTGTTCTTCATGCTCGCGCTCTACTTCCAGCAGGCCCGCGGCTACTCGGCGCCGGCCACCTCGGCGGCCTTCCTGCCCTTCGGTCTGGCCCTGGTCACCGCCGGACTGCTGGTCGGACGCCTGGTGCAGCGCTTCGGCCCGCGTCCGGTCACGGTCGGCGGCCTGGCGCTGTCCGGGCTCGGCCTGGCCCTGCTCAGCGGCATCGGGCAGGGCACCCCCTACCTCGGGCCGGTGCTCGCCGGCCTGCTGCTCTTCGCCGTCGGGGTGGTGCCGGTCTTCGCCGGGGCCACCGTCTCCACGATGGCGGACGTCCCGGCGGGCCAGACCGGCACGGCCGGGGCGGTGGCCAACACCGCACTGGAGATGGGTCCGGCGCTGGGGCTGACCGTGCTGGTCACCCTGGCGGCCGCCCACACCGACGCGCTGACCCGCTCCGGTGCGGCAACCGCCGCGGCCGCGACCTCCGGCTACGGCTTCGCCTTCGGCTGCGCGGCGGCGGCGTTCGGGGCCGCCGCGCTGGGCGCGGCGCTGCTGCTGCGGCCGCGCGGCCGCTGACCGTCCCTTCCTGTACTGATGTGATGTCAGTGATCCTGCTAGCAAACGAGATGAGTGAGTGTTGATGTCCCAGCGGTTGATGTCCCAGCGATTCACCGACAAGGTCGTCCTGGTGACCGGAGCGGGTGCCGGTATCGGGCGCGCGAGCGCCCGGGCCTTCGCCGCCGAGGGCGCGGTCGTGGTGGCCTCCGGCATCCGCCCGGAGTCGATCGAGGAGACCGTACGGCTGATCGAGGCCGACGGCGGCAAGGCGAGCGCGGTGCCGGCCGACGTGTCCAGGCCCGACGACGTGGCCCGGCTGGTGCGCACCGTGGTGGAGCGGCACGGCGGCCTGCACGTGGCGCACAACAACGCGGGCGTCTTCGGCGGCCCCGCACCCGTCGGCGACCTGGACCTGGCCGTCTGGCAGAACGTGCTGGACGTGAACCTCACCGGGGTGCTGCTGTGCCTGCAGGAGGAGATCCGCCACATGCGCGCCCACGGCGGCGGCGCGATCGTGAACACCTCGTCCAACATCGGCGCGCACAGCCGCCGCGCGGGCCTGGCCGCCTATGCCACCTCCAAGGCGGCGGTGAGCACGCTGACCAAGGTCGCCGCGCTGGACCACGTCAAGGACGGCATCCGGATCAACGCGGTCAGCCCCGGGCCGACCGACACCTCGATGTCCTTCCGGCCGGGCGAGACCGAGGCCGACCGAGCCGCGCGGCTGGCCGGCGCGGTGCCGCTGGGGCGGGTCGGGTCCACGGCGGAGGTGGTCGCCGCCGTGTTGTGGCTCGCCTCCGACGAGGCCGGCTTCGTCGTCGGCCACGACCTGGTCACCGACGGTGGCGTCACCGCGTAGCGCCGGGCATCGCCTGAGGTCAGCGGCGGTGTGAGGAGGCGGGGGTGCGGGGGAGTAAAGCTCATATAAGGAGGGAAGAGGCATATCGGAACTATCGGTAGTTTTCGGAAGAAGGCGATCGGAATGGCCGATATCTCGCATCATGGCCCAGACATCGCGGCACACCCGGATGTCGCCGAGATGCGGGCGCGCTACGCGCGCATGGAGAGCCGCCGCGGCGTCGTCGCCATCGACGGGCTCGTCCTCCTCGCCGGTCTGTACGCGGCGATCTCCCCGTGGGTCGTGCACTTCGGGCCCACCAACCCCAACCTGCAGGCCAACAACCTCATCCTGGGCATCGCCGTGGCGGTGATCGGGCTGTGCCTGACGCTCGCCCCCGAGCGCATGTACCGGCTGAGCGGCGTGGTCGCGCCCATCGGCGTGTGGCTGATCATCTCGCCCTGGGTGGTCACCGTCGGGCACCACCCCACGGCGGGGATGATCTGGAACAACGTCCTGGTCGGCGGACTCTGCTGCGCCCTCGGACTCGCGGCCACGGGCATGCTGCTGTCCGAAGGCAGGTCCGCGCGCAGCTAGCGCGCAGCACGACCGCGAGCGCCCCGTCACGCGGTGAGCCCCGCGCCGGAGCACCGGTCCCGTGACCCGCCTCAGGCCGGTCGCGTGACCCGCGACAACGCAGAGTGCGGATTCGGCACCACGCCGGATCCGCACTCTGTTGTTGCCACGGCGGCTGTTGTCCACATCCGAGGCCGGACACCCCCATTCTCCCCCCGCTGTGCCCCGGCCGCTGCCGGCGTTCGGCGGATCCTCGCCGTCATCCGTTCCAGGTCCAGTCGCGGATCTCGGGCAGGTCCTGGCCGTGCCTGCCGATGTACTGGCTGTGCTGGACGAGCTTGTCCTGCATCTGCTGCTTGAGGTGGTCGCCGCGGGCGCCCAGGTGCGGGACCCGGTCGATCACGTCCATCACCAGGTGGAAGCGGTCCAGGCGGTTCTGCACCCGCATGTCGAAGGCGGTGGTGATGGTGCCCTCCTCGTTGTAGCCGCGCACGTGCAGGTTGCGGTTGGTGCGGGCGTAGGTGAGCCGGTGGATCAGCCAGGGGTAGCCGTGGAAGGCGAAGACGATGTGCTTGTCGCGGGTGAACAGCGAGTCGTAGTCCGCGTCGCTGAGCCCGTGCGGGTGCTCGGTGTCGGGCTCCAGCCGCATCAGGTCCACCACGTTGACCACGCGGACCTTCAGTTCGGGCAGGTGCTCGCGCAGCAGGGACACCGCCGCCAGGACCTCCAGCGTGGGCGTGTCCCCGCAGCAGGCCAGGACCACGTCCGGCTCGCCGCCCTGGTCGTTGCTGGCCCACTGCCAGATCCCGGCGCCCTCGGTGCAGTGGACCACCGCTGCCTCCATGGACAGCCACTGCGGCATCGCGCGTTTGCCGGCCACCACGACATTGACGTACTGCCGGCTGCGCAGGCAGTGGTCCATCACCGACAGCAGGCAGTTGGCGTCCGGCGGCAGGTAGACCCGCACCACGTCGGCCTTCTTGTTCACCACATGGTCCAGGAAACCGGGGTCCTGGTGGGTGAAGCCGTTGTGGTCCTGCTGCCACACGTGCGAGGTCAGCAGGTAGTTGAGGGAGGCGATGTCAGCGCGCCAGGGCAGTTGCGAGGTGACCTTCAGCCACTTCGCGTGCTGGTTGACCATCGAGTCGACGATGTGGATGAACGCCTCGTAGCAGTTGAACAGACCATGGCGGCCCGTCAGCAGGTAACCCTCCAGCCATCCTTCGCACTGGTGCTCGCTGAGCATGGAGTCGAGCACCCGGCCCGAGGGCGCCAGGAACTCGTCGCCCTCCACCGTCCGGCCCTGCCACTGGCGACTGGTCACCTCGAAGACCGCGCCCAGGAAGTTCGACAGGGTCTCGTCGGGGCCGAAGATCCGGAAGTTGCGCTGCTGCTCGTTCAACGAGGTCACGTCCCGCAGGAACTCGCCCAGCACCAGCGTGTCCTGCGCCTGGACCGCACCGGGCAGGGGCACCTTCACCGCATGGGTGCGGAAGTCCGGCATCCGCAGGTCCCGCAGCAGCAGCCCGCCGTTGGTGTGGGGGTTGGCGCCCATGCGCCGGTCACCCTTGGGGGCCAGTGCGGCCAGGTCCGGCATCAGCCGGCCGTCGTGGTCGAACAGCTCCTGCGGCCGGTAGCTGCGCATCCAGCTCTCCAGCTGCGCGAGATGGCCGGGGTGTTCGGCGTCCACCAGCAGCGGCACCTGGTGCGAGCGGAAGGTCCCCTCGACCTGGAGGCCGTCGACGGTGACGGGGCCGGTCCAGCCCTTGGGCGAGCGCAGCACGATCATCGGCCAGCGCGGACGTGCCGAGTCCCCGGTACTGCGGGCGTGGTCCTGGATCTGCCGGATCCGTTCGACGGCCGTGTCCAGGGCGGCGGCCATGAGCTGGTGCATCGCCTGCGGCTCGTGGCCGGCCACGACCAGGGGGTCCCAGCCGCAGCCGCGGAGGAACTGGTCCAGTTCCTCGTCCTCGATCCGGGCCAGGATGCTGGGGTTGCTGATCTTGTAGCCGTTCAGGTGCAGGATCGGCAGCACCGCTCCGTCGCTGACCGGGTCGAGGAACTTGGTGGACTGCCACGCGGTGGCCAGCGGCCCGGTCTCGGCCTCGCCGTCACCGACCACGCAGGCGACCACCAGGTCGGGGTTGTCGAAGGCGGCGCCGAAGGCGTGACTGAGCGAGTACCCCAGTTCACCGCCCTCGTGAATCGAGCCGGGCGTGGTCGGCGCCACATGGCTGGAGATGCCGCCGGGGAACGAGAACTGGGTGAAGAGCTTCTTCATCCCGGCCTCGTCCTGGCTGACGTCGGGGTACACCTCGCTGTACGAGCCCTCCAGGTAGGTGTTGCCCACCAGCGCCGGGCCGCCGTGGCCGGGACCGGCGACATAGAACATGTCCAGGTCGTATCGGGTGATGACCCGGTTCAGGTGGACGTAGATGAAGTTCTGGCCCGGGGTGGTGCCCCAGTGCCCGACGGTCAGCGGCTTGACGTCCGACAGTTCCAGTGGTCGCTTCAGCAGCGGGTTGTCGTAGAGGTAGAGCTGGCCGACCGACAGGTAGTTGGCCGCCCGCCAGTACGCGTCCATCGTCTGCAGCAGATCGGCGGAGAGGGTCCCGCGGAAGGGGTCGTGCGTGGCCATGGGTCAGAGCTCCTTGTACGACAGGGCATGACCGTGCGGGCCGGGCAGCCAGCGACTGCCCCGGTCCGCACAGCGGCTACGGGCTTCGGTCCGCAACCCGGTTGGCTTCGGATCAGGGGCTGTTGACGCGGCGTGCGCCCTGGACGGGCAGGTCGCCCCGGTTGGCCTTGACGACCGACACCGGGTTGGCCGTGCCGTTGGGCTTGCCCGGCGGCAGCGGCCGGGTCCGGGGTACCGGCGGGGCCGCCGGTACCGGCTGGGTCGCGAGGGGGCCTGCCGTCGGGGTTGCGCGGGGGGTTGCCAGTGGGGTGGCGGCTGCGGCCTCGCGGGCGAGGAAGGAGCCGAGTTCGCCGATGGTGCTCATCAGCGGTGCCGGGAAGACGACGGTGGTGTTCTTGTCGACGCCGATCTCCACCAGGCTCTGCAGGTTGCGTAGTTGGAGGGCCAGCGGGTGCGCCATCATGATGTCCGAGGCGTCGCCCAGTGCGGCGGCGGCCATGGACTCGCCCTCGGCATTGATGATCTTCGCCCTCTTCTCCCGCTCCGCCTCGGCCTGGCGTGCCATCGCCCGCTTCATGCTGTCGGGCAGCTGGATGTCCTTGAGTTCCACCAGGGTCACCTGCACGCCCCACTCGACCGTGGTCACGTCGAGGATCTCGCGGATGTCCAGGTTGATCGTGTCGGTCTCGGACAGCGTCTCGTCCAGGGTGTGCTGTCCGACCACCTTCCGCAACGTGGTCTGGGCGATCTGGTCGATGGCGGCGTAGACGTTCTCGATCGCGACGACCGACTTCACCGCGTCCACCACGCGGAAGTACGCCACCGCCGACACGTCGACGCTCACGTTGTCGCGGGTGATGATGCCCTGCGACTGGATCGGCATGGTGACGATCCGCAGCGACGCCCGGTGCAGGACGTCGACCAAGGGAATGATCATGTGGAGCCCCGGCTCCCGCTCGCCGAGTACCCGGCCCAGCCGGAACAGCACTCCCTGCTCGTACTGCTTGACGATCTTCACCCCCAGCCCGACCCCGAGCAGGGCCAGCAGCAGGACGACGACGATCAGGACGATGAGAACGGTCATGGCGTTCCTCGGCTCATGGCGCGGATGGGATCGCGACCGCGCCGCGCCCCGCGGATCTGCGGATCAGCGGATCAGCGGAGAGCGTGGGTCGGCAGGAGTCGGGCCCGGACGGGTCAGCTTCGGACAGCAGGAGCGTCAAGGACGAGCGGCACGGGCCATGAGGCGGCGCGGCTGCGTGCCACGCTCGCCCGCAGGGCCCTCCGGGTGGATCCGTCCCCGGCGGCGGCCCCGGTCGGGGGGCCGGTGACCAGGGCCTCGGCGCCCACACCCGCGGCGTCGGCCATCAGGGCGCGGGTGCTCTGATGGTTGTGTACGTCGCAGGCCGTCGCCATCAGCCGAGCTGCCCGGTCCGGGTCGCACTCCGGAGGCACCACCAGCAGGTCCCAGCGTCCGACCGTGTAGGAGAGCAGGCAGAGGTCGTCGGGCTCCTGCTCGATGTCGAACCACCCCAGGCGCACGGTGTGCGTGCCCGTCGGGACCGCGGGCGGAACGTCCGGCCACATACCCCGATGCACCGTGACCCGGGTGATCCTGCCCCACACCCGGTCCAGCTCCGCCACGAGCGCCGGCAGTTCCCGGGCCAGATCCCGCGAACGCGGCCACCAGGCCCCGTCCACCCTCCCCGGATTGCGGCTCGCCGGTTTGAGTGACAACCGCACTGCCGGCGCAGCCGTCGCCGGAATCTGCACCTGCTGGGAAACCTGCGGCTGCTGGAGAACCTGCAGGGGAACACTGGTCGTCGTCACGGCGCGAACCCGTCCCTGGGCCATCGAGGCCCAGCATTGTCGCTCGCCGGAGACGATGCCGCCAAAGTGGCGATATTCGAGAGGCCCTCGGTGACTCCAACATACTCCCCTCCTCCAAGCCCCCGGCCTCTCCTGATGGCTCCTGGGCGGAAACGCACACAAGTGCAGCCATGGGCCCGGGCATTGATCCGGCGAAGCACGGGGAGGGCGCCGGAGCCCAGGCGTCGCGCGGTGGTGTGCTTCGCCGGGGGAGGGCAGGGTAGGAGCCACACAGGTGGTCGGCCGGGACCGGTCGCAACTCCGGGTCGCGCAGTCGGAGCCCCGAGCCCCGGGGACGCGAGCCGTGTGACACGAGAGGAGCCGTCGTGATCGAGGCCGCGGACATCCGCGAGTGGCGCACCCACGATGTCGTCGACCCGGACGGCCGCAAGATCGGGACGCTGGAGGCGGTCTACGTGGACACCCGAAGCGACGAGCCGGCCGTGGCCACCGTACGGGTCGGGCTTCCCACCCGCCACCGCCTGGTGTTCGTCCCGCTGGACCGGGCCGTCGTCGGCCCCGGATACGTCCGGGTCGCCTACCCCAGGGCCCTGGTCAAAGGCGCGCCCTCGATCGGCACCGACGACGTGCTGCCCGCCGAGGACGAGGAAGCGATCTTCACCCACTACGAGCTGGACTATCAGTCCGGCTCCGGCGGCGAGCGGAAACTCGCCCGCCGCTGATCTCACCCGCACCGGAGGGAAGGCGACCGCGCCATGGCATTCGTACTGTTGCTGATCATTGTCGCGATCGTGCTCGGCATCGTCGGAGTCGTCGCCAAAGGGCTGCTCTACCTGCTGATCATCGGCATCGTGCTGTTCATCGCCGACCTGGTCTACGTCGGCGTGCGCTGGTCCCGACGGCCGGGGCGCCGCCCCGTGCGCTGAACGGCCCCGGGCGCGAACGACGAACGCCCGAACCTGGCCGAAGGCCGGGCACGGGCGCCGATCCACGATGCGGAAAACCGAGCACCGTGGGGAAAGAGTGTGTCCGAGGGGGGACTTGAACCCCCACGCCCCGAAGGGCACTAGCACCTCAAGCTAGCGCGTCTGCCATTCCGCCACCCGGACCGGGTGATCATCGCGGCGTCTCCGTCGCGCTGACGTGCTTAACCATAGCAAAGATCAGCCCGGGTTCCGAACGGGTTACCGGGGGCTGGACCTGCGGTGATGGGCGGGCGGCTCGCGGGGCGGGGTTGGGCTCGGGACGGGGAGGAGGGAGGATGGCGGCAAACTCGGGAGAGAGGCGGAGCACCGTGAGCGAGACGAATCCGAACCGGCAGGGCGGGCATGCGGCCGGCGGCGGTCGTGCACCTGGTGAGGACGAGGTCGCCGAGCTGTGCCGGGAACTGATCCGCATCGACACCAGCAACTACGGTGACGGATCGGGGCCGGGCGAGCGGGCCGCGGCCGAGTACGTGGCGGAGAAGCTGGCCGAGGTCGGGCTGGAGCCGCAGATCTTCGAGTCGGCCAAGGGCCGCGCGAGCACGGTGGCCCGGATCGCCGGGGAGGACCCGTCCCGTCCCGCACTGCTGATCCACGGGCACACCGACGTCGTCCCCGCCAACGCGGACGACTGGACGCACCACCCCTTCGCCGGCGAGATCGCCGACGGCTGCGTCTGGGGCAGGGGTGCCGTGGACATGAAGGACATGGACGCGATGACCCTCGCGGTGGTCCGTGACCGGCTCCGCAGCGGGCGCAAGCCCCCGCGTGACATCGTGCTGGCCTTCCTCGCGGACGAGGAGGCCGGCGGGGTCTACGGCGCCCGGCACCTGGTCGACAAGCACCCGGGCCTGTTCGAGGGGGTCAGCGAGGCGATCGGCGAGGTCGGCGGGTTCTCCTTCACCGTCAACGAGAACCTGCGGCTCTACCTGGTGGAGACCGCGGAGAAGGGGATGCACTGGATGCGCCTCACCGTGGACGGCACCGCCGGGCACGGCTCGATGACCAACAAGGACAACGCGATCACCGAGCTGTGCGAGGCCGTGGCGCGGCTCGGCCGGCACAAGTTCCCGGTACGCGTCACCAAGAGCGTCCGGCACTTCCTGGACGAGCTCTCCGACGCGCTCGGCGTCGAACTCGACCCGGAGGACATGGACACCACGCTGGAGCGCCTGGGCGGCATCGCCAAGCTGATCGGCGCGACGCTGCGCAACACCGCCCAGCCGACCATGCTCGGCGCGGGCTACAAGGTCAACGTGATCCCGGGCCAGGCCACCGCCCATGTCGACGGCCGCTTCCTGCCCGGTCTGGAGCAGGAGTTCCTGGACGAGCTGGACAGCGTGCTGGGCCCGCGGGTGCGCCGGGAGGCGGTGCACTCGGACAAGGCGCTGGAGACCAGCTTCGACGGTGCCCTGGTCGACGCCATGCAGACCGCGCTGCGGGCGGAGGACCCGATCGCCCGCGCCGTGCCGTACTGCCTGTCCGGCGGCACCGACGCGAAGTCGTTCAGCGAGCTGGGCATCCGCTGCTTCGGCTTCGCCCCGCTGCAGCTGCCGCCGGACCTCGACTTCGCCGGGATGTTCCACGGCGTGGACGAGCGGGTGCCGGTGGACGGGCTGCGGTTCGGCGTCCGGGTGCTGGACCGGTTCATCGACGCCTGCTGACGCCTGCTGACGCCTGCGGCGCGCGGACGTGGCCCCGCGCCGGCGGACTCCGCCGAACGGCCCGTCGCTCCCTGACCGGGAGCGGCGGGCCGTTCGCACGTCCATCCGCCGACTCACCGCAACGGGTGAACCACAGGTGGCACACGTACCCCGTTTGCCACAGTCTCGTTCACCCATATGCAGCCCGCCGAACGGGCTGCGACGTCGACAAGGAGGACATCATGCAGGTCAAGAAGATCGCCGCGGTTGCCGCGGTCACTGGTGGTCTGGTTCTCGCCGGCGCGGGTGCCGCGTCCGCCCACGGGGCGGACGCCGAGGGTGCGGCCTGGGGTTCCCCGGGGGTGCTCTCCGGCAACGTGGTGCAGGTCCCGATCCACATTCCGGTGAACGTCTGTGGCAACACCATCAGCGTCATCGGGCTGCTGAACCCGGCCTTCGGGAACAGCTGCTCGAACAGCTGAACGTTTTCCGGATTCTGGGTCTCTGACCAACGTCCGGACCTCTGACCAACGTGGTCCCGGGAGGCGTGCCATGCCTCCCGGGGCTGCGGCGTTCGCTCGGTCGAAACGAAAGGCGCGCGTCGCGTGACCGGGGCCGGACCCACCTCGTTAGCTGAGGCACCAGCGCGAATGCGGCAGGTCATCACGGTCCCGTGCGGACCAATCACCAACTGAGGGCAGGGCAATCCATGCGACAAGCTGCCAGACGCGGGCTACTCACGGTCATGGCGACCGGAAGCGTCCTCGCGTCCACCGCAGGCTACGCCTATGCGGACGCCGGAGCCGCGGGCACGGCGAGCGACTCACCGGGCGTCGGCTCGGGCAACACGGTCCAGGTGCCGGTCGACGTCCCGACCAACGTCTGCGGCAACACCATCGACGTCGTCGGGCTGCTGAACCCGGCGATGGGCAACGACTGCCGGAACAGCGGCTCCCGGCGCGACGCGGACGCCGGGGCCGGCATCGCCGGTGGCAGCCACGGCTCGCCGGGCGTCGGCGCCGGCAACACGGTGCAGATCCCGGTCGACATCCCGCTCAACGCCTGCGGCGACTCCGTCAACGCGGTCGGCGCCGGGAACCCCGCGTTCGGCAACCACTGCGCCAACCACGGCGGTACGCCGCAGCAGCCGACCGCGGGCGGAGACACCGGCGGCGACAACGGCGGTGGCTCGGGCACGCCGTCCGAGAACTGCTCCTGCACCCCGCCGCCGCCCCCGCCGACCGACAACTGTCCGCCGCCGGTGAACAACCACCCGCAGCCACCACCGCCGCAGAGCACCCCGCCGCAGAGCACCCCGCCGGTGATCGCCCCGCAGCACCGTCAGAGCCCGCCGCCGCCCCAGCAGGTTGTCGGCGCGCACCAGGTGCTGCCCACCCGGGCCGTGCTGGCCTCGACCGGTGCGGGTGACACGGCCGGTGTGCTGCTGCCGACCGGCACGGCGCTGCTGCTCGGCGGTGCCGGACTGGTGTTCTTCCGCCGCTCGCGCCGGCACAGCGAGCGCTGAGCGGCGCGGCCGCCGTCCGTCGGCGCCGTGCGCAGCGAGCAGAACGAAGGGGTGGTCGGCTCCGGAGGGAATCCGGGGTCGGCCACCCCTTCGGCGTTCGGTCCCGCCGCTGCCCCGGCGGTCGTTCCCGGACGCGTCAGCCCAGGTCGTCGGAGAGGTAGGACCAGGTGCGGACCTGGCGGATGATCTTCCGTCGGAGTACGACCTTCCGGCGGCCGTCCGGGTACAGACGCAGCCGGTCCAGTTCCCAGTGTCCGTACTCCGCCTGCTCGGTCAGCAGGCGCCTCGCGTCGTTCCGCGAGACGTCCCGCGCCAGCAGCAGTGACCTGAACTCGTATTCGGGCTGTTGGACGATCTTCGGTGCGGCTTTGGTGACGGCCAAGTCTCATTCCTCCGGCAGAACGCTCTACGGCAAGCCTACGTGGCCCTGCGGCTGATCGGATCTGACAGGGGTTCAGCCCGGCGCCGAACCTGGTCCGGCCAGGTTCCCACGATCCATCGCGCGGCGACAGGGCGTTTCCGCTCAGGGCACTCCGACGGGTCGGAACGGGTGGGGCGGGTGGGACGTGTGGGGTGCAGTTCCGTACGAATCGGGCGTGAGCGGAGAACTCCTGTGCACCGGCGGCCCAACAGCGGATAGCGTCAGCACCATGCCTGATGTCGCGCAGCCCACCATCGCCGAGGTACGTAACGCAGCTGAGGCGGTCAAGGCCGCCATCGACCGCCATCTGGCCGCCGTCGAAGCCCGTACCGGGGAGAACGACCCCGGTGTCGCCGCCGCCTACGAGGCACTGGCGCGTGCCGCCGACGACTACGACGAAGTCCTCTACGACGCCTACGACGAGGTCACCCCCTTCGAGGTGCCGCACGAGACCGGCGTCGGCCACTATGCCGATCCGGACGACCCGGAGGCGATCAGCGTGCTGATCCGCCGGGACTACCTGATCGCCGATCCGCTGCGGCTGCGGGCGGCGGCGCTGCGCATCGACGGCAGTACCGCCGTCGACCCCGCCCCGGTCGCCGCCTCCAGCGTGACGGCGGCGCTCGGCGCGCTGTTCGGGGAGTACGAACCCGACGAGATCGCCGGCCGGGCCGAGCAGTTCGGCCTGGAGGAGGGCGACTCGACGCTCTGGGTCACCGCCGCCGACCCGGCCGAGCCGGGGGACTGGCTCGGCGAGCCCTTCGACGACGCCGACCCGGAGCTGCTCATCTGCCGCTTCGACGTCAGCGAGGTCTACGACGACGAGCTGGAGGTCCTGGACCCCGAGCACTGAGGTCCAGGCCCCCCGGGGCCGGTCAGCCGCCGGCCAGGTCGGCGGTCTGCTCGGCGACGATGCCGCGCAGCCGGGTGACCCGGGGCCGGGCCGGCACCGAGCCGACCGCCTGGACGAGGGCCGGGCCGACCGCGTGCACCACCGACAGGTGCCGCTCGGCCCGGCTGAACGCCGTGTAGACCCACTGCCGGGTCAGCTCGCCGGCCGCCTCCGGGGCGAGCAGGACCACCACGGCGGGCCAGCGCCGCCCCGCCGCCTGATGCGCGGTCAGCGCCCAGCCGTGCCGTACCGAAGTGATCTGGTCGCGCGGCACGGTCACCTCCTCGCCCTCGCACTCCAGCAGCAGCCCCTGCGGGACGCCCGCCAGCACCGTGCCGGGACGGGCCACGCCGGGGGCCGGGGAGTGCACCACCAGGTCGCCCGGGTCGAAGCCGCCGAAGGCCCCCGGGCCCGGGTTGAAGCGCTGCTTCAGTCCCGCGTTCAGCGCCCGGGTGCCCGCAGGCCCGGAATGACCCGGGGTCAGCACCCGGACCTGATCGGCGGGAATGCCGAGGGCGCGCGGGATGGAGTCGTGGATCAGCTGCAGCGCCCGGTGCACTGCCTCCGCGCCGTCCTTGGCCGTGACGATCACGACCTCCTTGTCGGGGGCCTCGACCGGCAGCAGTTCGCCCACGCCGACGCCGGAGGCCAGCTCCCCGATCGGGCCGAAGTCCGGGGTGCGCGACGCCACCGAGGGGCAGGGTTTGGCGGCCAGCACATCGGCGAACACCCGGCCGGGACCGGCGGACCACAGCTCGGCCGGGTCGCCGCTGAGCACCAGCCGTGCCCCGTCGGCGACCGACTCCACCAGCGTCGCCGCCGTCTCCACATCGAGACCCGGGGCGTCGAGGACGACCAGCAGATCCAGTGCCAGCGTCCCGTCAGGGGCGCGCCCGGGGCCCTGCGCTCCGGTGAGCAGCCCGGCCAGGGTCACCGCCGCCTCGTCGGCGAGCCGTCGCACGCCGTCGGCGGTCGCCGCGCAGGCGTAGGCCCGCAGGCCCAGCGTGCGGGCGGCGCGGACCAGCGCCATCGGCTCGGCCCTGGCGGCCTCGCCGCCGGTGTGCAGCACCAGGCCCGCGTCGGAGACGGCCCGGATCAGCGCGGCGGCGGACGGGGACGGCGCGGCGTCGACCGCCGAGGCCCAGTCGAGGGTGAGCGGGTCGGTCTCGGTCTCGTCGTCCGTCTCCGCGTCCGCGTCCGTGTCAGCAATGTTCTCGGCCTCGCCCTCGGCCTCCCTACCGGCGCTGCCGGCGCGGCCGTCCTCGCCGCCGGTCCCGGGAGCGGGGTCGCCCTCGAAGGTGGAGATCAGCCGCACCAGGCCGTCGGCCAGGCTCTCCTCCGCGAGCGCGAGCCGGTCGAGCGCCAGCAGGGTGCGCATCGGCGGCGCGTCGTCCTCGTCCGAGCTCGACGCGCCGGGCTGCTGCACCTCCTCCTGGAAGGCCATCACCTGGCCCTCGCCGAGGATCCCCGCGAGGGCGACCTCGGGCTCCGGCACCGACTGCTTGAGCAGGCCGTCGGCGATCGTGCCCAGCTCCACCGCGGTGTGCCCGCGCAGTGCCGCCTGTTCCAGCAGCCAGAGCGTCAGCGCCCGGGCCCGGCGCGGGTCGTCGGGGCCGCAGGCGTCGCCGAGCAGGCCCCGGGCGAAGCCGTCGGCGTGCTCCGGGCGGACCCCGGGCACGGCCAGGATCGCCCACGGGTCCTCGCGCAGCAGGGCCGGTGCCCCCTCGCCCAGCCCGGCCACCGTGGCCGGCGCCAGCTCGGCCGGCGCCCCGCCGGCGGCCAGCACCTCCGTCGTGGCCCGCAGCGCGGCGGCGTGCGCGGCATCCGGCGAGACCACGGCGGACTCGCCGCCGGACGCTGCACCGGCGCCGGACCCGGCATCGGGCGCGGTTCCGGAACCGGCGGCCGGGGCGGCCGGGTCGCCGGACCCCGGTCCTGCTCCACCGCTCATCGCGCGCATGGCCGCGGCGAGCTGCTCCGCCGACGGCCGCGCCTCGGCGGGGGCTGTCTCGGTCTGGGTCGGCTCGACGCTCACAGGGCGCTCCAGTCCTGGTCGGGGTAGTAGTGCACCGGCGCGGAGACGTCGTCCAGCGCTCGGCAGATCTCTCCCGGGAGCGTAAGGGACTCCACTGACAACGCCGCCGCAAGCTGGGTGGCGTTGCGGGCGCCCACGATCGGCGCGACCACCCCGGGGCGGTCGCGGACCCAGGCGAGGGCCACCTGCAGTGGCGTCGCGGCGAGCCCGTCGGCGGCGGTGGCGACCGCGTCCACGATGCGCCGGCCGCGTTCGTCCAGGTACGGCTGGACGAACGCGGAGAAGTACGGCGACGCCCCGCGCGAGTCCGGTGGCATGCCGTGCCGGTACTTGCCGGTCAGCACCCCGCGACCCAGCGGGGAGGCCGCGAGCAGGCCCATGCCGCTGTCGACGGCCGCCGGCAGCACCTCGCGCTCTATCCCGCGCTGCAGCAGCGAGTACTCCATCTGCGTGCCGGCCAGCGGCGTGCGCCCGGGCATCGCGCGCTGCCAGGTGGCCGCCTTGGCGAGCTGCCAGCCGCAGAAGTTCGACACGCCGACGTAGCGCGCGCGTCCGGAGGACACGGCCAGGTCCAGCGCGTGCAGCGTCTCCTCGGTGGGTGTGTCCGGGTCGAAGGCGTGCACCTGCCACAGGTCGACGTAGTCGGTCCCGAGCCGGCGCAGCGAGGAGTCCAGCGCACTCAGCAGATGGCCGCGCGAGCCGTCGAAGCGCCGGTCCGGGTCGGGCACGCTGCCCGCCTTGGTGGCGATGACCAGCTCCGAGCGCGGCACGAACTCCTCGATGAGCTGTGAGAGCAGGTACTCGGCGCCGCCGTCGGCGTAGACGTCGGCGGTGTCGACGAGATTGCCGCCCGCCTCGACGAACGTCTTCAGCTGCTCCGCCGCGTCGAGTTCGTCCATCTCCCGGCCCCAGGTCATGGTGCCGAGGCCGAGTCGGGAGACGCGGAGCCCGGTCCGGCCCAGGTGTCGCTGTTCCATAGCCGGTGAGCGTAGTGGGCGTGCCGCCGGGCGGGTGGATGCGACGCAGGCCACAACTGCGTACTGGCCAGTAGCTTCGACCGGGAAGCCCCGATACAGTCAGCGTGAAGTCCCCTACCTGTGGAGGCAGCACCGTGCGACTCGGTATCAATCTCGGCTACTGGGGCCTCGGCAACGACGCCGACAACATCGCTGTCGCGCAGGAGGCCGACCGGCTCGGCTTCGCGGCCTGCTGGGCCGCCGAGGCGTACGGCTCGGACGCCGCCACCGTCCTGGCGTACGTCGCCGCCAAGACCGAGCGGATCGACGTCGGTTCGGCGATCTTCCAGATCCCGGCCCGCACGCCCACCATGACGGCGATGACCGCCGCGACCCTGGACACCCTCTCCGGCGGGCGCTTCCGGCTCGGCCTCGGCGTCTCCGGCCCGCAGGTCTCCGAGGGCTGGTACGGCGTCAAGTTCGACAAGCCGCTGGCCCGGACCCGCGAGTACGTCGAGATCGTCCGCAAGGCGATGTCGCGGGAGCGGGTCGTCCACGAGGGCGCGAACTGGACCCTGCCGCTTCCGGGTGGCCCGGGCAAGGCGCTGAAGCTGACCATCCACCCGGTCCGTGAGCGGATTCCGCTCTACATCGCGGCGATCGGCCCGAAGAACCTGGAGCTGACCGGCGAGATCGCGGACGGCTGGCTCGGCATCTTCTTCGCCCCCGAGCAGGCCGAGCTCTCGCTCGGCCCGGTTCGCGCCGGGCGCGAGAAGGCAGGACTGACCCTCGACGGCTTCGACGTCGCCCCGAACGTGCCGATCGCGGTCGCCGCGAGCGACAGCGAGGCGGACCTCGCCGCGGCGGCGGACATCTTCCGGCACTACACGGCGCTGTACGTCGGCGGGATGGGCAGCAAGGAGCAGAACTTCTACAACCGGATCGCCTGCCGGATGGGCTACGAGGCCGCGGCGGACGAGGTCCAGAAGCTGTACCTGTCGGGCGACAAGACGGGCGCGGCGGCGGCGATCCCGCAGCAGCTGATCGACTCCACGACGCTGGTCGGCACCCGCGCGCGCATCGCGGACCGCCTGCGCGCCTACGCGGACGCCGGCGTCACCACGGTGAACCTCGCCCCGGGCGGCTTCTCGCTGGACGAGCGCATCCTCGCGCTCCGTACGGCCGCCGAGGCGGTCGAGCTGGCGGGACTGGCCTGACGGCACGATGACGCGGCGAGCCCGCGTGCGGTGCGATGCCAGGGCCACCCCGCCTCAGGAAGAGGTTTGTATGACCAGTGCCGGCCGTGAATCCGTCTCCGTCCGGACGGAGATCGCCGTAGTGCCGGACGCCGTCTGGGCCGCCGTCACCGATGTGACGCGAATGGGCGAATGGAGCCCCGAGTGCACGGGTGCGGCCTGGCGCGGCAGCCCGGCCGGTCCGGTGCTGGGCGCGCGCTTCCAGGGCCGCAACCGCAAGGGCGGTATCCGCTGGAGCACCGTCTGCCGG
The DNA here is from genome assembly GCF_041262645.1 of Streptacidiphilus sp. EB129. NCBI lineage: Bacteria > Bacillati > Actinomycetota > Actinomycetes > Kitasatosporales > Streptomycetaceae > Streptacidiphilus > Streptacidiphilus sp. EB129. Next base: position 83,685 of record NZ_JBGCCS010000018.1, read on the forward strand.
GTCGTCGAGGCCGAGCCGGGGCGCGCCTTCGCCTGGGACGTCAGCTTCGGGCCGATTCCGGTTGCCCGCTGGGGATTCCGCCTGACGCCGGGCGACGTGGACGGCGGCGTGACGGTGGTGGAGCAGTTCTGGCAGGACCGCCGCGACCGCGTCAGCGCCTGGACGACGGAGACCGTGCTGCGCACCGGTGGCCGCGCGGAGTGGAACCGCCGGAATATGACGGTGACGCTCGCCGCGCTGAAGCGCGCGCTGGAGGCCGACCCGTCAGCAGGCGAACGGGATCGCTGAAGGTCACCGTGCACCATCTCGCGATCACGGAGGTTGCGACGTGCCGCCGGGAATACGAAGCGGGGTAAGGTCCGCTTGAGCCGGTAGGGTCCGTTCAAGGCTCTGACGGTGCGGCAATGTGCCGTGGCAGTCGGGTGAATCTACGGAATGGATGGTGGACAGATGCCTCTCGCTGGAGAGTACGAGCCGAGCGCGTTCGACTTCAGCCGTAATCAGGTTGAGCTCTACGAGCGCACCGGCGGCGCCGAGGGCGGCGACAACCAGGGCAGGCCGGTGATTGTGCTGTCGTCGCTGGGTGCCAAGACCGGGAAGCTGCGCAAGACGCCGCTGATGCGCGTCGAACACGAGGGCCAGTACGCCGTCGTCGCTTCGCTGGGCGGAGCGCCCAAGCACCCTGTCTGGTACTTCAACCTGATCGCGCACCCCCACGTGGAACTCCAGGACGGCCCGGTCAAGAAGGACTACCAGGCCAGGGAGGTCCACGGGGACGAGTACGCGGCCTGGTTCGAGCGGGCCGTCGCGACCTGGCCGGACTACGCCGAGTACCAGAAGAAGACCACCAGGACGATGCCGATCTTCGTCCTCACGCCTTTCGAGGCGTAGAAGTACTCAGTCAGCGAATCGAGCGCTGTTCCGGAACGAATCAGGCGGCGTTGGATGCGGCGCGCGGTGCTTGTGCCGCGCCGGTCGCGGACCGGAACATCCAGGGTTTCCTCATGCACGCGAACTGCGCTGTCGGCGAGCCGCCGGTAGCGCAGGCCGTGCGTCGGTGTTACGCCCAGCAGGGTGACAATGAGCGTGGGCGAACGTCCTCACCGCTCGATGATCGGCGCCCACGGCCATCGATGGCACGCATGCCTCGAAGCGGACGTTCGCCTACCCCGCAGTGGGTTGATCCTGCGGGGATCTGACTCGGAATCAATCCGTTCGCTCAGCGGCCGAAGCCGCGGCTGCGGCATGGGATGACGCTGTCCACCGCGGTCCCGCGACGCCTCGGCGCAGACCGGGTCGGGCCAGGAGGACCCCCGGAAGGCGCGCGGCGCGGACCGCAGCCGCCCCTCCCCGATGCTTGGCGTTCGCTGGAAGTTTGCCCAAAGTGAGGATCATCTTCCGCAACCCCTTGTCTCCGCCCCGGGCGGCTCGCTAGCGTTCACGCCGCTGACACCCCGACCAGGGGTGGTCGCAGGAACCGCCCGCACCGCCATGCCCAACCCGCCGTAGGGTCAACCCCTTTGCGTGCGGTCGCACCATGGTTCGCCGCCCGAGTTCCACCCGACCCCGGGCGACAGCCGTTCGCTGAGGTACTGCCTTCACTCAAGGAGAACCACGTGATCAGCCCGTTCACCGCCCGCCGATCCATCAGAACCGGACTCGCCCTCGCCGCAGGCCTCACCCTGGCGATAGCCGGGTCCACGGGCGCGATAGCCGCGACCGCGCAGCACACCGCCGCCGCGCCGGCCGCCTCCGCCTCGGCGCAGGCCCACCGCCACGGCGTCTTCCCGACCCGGTCGCAGAGTGCCGCCGCCCGCACGGCGACCCGGGCCCGGACCAACCCGAAGACCCTGTCCTACGGCGGCGGCGTCGACGGCATCGGCGTCCAGAGCGGTCACTCCAAGGTCTACCTGGTCTTCTACGGCACCCAGTGGGGGACCCAGACCACCGACGCCAACGGCAACGCCAAGTTCAGCGGCGACGCGGACGGTGCGGCGAGCGCCGCGCAGCAGATGTTCAAGGGCATCGGCACCAACAGCGAGACCTGGTCGGCCGACCTGACCCAGTGGTGCGACGGCCCGAACGTGGCCAAGGGCGCGACCAGTTGCCCCTCGAACGCCAACTTCATCCCGTACCAGACCGGCGGCGTGCTGGCCGGCGTCTGGTACGACAACTCCGCCGCCTCGCCCGCACAGGCGAGCGGCCACCAGCTCGGCGTCGAGGCGGTCAACGCCGCCGGCCACTTCGGCAACACCACGGCCGCGTCCAACCGCGACGCCTACTACGTCATCCTCTCGCCCCACGGCGTGAACCCGGACGACTACCAGAACCCGACCACCGGGTACTGCGCCTGGCACGACTGGAACGGTGACACCACCCTCACCGGCGGCGCCGTCACCTCCCCCTACGGTGACATCGCGTTCAGCAACCAGCCGTACAACATGGACCTGGGCTCCTCCTGCGGCGTCGACTTCGTCAACTCCAGCGGCACCCTCGACGGCTACACGATGACCCTTGGTCACGAGTGGCACGAGATGATGTCCGACCAGAACCCGGCGGGCGGCTGGACCAACCACACCACCTCGTCCTACGCCGGCCAGGAGAACTCCGACGAGTGCGCCTGGCTCGCCCCCGGCACCACGGGCGGCGCGGCCAACATCTCCTTCGGCTCCTTCGGCACCTACGCCGAGCAGGCCAGCTGGTCCAACGACACCAACAGCTGCGCCATCAGCCACGCGATCCTGCACTGATCCCCCACCGTCAGTGACCGCGGCCTGCGGACCTCCTGTCGAGGTCCGCAGGCCGCGGTGCGTGGGTGTGCGATCAGACCGGTGGGGCCTCAGCGGGCTGCCGCGGGAGGCGACAGACGCAGGCCCGCCAGGTCCGGGGGCGGGGGAGCGTCGGGGCGCAGAAACCACGGCGCGGACTCCCCGTCAGTCGCGGTGGCCGGTGCGTCCGTGAGATGGAACCGGTCCCGCAGCCGGCCGTAGAAGTCGGTCGGGTGCAGGCGGATGAGCCGCACCCGCTGAGGGGCGCGGAAGACGCCGATCCAGTCCCCGGGATCGAGCACCGCGCGCAGCTGACCGTCGATGCTGACCGCCGCGCGGCCGGAGTGCGGCAGGATGCGCAGCGCGACCGGTTCGTCGGGGGCCGCCACCACGGTGCGGTTGAAGGTCATGTGGGGCGCGATGGGCGTGAACACGACGGCATCCATGTGCGGGGAGAGCACGGGGCCGCCGGCCGCGAAGGAGTAGGCGGTGGAGCCGGTCGGGGTGGCGACCACGAGAGCGTCGGCCGAGTAGGAGGCCAGCAGCCTTCCGGCGATGTAGACACCGGCGCTGACCTGGTGGTCGCGGGCCAGCTTCTCCACGACGACATCGTTGAGGGCGTTCACGTCCAGGGCCACACCCCACCCGGCGCCCACGGTGCTCTCCTGCCGCACCTGGGGCGGCGGCAGGGCGGGACCCCGCCCGTAACGCAGGAATGCCTCCATCTCCTCCGGCACCTCCGGTGGCCGGGAGGCGCGCATGGTCAACGTCATGCGTTCCTCCACCACGGCGCGGTCGGCGTGGACGGCGTCGAGGGCCGCGGTGACGTCGCCGACCGGCACTTCGGTCAGGAACCCGACCTTTCCCAGGTCGACGCCGAGCACGCTGGCGCCCGTCTTGACGGCGATCCGGGCGCCGCGCAGAAACGTCCCGTCCCCGCCGAGGGTGACGACGAGGTCGGGGTCCCCGGCCGCGTGGGCCTCCTCCCGGCCGGAGCCGCGCCGGTGGTCCGTCGACCAGACGTCGATCTCGGTGCAGGGGACGCCGCGTGCGTCGCACCAGGCGTGCACGCGGGAGGCGGCGTCCAGGGCGACGGTGTGGCCCTGATGGACGACCAGTCCGATGCGGTGCACGGGCATGGGGCTCCTCGTCTTGATACCTCGTCTTGATACCGCGTCGCCAGGAGGCTGAGTCCGCGGCCCGGCGGGGAGCGAGACTGCCGCTCGGTCCTCCAGACCCATGGTGGGGCCAGGTCGTGCGATCAGCGCGTCGGCGGCCACGGCGTCGATGCCGCGTCAGCCGAGTGCGCGGTCGAGGTTGAAGGCGGCGCTGATCAGTGACAGGTGGGTGAAGGCCTGGGGGAAGTTGCCGAGCTGTTCGCCGGTCGGGCCGATCTCCTCGGCGTACAGACCCAGGTGGTTGGCGTAGGTGAGCATTTTCTCGAAGGCGAGCCTGGCCTCCTCCAGCCGGCCGGCGCGGGCCAGTGCCTCCACGTACCAGAAGGAGCAGATGGAGAAGGTGCCCTCGGGGCCGTGCAGGCCGTCCGGGCTGGCGGTCGGGTCGTAGCGGTAGACCAGGGAGTCGGAGACCAGGTCAGTGGTGAGCGCGTCCAGGGTGGAGAGCCACTTGGGGTCGGTGGGCGAGATGAACTTGGCCATCGGCATCATCAGCAGGGAGGCGTCCAGCTCACCGTCGTCCAGGGCCTGGACGAACGCGCCCCGCCTGGTCGACCAGCCGCGCCGCATGATCTGCCGGTAGATCGCGTCACGGGACTCCCGCCAGCGGGGCAGATCGGCCGGCAGGCCGCGGCGGTTGGCCATCCGCATCGCCCGCTCCAGTCCCACCCAGCACATCAGCCGCGAGTAGACGAAGTCCCGCCGGCCCGAGCGGGTCTCCCAGATTCCCTCGTCGGGCTGGTCCCAGTGCTCGCAGAGCCAGTCCGCCATCGCGCCGACCTCGTCCCAGCGGGCGCTGCTGATCGGCTGTCCCCACTTGTCGTACAGGTAGACCGAGTCGATCAGGGCTCCGTAGATGTCCAGCTGGAGCTGGCCGGTGGCGGCGTTGCCGACCCGGACCGGTCCGGAGCCCAGGTAGCCCTCCAGGTGCGGCAGTTCGTACTCGGGCAGCTCGCTGCGCCCGTCGATGCCGTACATGATCTGCAGCGGGCCGGTCGCACCGGCACCGCGCATGATGCCGCGTTCGCAGAGGAACCCCATGAACGCCTCGGCCTCCGAGGTGAACCTCAGCCGCAGCATGGCGTAGGCGCAGAAGGCGGCGTCGCGGACCCAGACGTACCGGTAGTCCCAGTTGCGCTCGCCGCCGATCTGCTCGGGCAGGCTGGTGGTCGGTGCCGCGACGATCGCCCCGGTCGGTGCGTAGGTGAGCAGCTTGAGCACCAGCGCGGAGCGGTTCACCATCTCCCGCCACCGCCCGTGGTAGCGCGAACCGGCCAGCCAGTGGCGCCAGAACCTGACCGTTGCCTCGGCCTGCTCCTGCGCCTCGGCGCGCGGGCAGGTCCGGGACGGGACGCCGTCGCCGATCTGGTCGAGGGCGAACACGTGGGACTCGCCCTCCTGGAGCTTGAAGTGCGACCACACGTCCATGCCGTCGCTCTCCAGGGGCGCGGTGGAGGTCAGCGCGAGCGTCAGTGACGGGGAGTGGAACACCGCCGCGTTGCCGTCGAGCTGCGCGGTGTGCGGTTCGGTGCCGTAGCCGAAGCGCGGGGCGATCCGCGCCTTGAACGGGAGGGTTCCGCGGACGCAGACCACACGCCGGATCAGCCGGTGCCGGGCGGCCTCGGTCGACTCGTCGACGATCGGCATGAAGTCCTGGATCTCCGCCACCCCGTCCGCCGCGAAGAACCGTGTGATCAGCACGTTCGTGTCGGGGAAGTAGAACTGCCGGGTGCGTGTCGACACGTCGGCGGCCAGTTCGAACGAGCCGCCGCGGTCGGCGTCGAGGATGGATCCGAAGACGCTGGGCGCGTCGAAACGCGGGCAGCAGTACCAGTCGATGGTGCCGTTCGTGCCGACCAGAGCGGTCGTACGAAGATCGCCGATCAGGCCGTGTTCGGAAATCGGTATGTAGCGGCAGCTGTCTGCCTGCTCGAAACCAGTCGTGTCGAACGCCATGCCGGCCTCCCTGCCGCTGCGGCGTGGGCCCGGAGAGGAATCTCCGCGTTTCATGCTAGATCGCTGCTCGAGGCGGGCACGGTCATGGTGTGGTGCGGCAGCATGGGTCAGCTCTTCGCGCTGGTGGGGTTCTGAGCGCGCGGGTCGGGGCCGTGCACGGCGCCGGTGGTGCCGGAGAGGGCGGCGCCGGTGCCGCCCCAGCGGGACGAGACGATCTCCGCGGCGATCGAGACGGCCACCTCCTCCGGCGTCCGGGCGCCCAGGTCGAGGCCGATGGGCGCGTGCAGGCGCGCCAGCGCGGCCGCGTCGACGCCGGCCTCGCGCAGCCGCGCGAGCCGGTCCTCGTGGGTACGGCGGCTGCCCATCACGCCGATGTAGGCGGCGGGCGTCCGCAGCGCGACCTCCAGCACCGGCACGTCGAACTTGGGGTCGTGGGTGAGCACGCAGATCACCGTCGAGCGGTCGACCTCGGTGCCGGCCAGGTAGCGGTGCGGCCAGTCGACGACCACCTCGACCTGCGGCGGGAAGCGCCGGGTCGTGGCGAAGACGGGACGGGCGTCGCAGACCGTCACCCGGTAGCCGAGGAACGCCCCCAGGTCGGCGACGGCGGCGGCGAAGTCGATCGCACCGAAGACCAGCAGGCGCGGCGGGGGCGCGAAGGACTGCAGGAAGACGGTGACCTGGTCCATCCGCCGCTCGCCGTGCGGGCCGTAGTGGCGCTGCGCGGTCATGCCCTGCGCCAGCTCGCCGCGCGCGTCCGCGGTGACCGCCGCGTCCAGTCCGGCCGACCCGAGCGAGCCGGCGACCCGGTCCGGCCAGACGGCCAGCACCGAGCCGATGCGCGGGCCTGCGGCGGCCCGGGTGCGGTCCCCGGCATCGCGGGCGCCGCGGTCCGCAGCGGCGGCTCCGGCCTGGTCCCCGGCGTTGTCCGCGGCATGGTCCTCGGCGTTGTCCGCGTCGGTGGCCCCGGGGTCGTCCTGCGGTGTCGCGAGGACCGTTGCCAGGGCGACGGGCCGCTGCTCGGCGACCGACGCGGCCACGGCGTCGAACGTCGGGTCCAGCGCCGCCGACACCGGCCGAACCAGCAGCGTGATCTCGCCGCCGCAGGTCAGGCCGACGGCGAAGGCGTCGTCGTCGCTGTAGCCGAAGGTCTCCAGCCGGGCCCGGCCGGTACGGAGGACCTCCTGGGCCAGGTCGAAGACCGCGCCCTCGACGCAGCCGCCGGAGACGCTGCCCACCACCTCGTCGCCGGGGCCGACCGCCATCGCCGCGCCCGGCGCGCGCGGCGCGCTGCGGGTCACCCCGACGACCGTGGCCAGCCCGAACTCCGCGCCCGCCGCGTACCAGCGCCGCAGGGTGGGAAGGATCTCACGCATCAGCCGCTCCTCTCACCACGGCGGCCGGCGGCTCCAGCGCCGCCAGGCCGTGGCCCTCGACGGACACGTCCGCGCTCGGCAGCCATGCCCCACACTAGGCGGCCCTCATGCCCCCCGCGCGGCGGCCGGGTACGGCCGGGGCATGGCCAATCGGCGCGTCGCCTCGCACCATGGAGGGAGGGAAGGGAGCGGAAGAGGGCGGCGTGCGACTCCTCTGGGTCTGACGGTGCCCCCGGTTCCTGTGACGTCCCCGGGATGGACCCAGCCATGATGAAGCTCCGTTCTCCAACCGAACGCACCCCCGCGCGCGGCGGGCGGTCGAGCCGACGCGCCGCCCCGCGCGTCGCCGCCCTGCGCGTCGCGGCCGTCGCCGCCGGGGCGGCGGTCCTGCTGGCGGGATGCGGCGGCGGGACGGGCGGAAACGGCGGGAGCAGCGCCCCCGGCGTCACGCATCCCGTTGCCACCGACTCTCCGTCCTCGACCGGGGCGAGGCCGTTGCCCGCACCGCAGCCGCTGGCGGACCCGTCCACCCGTCCCGGCGCCCCCACCGCGGCCACCGGTCACGCAACTCCGGCCTGCGGTAACGCGCTTCGGCTGGCCACCTGGTCGAACAGCCGCCTGGCGATGCTGACGATCACGGTGCCGGCCGCGGAGGGCGATCCGTCGAGCGTCACCGCCGAGGTCGGGGCGGGGGCGGGCGGGGTGCTGCTCTTCGGCAGCTCGGCACCGTCCGGCCTCGGCGCCGAGCTGGCCGCGCTGAAGGCACACGCGCCCGAGAGCTTCGGCCCGCTGGTGATGACGGACGAGGAGGGCGGTGGCATCCAGCGGATGGCCAACCTGGTCGGTTCGCTGCCGTGGCCCTCCTGGATGGGCGCCAACTGGAGCGCCGCACAGATCCGGCAGGCCACGGCACTGGTCGCCGCCAGGATGGCCGCCGCCGGCGTCACCATGGACCTCGCGCCCGTCGCCGACGTGGACGGCACGAACGCCCCGCCCAGTGCCACCGACCCGGACGGCTGGCGCTCCTTCAGCGGTAACGGCGCTGTGGCGGCAAGCGACACCATCGCCTACATGCAGGGCATGATCTCCGGCGGCGTGATCCCGGTGCTGAAGCACTTCCCCGGGCTGGGCGGATCCAGCTACAACTCCGATGACGGCCCCGCGAGCACCCTGCCGTGGCCGACCGAGCAGACGGTCGGCGTCCCGCCCTTCACCGCTGCTATCGCCGCCGGTGCGCCGGCGATCATGATCTCCAACAACACCGTCCCCGGCCTCGCCACCGACCCGGCTGGCCTCTCGCCCACCGTGATCACCGGCGAGCTCAAGGGCAGGCTCGGCTTCCACGGGCTGGTGATCACCGACGCCCTGGACGCCAAGGCTGTCTCCGCGGCCGGGTTCGACGTCCCGCAGGCGGCTGTTCAGGCCCTGCGGGCCGGTGCGGACATGGTCATGTTCGGCCTGGGGCCGAACGTCGGCGCCCAGACGTCAGCGACCGCCGCGGCGATCGTCTCGGCCGTGAACGGCGGAAGCCTCGCACGGTCCCGCCTGATCGACGCGGCCGGCGCCGTCCTGGCCGTCCGGCACATCGACCTCTGCCACAGCTGAGGTCCGGCCCGTCAGACGGCGCCGGGCACGGCGACGGACCTGATCAGCTCGCCGGAGCGTCCCCGGATGTCGATCCGGGCCGGCAGGGTGCGCTCCTGGACGCGCGTGCCGCCGGGCCCGGCCGGGTGCTCCTTGAGCAGCACGCCGCGGACCGCGTCCACCACCGAGGCCACGAGGGAGTCGTCGGTGATGGGCGTGACGTCGTCCCTGAGCCAGTGCAGGACGAGCACCCAGGTGTGACGCCCCGGGCTGGTCCGGGGCTGAGTGGGCTCCGCGCGGAGGCCGAGCCCGGAGAGGCCCTCGATGAGATCCCCGACGTCCTCGCCGTCGAGGTGCCGGAAGTTCTCTTCGATCAGCAGATGTGCCATGAGTGGGAACCCCCGTGTGCTGGTGCGGACTTGCGGGTGTGCGGACATCCGGGCGGTGCTCGCCCGTCGCCGGGGCTGGTGCTCCCGTCGGGTCGGCGCGGGTCATTCCACCGCACGGGGAGCACGGGACCTGAGCGTCTTGACGCGCTCGATACGCCTCGGTATCTGATCTTGATGCGTTCCTGTCTGACGGGTCGTCGCGGGGGAGGGTCGGTGGCTGTGGCGGGGCGGCGGCCGGATCAGTGGCCGGAGGGGACGAGGCGGCCGAGGAGTTCGCCGAAGGCGAGCAGGCGGTCGATCTGGCCCGGGCCGCCGTCGTCCAGGGACTTGCTGAAACGGAACGCCTCCGGCCGGAACCTGGCGGCCCCCGGCCCGCCCTCCTCCGGCGGCAGCGCGGCCATCTCCTGCACCGTGCCCGTCGTCACCACCACGTAGACGCCGCGCCTGGTCCGGCTGCCGGCGCCGTCCCGGCCGACCAGGGTGCGCATGCCCACGTGCCGGACCTCGGACAGCGGCAGCACCTGCACCGAGGAGTCCAGCACGGTGCCGCCCGGCGCGCCCGGGTCGGCGACCTCCTCGCTGTGCCACAGGATCAGCCGCCGCCCGTCGCACACCGCCGCCTCCTGCCAGACCGAGGCGCCGGACTCGGTCAGGTCCACCACCCGCTCCAGCGTGAAGCCCCGGATCCGGCGCCGCCCCAGCACCCCGCCGATGGCGGCCAGGGCCACGTCCGGATGCAGGAAGTAGGCCCGCGTCGCGTCCCCGAGCCGGCCGTACGGCGACCAGTCCCCGGCGGGCAGCCCGGAAGCGGGCCCCGCGTCCTCGTGGCCCTTCGTCACCCTGCTGAACATCGCGGCCCCCCTTGCCCGCCACACCTTCGCGTCCCCCACCAAAACCCTACCCATCACCGCCGACAGTGGGAGCTGTCCTACCCTGCCCGTACGCTGGGAACCATGCCGACCCTGCTGCTCGTCCGCCACGGCCGTTCCACCGCCAACTCCGCCGGGATCCTTGCCGGGTGGACACCCGGGGTGGAACTGGACGCGCACGGCTCGGAACAGGCCGAGGGCCTGGCCGAGCGCCTGTCCGCGGTCCCGCTCGCACAGGTGGTGAGCAGTCCGCTGGACCGCTGCCGGCAGACCCTCGCCCCGCTGCTGGCGGCCCGTCCGGAGCTCAAGCTGCGGCTGGACGAGCGGATCGGCGAGTGCCGCTACGGGGACTGGACCGGCCGGCCACTGGCCGAACTGGCCGGTGAGCCGCTGTGGAAGACGGTCCAGGCGCACCCCTCCGCCGCGGTCTTCCCCGGCCCCGAGGGCGAGTCGATGCGCGAGCTGAGCCACCGCGCGGTGGACAGCGTGCGCGAGTGGGACGCCGAGGTCGAACGCGAGCACGGCGCCGACGCGGTCTGGCTGGCCTGCAGCCACGGCGACGTGATCAAGGCGATCGTGGCCGACGCGCTCGGCCTGCACCTGGACAACTTCCAGCGGATCTCGGTGGAGCCCTGCTCGGTGACCGCCATCCGCTACACCCCGCTGCGCCCGTTCGTGCTGCGCCTGGGCGACACCGGTGACCTGAGCGGATTCGCGCCCCGCCCGGCCGCGGCGGGCACGGCCGCCACCGACGCCGTGGTCGGCGGGGACACCGGCATGCGTTAGCCGTCAGCGCGCGGCCCGCCCTGACTACGTGGGTTCCGTGGTCTGTTCCCGGGGCCTTCCTAGGTAGGGTGGGCTCGAACAGCGACGACCAGATCTGGAGCAGCCCCGTGCCTCGCCAGGTGTTCTTCTATGATCCGCCCGAGCGATTCGTGGCCGGTACGGTCGGCGAACCGGGCCAGCGTGCCTTCTACCTCCAGGCCAGCGACCACGGCCGGGTGACCAGCGTGCTCCTGGAGAAGACCCAGGTGGCAGCACTCGCCGAACGCGTCGAGGAACTGCTGGACGAGGTGGTCAGACGCAGCGGCGGCAGCACCGCCGTGCCCGCTGTGGCCCCGTCCGACCTGATCGACAGCGCACCGCTGGACCAGCCGGTGGTCGAGGAGTTCCGGGTCGGCACCATGGCCCTGGCCTGGGACGAGTCGATCGAACGGCTGATCGTCGAGGCCCAGGCCATCATCGAGGTCGACCCCGACGCCGAGTCGGACGAGCCCAACCTGTTCGAGGACGACGAGAACGGCCCGCCGATGCTGCGGGTGCGCCTCAGCGGCGCGATGGCGCGGGTCTTCGCCAAGCGCGCCCTGGAACTGGTCTCGGCCGGACGGCCGCCGTGCCCGTTCTGCAGCCTTCCGCTCGATCCGCAAGGGCATGTCTGCCCCCGTCAGAACGGATACCGGCGCTGAGTGAGCACTCCCGCTGAGCCGGCCGGCGAGCAGCCGGAGCCGCCCGAGGCCGATCCGGTCGCCTCGGCCGCACTGGCCGCCGCGCCCGAGCGGGCGCTGGCCCTGCTGCGCGACGGTGAGCTGCACATCCACGGACGGCTCACCGAGGCATCCAACGCGGCTTTCTACTGCACCGTCAGCAACGCCGAGGGTGACGAGGCGGTCTGCGTCTACAAGCCGATACGCGGCGAACGGCCGCTGTGGGACTTTCCCGACGGCACCCTGGCCGGCCGTGAGGTCGCCGCCTACCTGGTGTCGGCCGCGACCGGCTGGGGCCTGGTGCCGCCGACCGTGCTGCGGGACGGGCCGTTCGGCGAGGGCATGTGCCAGATCTGGGTCGAGTCCGACCCGGAGGCGCAACTGCTGGCCCTGCAGGACGCCGAGGAGCCGCTGCCCGGCTGGCGGGCCATCGCCCGCGCCGAGGTGGGGCAGGGGAGGACCGCGCTGCTGGTCCACGCCGAGGACGTCCGGCTGCGCCGAATGGCGGTGCTGGACGCGGTGCTGAACAACGCCGACCGCAAGGGCGGTCATCTGCTCCCGGCGGTGGACGGGCGCCTCTACGGGATCGACCACGGGGTGACCTTCGCCGCGCCGGGCAAGCTGCGCACGCTGCTCTGGGGCTGGGCCGGCGAACCGCTGGACGAGGACGCCCTGGCCGTCCTGGCCCGGCTGCGCGACCAGCTCGCGGGTGCGCTGGGGGAGCGGCTGGCGCCGCTGATCACCGGCGCCGAGATCGGCGCACTGCGCCGCCGGGTGGGGGAGTTGCTGGACTCCGGGCTGCACCCGGAGCCGTCCGGCGAGTGGCCGGCGGTGCCCTGGCCCCCGATCTGAGCCCGCCGGCGGTGCCGGTCGGGGCGACTGCGCCGGTGCCGGTGGCGGTCCGGTTTCCCTGTGCCGGTCGCGGTGCCGGTCGCGGTGCCGGTCAGGAACGGAGAAGCGGATGGCGCGGGCCCGGCCGTAGCGTGGCAGGCAAGGAACGCACGCCCCGGCGGCCGGTCCGGTCCCGGGCGCCGGTGTGGCGTGTCGCGGACCGGGCGGCGGTCGGGGCGACGACCGCCTGCCGAGCCGAGGAGCCACCGGTATGACCGCACTGCCCGTCTGGCCGCCCCGTTCCGTCGCCGTCCTCGCCACGCTCGCCGCGCCCACCACCGCGCCCACCACCACACCCACCGTCCCGGACGCGGCCCCGCAGACGGCCTCGTACGCGGTCCCGCACGTCGTCCCGGTCTCCGCCCCGGTCCGGGCCGGGGACGCGGGCATCCTGCTCAGCCTGCACCGGGCCGGCCGCTCGCTCGCGCGGCTGCGGGAGCGCCCCCAGGTGGCCCTGCTGGTCCTGCCCGAGGACGGCGCGGCCTTCACCGCCCACGGCACCGCCCGGATCGTGGCGGAGCCGATGGCGGGCGCGCCCGACTTCGCCGCCGTCGAGATCACCGTCACCGAGGTCGACCTGCACCGGCAGGCCACCGTCACCGGGGACGAGGGCCCGGAGCCGGCCGCGCGGGTCGCGGTGCTCCGCCAGCTCGCCGCCGTCCGGCTGCGCTGCCGGGTCGCCGCCCTGGGCCGCGCGACGCGATGACGCCCGCCTCAGCGGTCCGGCGCCGCCGTGCAGCCGGTGCGGCACCGGGTGGAGAGGCACTGGTGCGAAGATCAGTTGAGTCCGGTTAGAGTCATCCGTATGTATGCCTGGCCCGCCACTGACGTCCCCGCACTCCCCGGTCAGGGGAGTCCCCTGCGCATCTTCGACACCTCCGCGGGCTCGGTGCGGACCACCGAACCGGGGCCGACCGCCCGGCTCTACGTCTGCGGGATCACCCCCTACGACGCCACCCACCTCGGGCACGCGGCCACCTACAACGCCTTCGACCTGATCCAGCGGGTCTGGCGGGACGCCGGGCACGAGGTCGTCTACGTGCAGAACGTCACCGACGTCGACGACCCGCTGCTGGAGCGCGCCACCGCCACCGGCCAGGACTGGACCGAGCTGGCCGAGCGGGAGACCGCCCTGTTCCGCGAGGACATGACCGCGCTGCGGATGCTGCCGCCGGCCCACTACATCGGTGCGGTCGAGGCCATCCCCTCCATCGTCCCCATCATCAAGGACCTGCTGACCAGGGGCGCCGCCTACGAGCTCGACGGCGACATCTACTTCTCGGTCGAGTCCGACCCGCACTTCGGCGAGGTCTCCCGGCTCGACGAGGAGCAGATGCTGCGCCTCTTCGGCGAGCGCGGCGGCGACCCGGACCGCCCCGGCAAGAAGCACCGGCTCGACCCGCTGCTGTGGCTGTCCGCCCGCGAAGGTGAGCCGGCCTGGGACACCGAGCTGGGCCACGGCCGCCCCGGCTGGCACATCGAGTGCGTCGCCATCGCGCTGGACCACCTCGGCATGTCCTTCGACATCCAGGGCGGCGGCAGCGACCTGGCGTTCCCGCACCACGAGATGGGCGCCTCGCACGCCCAGGTCGCGACCAAGGCCCACCCGTTCGCCAAGGCCTATGTCCACGCCGGAATGGTGGCGCTGGACGGCCAGAAGATGAGCAAGTCGCGCGGCAACCTGGTCTTCGTCTCGGCGCTGCGCCGGGCCGGCGTTGACCCGGCCGCGATCCGGCTGGCACTGCTGGCGCACCACTACCGCTCCGACTGGGAGTGGACCGACGCGGACCTCGAACGCGCCCAGGACCGGCTGGCCCGCTGGCGCGCCGCGGTGTCCCGTCCGGACGGCCCGGACGCGGCCGAGGTGCTGGCCGAGGTGCGTGCCGCCCTGGCCGACGACCTGGACGCCCCGCGCGCCCTGGCCGCCGTGGACATCTGGGCCGCCCGCCAGGAGGCCGACGGCGGTGAAGACATCGGCGCGCCCGGCGTGGTCTCGCGCACCGTCGACGCCCTGCTGGGCGTGGCTCTCTGACGGTCCGGCACCGAGCCGGACGCCACTCGGGGGACCGGCACGGTCCGGTTCCCCGAGGCTCCGGGTCGGTCGCGGTGGAACCGGACGCGGGCCCGGTCCGGTCGCGGTGGAACCGGACGCGGGCCCGGTCCGGCCCCGGCACGCCGGTGCGCGTCGTGCCGACGCGGGTCACACCGGCACGTCGGACCCGGGGCTGTCGGCCGGGGCGCCGTAGGTGCGGCCCTTCCAGGCCGCGCCCCGGCCGCGCCAGTGCTGCACCGCCGAGTCCACCGTCATCAGCAGGTAGAGCGAGGCGGTGAACGGCAGCAGCAGCGCCGCCGCGGCACGCTGCCCGTAGTAGCGCAGCATCGGCACGAAGGTGCACACCATCAGCCCGTACGCGGCGGCGGAGACCAGCGCCAGCGGGAGATCGGCCGTCGCCACGCCGACCACCAGCAGCACCGGCGGCACCAGGTAGACCAGGCCCAGCCCGAGCACCGTCCCCAGCAGCAGCAGGACGGAGTGCCGCAGCTGCGCGTAGGCGCTGCGGGAGACCATCCGCCACAGCTGCCCCAGCTCCGGGTACGGGCGGACGCTGTCGACCTGCTCGGCCAGGCCCAGCCAGGTCCGGCCGCCGCCGCGCTTCACGGCCCGGGCGAGGTTCACGTCGTCGATCACCGCGCCCCGGATCGCGGCCACCCCGCCGGCGCGCTCCAGAGCCTCGCGGCGCACCAGGGTGCAGCCCCCGGCCGCCGCGGCGGTGCGTGTGCCGGGCCGGTTGCTGCGGCGGAACGGGTAGAGCTGGGCGAAGAAGTAGACGAACGCCGGGACGATCAGCCGCTCCCAGCGGGTCTCGGTCCGCAGCCTGGCCATCTGCGACACCAGGTCGTAGCCGCCCTCGGCGGCGGCGACCAGCCCGTCCAGCGAGTCACGGCCGTGCGCGATGTCGGCGTCCGTGAACAGCAGGTACTCCGCGTCCCCGGCCAGTTCCACGCCGTGGCGCAGCGCCCACAGCTTCCCGGTCCAGCCCTGCGGCGGCTCGCCGGGGCTGGTCACCGTCAGCGGCAGCGAGCCGGGGGCCGCGCCGAGGCGGCGGGCCAGCTCGCCGGTCCCGTCACTGCTGCCGTCGTCCACCAGGATCACCCGGGCCGGCCCCGCATACCCCTGCGCCAGCAGCGAGGGCAGGCTCAGCGGCAGCACCTCCGCCTCGTCCCGGGCCGGCACGATGACGACCACCTCCGGCCGGTGTTCCGTGCCGGGGACGTGCGGGGGCAGGCGGACGTCGGTCCGCCAGAAACCGCCCTGACAGAACGTCAGCCAGAGCCAGGCCAGCAGCGACGCGGTCGACACCCCGAGCAGCACGCTCATCAGTACAGTCACCCGCGCGAGTATGCCGCAGAGCGGACGGTTCCCGGTGCTGCCCCGGACGCGGACTCGGGGTCGAGCACGCGATCGACTATGGTCGTGGACTGTGAAGATCGCCCTCATGGACTCCGGAATCGGCCTCCTCGCCGCCGCCGCCGCGCTGCGCGGCCTCCGTCCGGACGTCGACCTGGTCCTGTCGTCCGACCACCCCGGCGGCATGCCCTGGGGGCCGCGCACGCCCGAGGACCTCACCGGCCGGGCCCTCGCCGTGGCCCGCGCCGCCGCCCTGCACGCGCCGGACGCGCTGATCGTCGCCTGCAACACCGCCTCGGTGCATGCCCTGGAGGCGATCCGGGCCGAGCTGGAGCCGGGCATCCCGGTCGTCGGCACCGTCCCCGCGATCAAGCCGGCCGCGGCCACCGGCGGCCCGGTCGCGATCTGGGCCACCCCGGCGACCACCGGCAGCGCCTACCAGCGCGGCCTGATCCGCGACTTCGCCGACGGTGTGGACGTCACCGAGATCCCGTGTCCCGGTCTCGCCGACGCGGTCGAGCGGGCGGACGGCCGGGCCGTGGCCGAGGCGGTCGCCGCCGCGGCTGCGCTGACCCCCGCGGGCACCCGCGCGCTGGTCCTCGGCTGCACCCACTACGAGCTGCTGGAGCAGCAGATCCTGGACGCGCTCCGAGCGCGCCTGGACGACCCGGCGGCGCTGACCGTGCACAGCTCGGCGCTGCCCGTCGCCGAGCAGGCCCTGCGCCGCGCGGGGGACACCGCCGAGGGCGGCTCCGCCCTGCTGGTGCTGCGGGGCGGCGAGACCGTGGAGCTGTCCTCCGCCGCGCTGAGCTACCCGCAGGGCCGGCTGCTGCCGGGCCTCGCCGAGCCGGTCCGCTAGGCCTGCCGGTCCGCTAGGCCTGCCGGTCCGCTAGGCCTGCCGGTCCGCTAGGCCTGCCGGCCCGCGAAGACCGGCCGGGCCGGCTACCGGGCTCCGGGTTCGGACTCCGGCGCGGAACCGGCCAGGGTGTCGCGGAGGGTGCGGAACTCGGCGGCGATGCCCTCCAGCGTGTAGTGCGCGTTCAGCCCGCTGGGGTTGGGCAGGACCCAGACCTGGGTGCCGCCGATGCCCTCCGGCTGGGGACCGACCACGGCCTTCGGGCGGCGGAAGGCGGTCCGGTAGGCGCCGATGCCGAGGACGGCCAGAGCGCGGGGCCGCAGCCGCTCCACCCGTTCGACCAGCGCGGCGCCGCCCGCGCGGTACTCCTCGGCGGTGAGCTCGTCGGCCTTCGCGGTGGTCCTGGCCACCACGTTGGTGATGCCCAGACCCAGCGCGACCAGTTCCTGCTGCTCCTGCGGGGCGAGCTGCCGGGGCGTGAACCCCGACCGGTACAGGGCGGGCCAGAAGCGGTTGCCGGGCCGGGCGAAGTGGTGGCCGGTGGCGCCCGACCACAGCCCGGGATTGATGCCGCAGAACAGCACCCGCAGCCCGGGCCCGGCGACGTCCGGGATCGTCGCCGTCTTCGCCGCTTCCAGTTGCGCCGCCGTCGGCGCCGAAGTCCTTCGCACCGACCCATTCTCCAACGGCGGCCGGGGCCGCGGCACCGACCCCGGCACGAACCTGCGCTCAGCCCGTCAGGTCGGACCGTCAGGACCGACCGCCAGGTCAGACCGTCAGGTCAGACCGCGACGGCGCTGCGCAGTCGGCGGACCGTGGGGGTCCAGCCGGCGAGGACGCCGTCGAACAGGCCCCGGGGGGTCGCCGCGTCGACGTTCAGCCGGCTGATCCGCAGCGGGTCCGGATGGGCCTGGACGGTCGACCGCAGGTCGAAGAGGTTGCCGTCGCTCAGGAACGCGCTGCGGTAGCCGTAGCCGCGCAGCACCGCGTCGGCCCGCGCGTCGGGAACCCCGCCGGGGTAGGCGAAGGCGCTGGGCTGCTCGCCGGTCAGCACGGTCAGCCGGTCGTGGCCTCCGGCGACCTCCTCGCGCACCACGTAGTCGTCGCACTGGTCCAGCCGGGCGTGACCCATCGAGTGGTTGCCGATGTCCACGCCGCCGTCGCGCAGCAGCGCCAGGTCGGCGCGGGTCAGCTGCGGGCTGCCGGGCGCCTGACGGCGGGCGGTCACCCGGAGCTCCTCCAGGGCACGTCGCCGGTCCGGATCCGGCATCGCCGACAGCGCGCCGACCGTGCCGCCGGGGGTGCGCGCGGAGAGGCCGCGGGCATGGCCGCCGTTCTTGCTGAGGAACTCGGCCTCCTGCCACCAGTACGGGCGCTCGGTGTCGACCAGCCCGGCGACGACGAAGGCGACGGCCGGGATCGCCCGTGCGGCCAGCACCGGCAGCGCGGTGGTGACCACACTGCGCCGGCCCAGCTCGAAACTGACCAGTACCGCGTGCGGCGGCAGCGGTTCGCCGCCGCTGAGTGCGTTCTGCACCTGGTGCAGTGAGACCGGGGACGCGGTCCGCAGCAGGCGCTCGGCCTGGGCCCGGAACACCGTGGGGTCGTCCAGGCACTGGAAGGTGAGCACGGCGAGCCGCCGCGCCACGCGGCCCCGAGCCCGGGCACACGCCGTGGACAAGCGTGCCCCGGTGGTGGTCGGGACGGAGCCCAGCCGATCCGCCGGGCGACTCATGGTGGTGAGATTCGCGTGTCGCACGAACGTCCCTTCCATCGCGCCGAGAGCCGCCGATGACGTGGCACCGGCATGGCCTACCTCTCCAACAACTGGAAGACCCGCTTCTATGACGGAAGGTTGTACGGCTGGTGTAAGAAGATTTCGGCCCCGGCCACCTCGCGGACAGAATGGGCGCATGGCAGCCCCGAAGGACGCGCAGGACCCGCACCACCCGTCGCCGGACCAGGTCGGCGACCCCGTCCAGGGCCATGTCCAGGACAACTTCCAGGGCCATGTGAAGGACCACGATCACCGGGAGCAGCCGGTCGATCCGCTGCCGGTGGAACGCCGGGTGGATCTCGGCCTGGCCCGGCTGCTGCCGGACCTGGACCGCCCCAGGGGCTGGCTGCTGACCATGGACGACGCGCCGCAGTCCTACGTCGACCTGGACGACCCGCTCTACCTGGAGTTCGAGTACGTCCAGCGACTCGCGCACGTCGCCGACCTCGCCGCCGCCTCCGGTCACCCGATCGAGGCGCTGCACCTCGGCGGCGGCGCGCTCACCCTGCCCCGCTACCTCGCCGCGACCCGGCCCGGCTCACGGCAGCGGGTCGTCGAGATCGACGCCGCGCTGATCGCCCTGGTCCGCGAGCACCTGCCGTGGCCGGCCGGTCCGCACCTGGACGTCCACGCCGCCGACGCCCGGGCGTTCCTGACCGCCGCCCCGGACGCCTGCGCCGACCTGCTGGTCGCCGACGTCTTCGGCGGAGCCATCGTCCCGGCGCCACTCACCTCGCTGGAGTTCGTCCGCGAGGCGGCCCGGGTGCTGCGGCCCGGCGGCAGCTACGTCGCCAACATCGCCGACGGCGCCCCGCTGGACTTCGCCCGCAGCCAGCTCGCCACGGTGCGCGCGGTCTTCCCGGAGGTCGCCCTGGTGGCCGAACCCTCGGTGCTACGCGGACGCCGCTACGGCAACCTGGTGCTGATCGCCGGACGGCAGGAGTTCCCGGTCGCCGAGCTGGCCCGGCGCACCGCCGCCGACCCCTTCCCGGCGCGGGTGGTCCACGGCGACCGGCTCGACCTGCTCATCGGCAGGGCCGAGGCGGTCACCGACGCGAGCGCCGTCCCGTCCCCGCCCCCGCCGGACGGCGCCTTCAGCCTCTGAGCGGGTGGGGGCGGGCGGCGCGGGCGGCCGGCGGGCTCCGCCGGCCGGTGGGTTCCGCCGGCCGGTGGCGGGCCCCGCCCCGGCGCCCGGTCAGCTCACGATGCGGGCCAGGGCGAAGCCGTCGTAGCCGCGCGCGCCCACGGTCTGCACCGCCGTGCCGTCCAGGCGCGGCTCGTCGGCGATGAACTCCAGCGCGGCCCGGGTACCGGCGTTGCCCGCGTCCCCGTCGTCGTACCGCACCACACCGCCGCCGCGCACCACGTTGTCGACCACGATCACACTGCCGGGGCGGCCCAGTTCCAGGGCCCAGCGCACATAGTTGGCGTTGTTCGCCTTGTCGGCGTCGATGAAGAACAGGTCGAACGGCTCCGCGCCCTCCCGCTGCAGCGCGGCCAGGCTCTCCAGGGCCGCGCCGACCCGGACCTCGACCACGTCGGCCAAGCCGGCGACCGCGATGTTGCCCCGGGCGACCTCGGCATGCCTCGGGTCGAACTCCAGCGACACCAGCCGGCCGCCCTCGGGCAGCGCGCGGGCCATCCAGATCGTGGAGTAGCCGCCCAGGGTGCCGATCTCCAGGATCCTCCGGGCCCCCTGGAGCTGCGCCAGCAGGTTCAGGAACTTGCCCTGCAGCCCGGAGACGGCGATCTGCGGCAGCCCGGCCGCGTCGCTGGCCTTCACCGCCGCGTCGAGTGCGGCGTCCACGGGGGTCAGGGTCCGGGCGAAGTAGTCGTCAACTGCGTTCCACTGCTCGTCATGGGTGCTCATGCGATGCCTCCGGGGTCTCGAACCGACCTTGTCCAGGGGAAAACCTATCCTCCGGCAGTGACAGGCGAGGCGGAACGCCACCAGCCCTACCATGGCGGCATGCGCCTCATCGGAGAGATCGACCCCGCTCGCCCGCTGCTCGTCGTCGCCGTCGCCGAGGAGGCGACCCACCTCGACGGCGGGCTGCCCGTGCTGCTCACCGGCATGGGCAAGGTCAACGCGGCCACCGCCGTCGCCACCGTGCTGGCCCGGGGGCCGCGACCGGCCTCGGTGGTCAACCTCGGCACGGCCGGAGCACTGCGTCCCGGCCTGGCCGGGACGCACGAGGTGCGGACGCTGCTGCAGCACGACCTGGACAGCGAGCTGCTGCGGACCCTGACCGGCGAGGTGTACGGGCCGCCGCTGGAACTGGACGCGGAGGGGCTGGTGCTGGCGACCGGTGACCTCTTCGTCGCCGAGGAGTCGGCACGGCAGCGGCTCGCGGAGCGCGCGGACCTGGTGGACATGGAGGGCTACGCCGTCGCCGGCGCGGTCCTGGCGGCGGGGCTCCCGGTGCGGGTGGTCAAGCACGTGAGCGACGAGGCAGGGGAGGGCGCGGAACGCACCTGGCGCGAGTCGGTGGAGGGCTGCGCCCAGGCCCTCGGCCTCTGGGCGCGCGAGAACCTGGGCTGAACGGTGCGGCCATGGGCCTGCCGCGTGGCCTGCGCCGGGGCGCTCACGCGCTGGTGACGTGGAAGACCGGGAAGCCGGGGGCGATCTCCAGGAGCCGGCTCTCCGGGGACTTCGCGTTCACGTCCTCGAAGAACATGCCGACCTCCCAGGCCCAGCGGCGCAGGTACTCGCGCAGGACGACCGGCTTGTCGGCGTCGGCCACCTCCTCGGCGCAGAAGGCGTCCGCACGGCGGCCGAGCCGGAGCTCACCGCCGCCCGCGACGCGCAGGTTGCGCACCCACTGGGTGTGTCCGCGCGGGGCGACCAGGTAGCGCTCGCCGTCGATCACCAGCAGGTTGACCGGGTTGGTACGCCACTCGCCGCTCTTGCGGCCGCGCACGGCGAGGGTACGGGAGCCCAGCAGGCTGATCCCGACCCGGCCGAGCCAGATCATCACCCTGTGGGTGGCCCGGTCCAGGGGGACCATCAGCCTGCCGCTGGGGGTGACCAGGCGCAGGGCGGGAGACTGGGAGGGGGACTGCGCGTCGGAGTGGGCGGATGGCTGGGCGGCGGGCTGGGCGATGGGCTCGGACATGGTCTGCTCCTCAGGTTCGCGTTCGGTGATCTGATTCAAGAGCAGTGCTCTCGTTTGCCTGATGTCGACTATGACGCGAGCGCTGCGCCCTGTCAAGAGCACTGCTCTCGTTTGATGTCGGTGCTCTTCTTTGTGGCAGACTGCTCTCATGGCAGCGATTCAAGGTGCACGGGAGCGGGCCCGCGAGGAACTCACCCGCGAGATCAAGGAAGCCGCCCGGCGGCAGCTCGGAGTCGAGGGCGCCCAGCGCCTCTCCCTGCGCGCCGTGGCCCGGGAACTCGGCATGGCCTCCTCCGCCCTCTACCGCTACTTCCCCAGTCGGGACGACCTGCTCACCGCCCTGATCATCGACGCCTACAACGCCCTGGGCGACCAGGTGCAGCGCGCCGTCGAGGACGTCGTCCCGGCCACCGACACCCGCGCCCGCTGGTACGCCCTCGCCCATGCCGCCCGCGCCTGGGCCAAGACCCACCCGCATGAGTACGCGCTGCTCTACGGCACCCCCGTCCCCGGCTACTCGGCGCCGACGGAGACCATCGCGCCCGCCTCCCGGGTCGCACTGCTGCTGGTGCAGCTGCTCCGGGACACGGTCGGCCGCTTCGAGCTGCCGGCCCCGGTCCGGCCGATCCGCGGGGAGCCGGCCCAGCAGCTCGCTGCCCTCGCCGCCGTGGTCGCGCCCACCGTGCCGCCGCCGCTGCTGGCCCGCGGGCTGGCCGCCTGGGCCCAGCTCTACGGTCTGATCAGCTTCGAACTCTTCGGCCAGTTCGTCGGCACGGCGGACCCCGCCGACGGCTTCTTCGCCCATGTCGTCGAGGAGATGGCGGATCTTCTCGGGCTTCCCGAGGCCACCTCATAGGCTCTCCCCATGCCCATTCCTGAATTCGTGCGCGAGTTGCGCGCCGCCATCGGCCCGCGACCACTGTGGATCTCCGGCATCACCGCTGTCGTCGTCGACGAGCGGGGGCGGCTGCTGCTGGGCCGCCGCTCAGACACCGGACGCTGGGCCCTGATCGCCGGGATCATCGACCCGGGCGAGCAGCCCGCCGACGCGGCCGCCCGGGAGTGCTGGGAGGAGACCGCGGTCCGGGTGGTCCCCGAGCGGCTCACCAGCCTCACCGTCTCGACCCCGCGGGTGCACGCCAACGGGGACCAGGCGCAGTACCTGGAGCTGACCTTCCTGTGCCGGGCGGAGGGCGGTGAGGCCAGGGTCAACGACGACGAGTCGCTGGAGGTCGGCTGGTTCGAGCTGGACGCGCTCCCGGCCGAGCTGGACGACTCCGCCCGGTACCGCATCGGCTGCGCGCTCAGCGGTCGCCCCGAGACGGCCTTCGCCTTCGACCCGGCCCTGCTGGACGCGGTGGCGCGGTGACCGGCCGGGACCTTCAGGACCTTCAGGACCTTCAGGACCTTCAGGACCTTCAGGACCTTCAGGACCTTCAGGACCGTCAGGACGGCAGGTGCGGTCAGGTCTTGCGCACCAGGTAGCCGTCCTCGGCGGCCTCGATCACCGCCGCCAGGTCACCGCCCGCCGAGGCGGTGGCCACGGCGGCGATCGCGCCCTCGACGAACGGCGCGTCGGCGAAGCGGGTCGGGAAGGGGAGTCCGCGGGCCTCGGCCTCGGCCAGCAGGCCGCGTACCGTCCGCACCGCCGCGCCCAGGTCGGCCAGCACCGCGACGCCCATCCCCTGGTCGGCCTGCCGGGCGGCGGCCAGGACCAGGACCGCGCTGGTGCCGGTCCCGCCGTCGATCGTGCCGCCCGCGGTCGCCACCGGCGCCGGGTCCCCGGTCCCCAGCAGCTCGACGGCCAGTCTCGCGGTCGCCTCGGCAAGCGCCGGACTGTGCGAGACCAGTACCACCCCGACCCGGTCCAGGGCCGGCAGCGGCAGCATCCGCAGCGGCCGGGCCCCCGCCGCCGGTTCCTGCTCCGGCTTGTCCTGGGGCTCGTCCTCGGGACGCAACGCCACCACCCGCGCCTCGCCGCCCATAGCCGTCGCACTCTCCCTGTCGCCGAGATCGCCGGCGGGCCCGCCGCCCGCCCGCCCCGTCAGCGTAGGTCGCCACTTCGCCCGGATCGGTCCGGGACACGCGGAGCAGCCCCGCACCGGCGGAGCTGACGATCAGTCAGCCATGGCCGGGCATGCACCTTCCCTTATTCTAGAACGTGTTCTAGCGTGGCGCGCGACTCCACACCAGCCCGACTCCACACCAGCCCCACCCCGTACCAGCCCGACTCCACCACCTGCCCCGACCCCGAGGGGACCGCGATGCACCTCGACTACACGCCCGAGCAGCAGCGCCTCCGCACCGAGCTGCGCGCGTACTTCGCGGAGCTGATGCCGCCGGAGGCGCACGGCCGGCTCAACGACCCGCGCCGGCAGAAGCAGTTCTACCGCGAGGTCAACCGCCGCCTGGGCGCCGACGGCTGGCTCGGCGTCGGCTGGCCGGTGGAGTACGGCGGCCGGGGGATGAGCCCGGTCGAGCAGTTCGTCTTCTTCGACGAGGCCGCCCAGGCCGGGGTCCCGCTGCCGATCATGGCGCTGAACACGGTCGGTCCCTCGATCATGAAGTTCGGCACGGACGAGCAGAAGGACTTCTTCCTGCCCCGGATCCTGGCCGGCGAGCTGGACATCGCCATCGGCTACTCCGAGCCGGACGCGGGCACCGACCTGGCCGCCCTGAAGACCCGTGCCGTGCTGGACGGCGACGCCTACGTGGTCAACGGCCAGAAGATCTGGACCACCAACGGCGACACCGCCGACTGGGTCTGGCTCGCCGTGCGCACCGACCCGCAGGCCCCACCGCACAAGGGCATCAGCATCCTCATGGTCGACACCACCGACCCGGGCTACAGCACCACGGTGATCCGCACCCTGGCCGGCCACGACACCACCGCCAGCTACTACCAGGACATCCGGGTCCCGGTCGGTCGCCGGGTCGGCGCGGAGAACGCGGGCTGGCGTCTGATCACCAACCAGCTCAACCACGAACGGGTCACCCTCGCCGCCCATGCCACCATGGCCAACCGCGCACTGGCCGAGGTGCAGCAGTGGGCCAGGTCCACCGAACTGTCCGACGGCCGTCGGGTGGTCGACCTGCCCTGGGTGCGCCAGCGGCTGGCCCGTACGCACACCCGGCTGGACGCCGTGAAGCTGCTCAACTGGCAGATGGTGGACGCGGTCCAGCGCGGCGCGCTGACCCCGCACGACGCGTCAGCGGTCAAGGTCTACGGCAGCGAGGCCCGCCGCGACGCCTACGCCTGGCTGATGGAGGTGGTCGGCGCGGCCGGCCCGCTCAAGGAGGGCTCGGCCGGATCCGTCCTGCAGGGCAACCTGGAGCGGGGTTACCGCAGCGCGGTGATCTTCACCTTCGGCGGCGGCAACAACGAGATCCAGCGCGAGATCATCTCCTGGATCGGCCTCGGCATGCCCCGCGTCCGCCGCTGACCGGCTGGCGACCCGGCGTGCTGCGGCCGTCTCAGGCACCCTTCAACCGACGGACTCGGAGCAGGATCAAGCCGGTGGCGCGGTGTATTTCGCCAGGGTTGCCTTGCTGGTACCGGCATCCACGAACGAGAGTGTCCACGGCCCGGTGTTCACGTCGAACTCCTTGCCGAACCCGACCCACTTCCCGGCCATCCTGCGGCCGGTGGGCTCGACCAGGAGCTGGATCGCGCCGTGGTACCGCGCGCCGGAGTAGTACCCGTCTGCCGCCGTCTGCTCGGTCCACGTGCCCGTGACCACGTTCCGGTCAGTGGACGTTCCGTGGTGCCCGGGGATCCGCTCACCCCGGTGTCGGTGGGGACCGTCATACTGTGGGGGCAGCCGAATGACTGGGGGCGCGGGGCGGTGGAGGCGGGAACACTGGTCCAGGGCCGTTACCGGCTGCTGGACCTGCTCGGCCGGGGAGGCATGGGCGAGGTCTGGCGGGCCGAGGACGAGTACCTGGGCCGGCGGGTCGCGGTGAAGTGCCTGCGTCAGGGGGCCGCCCACCGTGACGAGCGCCAGGCCGAGCTGCTGCATGAGCGCTTCCGGCGCGAGGCCCGGCTGGCCGCCGGGCTGCAGCATCCGGGAATCACCGTGGTGCACGACTACGGCCAGGTCGACGGCGCACCGTACCTGGTGATGGAGCTGCTCGACGGCTGTGACCTGGGGCGGCTGCTGGACGACAGTCCCGGGCGCGGGCTGCCGGTCGGCGAGGCGCTGTCCGCGGCGCGGCAGATAGCCGCCGCGCTCGCCTACACCCACGCCCGGGACGTGATCCACCGCGACCTCAAGCCCGCCAACCTGATCCGCACCCCCGACGGCACGGTGAAGATCTGCGACTTCGGGATCGCGCGCCTCAACGGCGACGTCGGCCTCACCTCGCGGCTGGGCGGCGGCAGGTCCCCCATGGGAACCCCGTACTACATGTCGCCGGAGCAGATCGAGGGCACCGACGTCGACCATCGCAGCGACCTCTACGCCTTCGGCTGCGTCCTGTACGAACTCCTCACCGGCGCGCCGCCGTTCGCCGTCGGTGACCCCCTGGTGATCCTGCTGGACCACCGTGACACCGCACCGAGGCCGCCGCGCGAGCTGCGTCCGGAGATCCCCGAGGGCCTGCAGCGAGTGGTGCTGGCCCTGCTCGCGAAGGATCCCGAGGACCGTCCGGCCGACGCCGCGACGGTGCTGCGGATGCTGGAGGACGCGGGGCCGGCCGAGCGCGCCGGCCTGCGGCTGCCGGACTGGGCGCTGGAGATGGGCCCGGTGCCGGTCTCGTTGGTGCGGGTGCTGCCGGAGAGCGTCGCGGTCGCCGAGCTGACCCGCTCCTGGGGTTCGGATACCGCCTCGGACACCGCCCGGGCCTCCGTGACGTCCGGCTGACGCCGGCCGGGTGAGAGCCGGCAGCAGATTATCTGACTGATCGTCAGATAATCTCTTCCAGTCTCCGCGCTGCTGCGGCATGCTGCCCTCCATGAGGACGGAACTCAGCGAACGGCTCGGTATCGAGCACGCCATCTTCGGCTTCACCCCCTTCCCCGCGGTAGCCGCCGCGATCACCCGGGCCGGCGGTCTCGGCGTCCTCGGTGCGGTCCGTTACGGCGAGGCGGAGGAACTGGCCAAGGACCTCGACTGGATGGACGCCCACGTCGACGGCCTGCCCTACGGCGTCGACGTGGTGATGCCGGCGAACAAGGTCGAGGGGGTGTCGGTCGCCGACGTCGAAGGAATGATCCCCGAGGGCCACCGGGCCTTCGTCCGGGAGACGCTGGCCCGCTTCGGGGTACCGGAACTGGCCGAGGGGCAGCGGGCCGGCTGGCGGATCACCGGCTGGATGGAGGCCGTGGCCCGCTCCCATGTCGAGGTCGCCCTGGAGCACCCGATCCGGCTGCTCGCCAGCGCGCTGGGCTCACCCCCCGCCGACGTGATCGACCGTGCCCATGGCGCGGGCGTCCTGGTCGCGGCCCTGGCGGGCAGTGCCCGGCACGCCCGGCACCACGCCGAGGCCGGCATCGACATCGTCGTCGCCCAGGGCCACGAGGCCGGCGGGCACACCGGCGAGATCGGCACCATGGTGCTGGTCCCGGAGATCGCCGCGGCCGTCGCACCACTGCCGGTCCTCGCGGCCGGCGGTATCGGCACCGGCGCCCAGGCCGCGGCGGGCTTCGCGCTCGGCGCGCAGGGCGTGTGGCTGGGCTCGGTCTGGCTCACCGTCGCCGAGGCCGAGCTCACCTCGCCGGTGCTGCGCGCCAAACTGCTGGCGGCCGGCTCCGGTGACACGGTCCGTTCGCGCTCGCTCACCGGCAAGCCGGCCCGGCAACTGCGCACCGCTTGGACCGACGCCTGGGACGAGGACGCGAGCCCCGGGACGCTGCCGATGCCGCTGCAGGGCCTGCTGGTGGCGGACGCGCTGAGCCGGATCCAGAACTACGAGACGCCCGAGCTGATCGGCACCCCGGTGGGGCAGATCGTCGGGCAGATGACCGAGGAGCGGCCGGTGGCCGCCGTCATGGACGAGCTGACCCGCGGTTTCGAACGCGCGGTCGCCCGGCTCGACCGCATCGCATCCCGCGAAGGAGGGCACGAGTGACCACTCAGCCGCCCGCCCAGCCACCCGCCGGCTTCTGGGCCCAGGCCGCCGCCAACCCGGACCGGGTCGCGCTGACCGCCCCCGACGGCACCGACTGGACCGCGGGCCGGCTGCTCGCCGCGGCCAACCAGCTGGTGCACGGACTGCGCGAGGCCGGGCTCAGCACCGGTGACGCCTTCGCCGCGGTCCTGCCCAACGGCGTGGAACTGTTCACCGCCTACCTGGCCTCCGCGCAGGCCGGGTTCTACCTGGTCCCGATCAACCATCACCTGGTCGGCCCGGAGATCGCCTGGATCGTCGCCGACAGCGGCGCCAGGATCCTGATCGCGCACGAGCGCTTCGCCGAGGCCGCCACCGCGGCCGCCGACGAGGCCGGACTGGCCAAGGAACGCCGCTACGCGGTCGGTGACCTGCCCGGTTTCCGCCCCTACCAGGACCTGCTCGCCGACCAGTCCGCCGGCACCCCCGCCGACCGCACCACCGGCTGGGTGATGAACTACACCTCGGGCACCACCGGACGCCCGCGCGGCATCCGCCGCCCGCTGATCGGCAAGCCCCCGGAGCAGACCGCGCTCGGTGGCTTCCTCGGCATCTTCGGGATCCGGCCCGGCGACGGCAACGTCCACCTGGTCTGCTCGCCGCTCTACCACACCGCCGTGCTGCAGTTCGCCGCCGCCTCGATGCACCTGGGCCACCCCGTGGTGCTGATGGACCGGTGGACCCCGGAGGAGATGCTGCGCCTGATCGACCGTCACCGGGTCACCCACACCCATATGGTGCCGACCCAGTTCCACCGGCTGCTGGCACTGCCCGCCGGGACCAGGGCCCGCTATGACGTGTCCTCGATGCGGCACGCCATCCACGGGGCGGCCCCGTGCCCGGAGCACGTCAAGCGCGCGATGATCGCGTGGTGGGGCGAGTCCGTCGAGGAGTACTACGCCGCCAGCGAGGGCGGCGGCACCTTCGCCACCGCCCGGGAGTGGCTGGAACGCCCTGGCACCGTCGGCCGGCCCTGGCCGATCAGCGAGATCGCCGTCCTGGACGATACGGGAGAGCCGGTGCCGACCGGCGAACTCGGCACCGTCTACCTGAAGATGAACACCGGCGGCTTCAGCTACCACAAGGACGAGGAGAAGACCCGGCAGAACCGGGTCGGCGGCTTCTTCACCGTCGGCGACCTGGGCCTGCTGGACGCGGACGGCTACCTCTACCTGCGGGACCGCAAGATCGACATGATCATCTCCGGTGGGGTCAACATCTACCCGGCGGAGATCGAGTCGGCGCTGCTCGCGCACCCCGGCGTGGCCGACGCGGCCGCGTTCGGCATCCCGCACGACGACTGGGGCGAGGAGGTCAAGGCCGTGGTCGAGCCCGCGCCCGGACACAGCCCGGGTCCGGAGCTGGCCGCCGGGATCCTCGCGCACTGCGAACGGCAGCTGGCGAAGTACAAGTGCCCCCGCTCCGTCGACTTCGTCGCTGAGCTGCCCCGCGACCCCAACGGGAAGCTCTACAAGCGCCGCCTGCGGGACCCCTACTGGGAGGGCCGCACCCGGCAGGTCTGACCCCCGCTGCACGGCCCCAGCCACACAACGTTCCTGACAGGGACTCATCCTGAGATACCGTCAGGCACGTTGTGCGTGCCTCCGGTTCGGACGCGCGGGGTCAGGCCGGTGTGACGCGGTAGGCGCGGCCGTCGGCGGAGCGGGTCAGCAGTTGCGCCTCGACCAGATAGCGGCGCAGCGCGGAGGGGTCGTCCCAGTACTGGCGCAGTGCGATGTTGACCTCCGGCTCGCCGTAGCTGACGCCGGGGGAGAAGATCCGCTCGGTGAGATGCTCCAGCAGCGCCTGCCGCAGCGGGGGACGTACCGGCATCGTGGTGAGCCGCCCGTCCTTGAACAGCCGGGCCACCTCGTCCTGCTCCGTGGCCTCGGCCGGGCTCAGCGCCTGGGCGAACGCCTCGGTGTTCGCCACCGCCGTTCCGTCCGGGCGCAGCTCCACCAGGCCTGCCTGGGCCAGCCGTTGCAGATGCCGCCGACCGCCGGACTCGGCGGCTTCCAGCTCGTCCGTACCGACCCCGTCCGCCCCGGCGAGCACCGCGCGGGCGAAGGTCCGCAGCCGGGCGGGATCGGCGAGCGCCGAGGCAAGCGGGGCGATGGTGGCGATCTGTGGCATGGCATGGTCCTCTCGGAAGCGGTCCGGCCCACGCTAGGAGCCGACGAGACCGGAGCGCCACCAGATTTCCCGGCGGTGCGGAAGCGGGCCGAGCGAATGCCGACGGCGCGGGGAGCCGCCGACCGTACCTCCGGTGGAGGTCCGGCCGTGCGGTTCCCCGCGCCGCCGACTGATGCCCGATCCGCCGTGCTACCGGCGGGAGCCGTCGGTCAGGAGATGTTGAGGGCGGTGTCGTCGAGGACGAAGTTCGTGGTGCCGCCGTTGGCGTCGGTCTCGGTGCCGGTGAACTTCAGGGTGACGGTCTGGCCGGCGTAGGGGGCGAGGCTGGTGGTGTGCTGGGTGTAGCCGGTGTTCTTGTTGAGGTTGGAGTAGCTGGCGAGGGTGGTCAGGACGGTGCCGCTGGTGTCGAGGATCTGGACCTTGAGGGTGTCGGGGGTGGCGGTGCTGGTGCTCTCGGTGGTGTCGATGTGCAGCCAGTAGGAGAACGCGGCGGTGGTGCAGCTGGCCGGGATGGTGACGGTCTGGGCGACGGTGTCGGTGTCGGCCTTGCCGTCGCCGTTCAGCCAGGCGGTCCAGCTGCCGGAGTGGGAGGGCTCGTCGGCGGTGTCGTTGTTGATCGGCGACTGGCCGAGCGTGGACGTCTGGACCCACGGCGCGGTGGTGGTGCCGTTCTCGAAGCCCGGGTTGCCCAGCAGTTGTGCGGCGGTGCAGCCGGTCGTCCCGGAGGACACCGTCAGCGTGTAGCCGGTGCTGTGCGAGCCGGACGCCGCCGTACCGGTCACCGTGAGCGGGTAACTGCCGGCCGCGACCGAGGAACTGGTGGACACGGTCATGGTCGAGCTGCCGCCGGAGCTGATCGAGGCCGGGCTGAAGCCGACGGTCACACCCGAGGGTGCCCCGGAGGCGGTCAGTGCGACGGACTCCGCGCTGCCCGCGGTCACCGCCGTGGAGACGGTGGCGGTGGCGGCGTTGCCCGGGGTCACCGAACCGGAGCCGGGGCTGGTGGAGAGGGAGAAGTCACTGGAGCCGGTGCCGCTGCCGACCGTGGCGGGGTTCCAGTAGTCGCCGGCCATCACGATGTAGACCAGCATCTTGATGGTCTCGCCGTAGTAGCCGTCGCCGAACGGGTTGGTGCCGAGCTGCTTCCAGATCGCGTCGGTCCAGGCCTGGTCGCCGGAGGCCATCGCGGCCGGACCGACCGAGTCGCCGGCCTCCTCGGCCTGGGTGTCGCCGGAGATGTTCCCGTTGGCGCAGTTGAGCTTGATGTGCGGCTGGACGTTTGCCGGGTTGCCACCGGACAGGGACTTGGTACAGGCCGACTCCTTGGTGGCCAGCCCGTACTCGGTCGCCGCGACGCCGGTGCCGTTCTCCAGCGCGTCGGTGCCCATGTGCCAGGGGACCCGGATGGAGTTGTAGCCCACGATGTTGTCGGGCTGGTTCTCCTGGTAGTTGGCCGGGGCGGGTTGGGGGCTGGTGGTGTTGGCGTTGACGACGAAGTCGGAGAGCAGGCCGGAGCCGGCGGAGTAGGCCTTGGAGTACTCGGTGTCCAGGGCCTCGGTCCTGGTGATCACCTTGTTCCAGTCGTGCGCGGTGTCGTAGGCGGCGAAGGCCCGCAGGTGGTCGATCATCTGGTCGCTGGGGCGGGTGTCGGTGGTCGGCCCGTCGTCCTCGCACTTGAGGTGGCCGTCGGGGGCCACGTCGTTGGCGTAGAAGCTGGCGAGCCAGGACTTGGCGTCGGCGGTGTAGCCGCCCCACTGCTTGTCGGCGAGGATCAGGCCGTAACCGATGTCCAGGTCACCGTCGGTGGCCGCGTCCGGGGTGCCACTGGAGTAGTACTTACAGGTCTTGCCGTCGAGCTGCCACTGCATCAGGCCCCACTGGTCCTTGTGGTCCTTGACCAGTTGCCAGAGGCCGTTGAACTCGGTCTGTGCGTTGGCGTCGTAACCGGCCATCAGCGGCACGATGTTCATGCCGTAGCCCTGGCCCTCGGAGACCGGGCCGTTGTTGGTGGCGTCCGAGTCGCCCTTGGTGGAGATGTAGTACTCGTTCGACGCGCAGCCGTGCACCAGGTAGGTGGCCTTCCAGGAGTCGTACTGCTTCTCCACCGCCGCGTCCCGGCTGGCCGCTGAGGCGGAGGGCAGCACGCCGACCTTGTAGGTCTGGTGCTGGGGGAAGGGCTGCGCCGGAGTCGTCGACGCGCTCGCGGGGGCGCCGCCGATCGCGACAACTCCCAGTGCTGCGCACGCGCTTGCGGCCACTGCCGCGAGTACGCGCTGGACGGGTCGTGCCATCTGGACTCCTTCGTGGGGGAAGAGGAGAACGGGCCAGAGCCAGGGGGTCAGTTAGTTAGGAAAGCTTCCTAACTCAGTCGCCTCACAGGATTCTGCCCTTGAGAGGCTCGCGTCAAGAGGCAGGGGCGAGATCCTTCCGGCCGCGGGCCGCCGTCTGCGGTCCGGCGCAGGTGAGCGGTGTCACGCGGGTCGACGCTGTTCCCCCGCACTCGACCGGGGCATGATCACGAACGTCGAACCATGGCCACCACAGGGCGAACAACGGCGAGCAATCGCGAGCAACTGCGAAGGGATGTGGCGGATGTCCGGCGAGGAATCACGCGAGCGCGCGGCACGGCTGGTCGAGTGGCAGGCCGAAGCCTGCGCCGAACTCGGCTCACGGCTCTCGGCAGAGCTGCTGCTCGCGGCCGCCGCCGACGTCCGGGCCGGTGGCCCCTGCGCGGACGCCCTGGCCGGGTACGAGGACGCGCCCGGGATGGACGCCATCGCCCTGCGGCTGCTGGGCGCGGTGCACGGGCTGGTGCTCACCGGACGTGCCCCGGAGCTCGCCCGCTACTACCCGACCGCGGGCGGCGCCTTCACCCCGGACCAGGCCACCGAGGCCGGGGACGCGTTCCGCGCCGCCGTCGCGGCGGAACTCCCGTGGGTCCGCGACTGGATGACCCGTCCGCCGCAGACCAACGAGGTCGGCCGGGCCAACCTGTTGATCGCCGGGCTGCTCCGGGCCACCGGCGGCACGCCGCTGCCGCTGCGGCTGTTCGAGCTCGGAGCCAGCGCGGGCCTGAACCTTCGCCCCGAGCGGTTCCGCTACACGGCGCAGGGAGCGGACGGCGCCGAGGGGTTCGCCTGGGGCGATCCCGGCTCGCCGGTGCTGCTCGCGAACGGCTGGACCGACGGCGCGCCCGGGTGGCTGACCGCCGCGGCGGCCGAGCGCCCGGAACTCACCGTGGTCGAGCGCCAGGGCTGCGATCTGACCCCGATCGACCCGCTCTCGCCCCACGGTGCGCTGGCGCTGCGCGCGTACGTCTGGGCGGACCAGGCCGACCGGCACGCTCGGCTGGAGGGCGCGCTGCGGCTCGCCGCCGCGCTGCCGTCCCCGGTCGTGACCTGCGGCGCGGCCGAGTTCCTGGCCGGTGTCGAGCTCAAGCCGGGGACGCTCACGGTGGTCTGGCACTCCGTCATGCGCCAGTACGTGCCCGCCGAGGAGTGGGCGCGGGTGGACGTGGAACTGGACCGGCTCGCCGCCGCGAGCACGCCGGAGGCCCCGTTCGCGCACATCGCGTTCGAGCCGGTCCGCGAGGACCACCGGCTGCGCTTCCGGCTCACCGTCCGGGAGGGCGCGGGGGAGCGGGTGCTGCTCGCCGAGAGCGCCCCGCACGGGCTGCCGGCCCGGGCGTTCTGAGCGCTGGGCTGCTGACGGCTGTCAGTCGGCGGCTGCGACGGACTTGGCCCAGCGCATGTCGGGCTTGCCGGTCGGGGTCCGCTGGACCTCGGCCACCAGGTGCAGCCGGCGCGGCACCTTGTAGCCGGCCAGGTGCGCGCGGCAGTGCTCCTGCAACTGCGGCAGTGTCAGTTCGCCGACCCCGGGACGGGCCTGGACGACGGCGACGACGGTCTCGCCCCAGCGCTCGTCCGGCGCGCCGACGACCACCGTGTCGTACACCCCGGCGTGCGACTTGATCACCGACTCCACCTCCTCGGGGAAGATCTTCTCGCCGCCGGAGTTGATGCAGGAGGACCCCCGCCCCAGCAGGGTGATCCGGCCGTCCTCCTCGCGCCGGGCCCAGTCGCCGGGGACGGAGTAGCGCAGCCCGTCCGGCCCGGTCCGGAACACCTCGGCGCTCTTCACCGGGTCGCCCAGGTAGCACAGCGGAACGTTTCCGCGCCGGGCCAGCCGGCCGACGACGCCCGGCGGCAGCGGGTTGAGCTCGTCGTCCACGACCTCGGAGTCGCCAATGGCCTTGGTGGTGACCCCGTCCCCGGAGCCGTCGGCCGCGGCGGCACCCTGGCTGATCCCGCCGGCGCCGCCCTCGGACGAGCCGATGGCGTCGCTGAGGTAGAGCGTCGGGAAGCGTTCCAGGAAGCGCTGTTTCACGGGGGTGGAGAACAGCGCGGCACTGCTGACCAGGCCCATGAAGGAGCCCAGGTCGAAGCCGGTGTCCGGGTCGTCGAGGGCCTCGACCAGCGGACGGCCCATCGCGTCCCCGGTGATCATGACGATGTTGGCCCGCTCCGACTCCACCAGCTGCCACACCCGTTGTGGCTCGAAGCGGTCCAGCAGCACCGCCCGGTTGCCCCTGAACAGTTGCTGCATCAGGCCCCACTGGGTGGCGCCGTGCATCAGCGGTGCGATCGGGAAGAAGGTCAGCGGGTTGTCGTAGGCGGTGCCGACGATCTCCTCGGGGGTGGCCATCCGATGCCCGGTGGTGACGTCGATCCCGCCGCCGAGGGCGAAGAAGACGTCCTCCTGGCGCCACACCACGCCCTTGGGCAGCCCGGTGGTGCCGCCGGTGAACAGCAGGTAATGGTCGTCGGGAGAGCGAGGCCCGAAGTCCCGCTGCGATCCGCCGGACGCGACGGCCTTCTCGAACGGCACCGCGGCGAGAGCGGCGGATCCCGCCGACCCCGCCGACCCCTCGAGTCCGGCCGCACCTGTCGGCTCCGCACCCTCCGGGCCCCCTGCCGGCTCCGTGGTCGTGTCGTCGATCACGATGAGGTGCCGCAACCCGGGCAGACCCGGGGCGACCTGGGCCACCCGGTCCGCCCAGCGCTCCTGGTAGATCAGCACCACCGGCTCGGCCATTCCCAGCAGGTAGGCGAGTTCGTCGGCGACATAGCGGTAGTTGACGTTGACGCAGACCGCGCGGATCTTGCAGATGGCCAGCAGTGACTCCACCCACTCGGCCCGGTTCAGCGCATACACGCCGACCCGGTCACCCGGCCCGACCCCGGCCTCGGACAGGTGGTGCGCCAGCCGGTTGGCGCGCTCCTCCAACTCCGCGAAGCTGCGCCGCTGGACGGCCGGGCCGTCGGCGACCGCGCAGGTGACCGCCTCGCGCTCGGGGAAGTGGTCGACCGCTTGCTCGAACAGGTCAGCCAGGTTGAATTCCATGCGCGGAGAGTAGGAGCGGGGACCGGAGAACTCCAGAGTGCTGACAACCTTGAAAACCTGTCGCCAAGACTGCAACCTGTTCTAGATCTGACGATGCGTCATGACCCAGCGGAATGAAGGGCGTCGGTATGAGCAGCACGGAACATCTGGTCACGGAACGGTACGGGGCGACGATGGTGCTCACCCTGAACCGGCCCGAGGCCAAGAACGCGTTCTCGATTCCCATGCTGGTCGGCCTGCACGACGCCTGGCTGGAGGCCGACGCCGACGACGACATCCGCTCGGTGGTGCTGACCGGCGCGGGCGGTGCCTTCTGCGCCGGAATGGACCTCAAGGCGCTGGCCGCAGGCGGCTTCGCCGAGGACGATCCGTACCGGGCCCGCCTGGCCGCCGACCCGGACCTGCACTGGAAGGCGATGCTGCGGCACTACCGCCCGCGCAAGCCGGTGATCGCCGCCGTCGAGGGCGTCTGCGTGGCCGGCGGAACCGAGGTGCTGCAGGCCACCGACATCCGGGTGGCCGCCGAGTCGGCCAGCTTCGGCCTGTTCGAGGTCCGGCGCGGACTGTTCCCGGTCGGCGGCTCCACCGTCCGGCTGCAGCACCAGATCCCGCGCACCCACGCGCTGGAGATGCTGCTCACCGGCCGCCGCTACAGCGCCGCCGAGGCCCGCGACATCGGGCTGGTGGGCAGCGTCGTCCCGGACGGCACGGCGCTCAAGCGCGCGCTGGAGCTCGCCGAGGCGGTCAACGAGGCCGCGCCGCTGGCGGTGGAGGCGGTCAAACGGTCCGTGTACGAGACCGCGGCGCTCAGCGAGGCGGAGGGACTCGCCCGGGAGCTGGAGATCGGCTGGCCGATCTTCGCCACCGAGGACGCCAAGGAGGGCCCCCGGGCCTTCGCCGAGCGCCGAGCGCCGGTCTACCGCCGCCGCTAGCGGCCGTCCGGCCCGGGTTCGCCTTCCGGGGCGGGCGCCGGCCGCCCGGCCTGTCCGGGGCCGCGGCCCCTCCCGTCCGGTCGCCGCTCCTCCCGTCAGGGCACGCCGCTCCTCCCGTCCGGCCGCGCCGCTCCTCCCGTCCGGCCGCGTCGCTCCTCCCGTCCGGCCGCGTCGCTCCTCCCGTCCGGCCGCGCCGCTCCTCCCGTCCGGCCGCGCCGCTCCTCCCGTCCGGCCGCGCCGGCCCGTCGCGAAGCGGCCTCGCACCACGTCCGCCCGCTCACGTCCCTGCTCCTCACGTCCGCCCCTTCGGAGAATGCCGAGGCCCGCCATGCCCGAGGTGCTCAGCGCACCCCTGATCGTCGAGTTCCCGTTCACCCGCTCCACCGGCCCGGTCCTCGGCGCGTTCCTGACCGGACTGCGCGAACGCGTCGTCCTCGGAATCCGGGGCAGCGACGGCCGGGTGCTCTGCCCGCCCGCCGAGTACGACCCGGTCACCGCCGCGGAGCTGACCGAACTGGTGGTGCTCCCGGACACCGGCACCGTCACCACCTGGGCCTGGAACCCGCGTCCGCGCCCGTTCCAGCCGCTGGACACCCCCTTCGGCTGGGCCCTGGTCCGGCTGGACGGCGCCGACACCGCGCTGCTGCACGCGCTGGACGCACCCGCGCCGGACAGCGGCGACCCGTGCGCGGTCCGCACCGGGCTGCGGGTCCGGGTCCGCTGGGCCGCGGAGCGCAGCGGCGCCATCACCGACATCGCCTGTTTCGAGTCGCTACCCGCAGAGGAGCAGACGTCATGACCAGCGCCGCCGACCTGCTCGCCGCCGTCGCCGCAGACGCCCCCGCGCTCGCGGGGGTGGAACCGGTCACCCGGG
This sequence comes from Streptacidiphilus sp. EB129, assembly GCF_041262645.1. Classification (NCBI taxonomy): domain Bacteria; kingdom Bacillati; phylum Actinomycetota; class Actinomycetes; order Kitasatosporales; family Streptomycetaceae; genus Streptacidiphilus; species Streptacidiphilus sp. EB129. Next base: position 120,785 of record NZ_JBGCCS010000018.1, read on the forward strand.
TCACCCTCCCGGCCCGGCTGGCCTACACCTACACCCCGGGGGCGGCCCAGTCCCGGTTCCTGACCGGCCTCGCGGACAAGCGCCTGCTCGCGGAGCGCTGCCCGGTCTGCACCCGCGTCTACATCCCGCCGCGCGGGGTCTGCCCCACCTGCGGGCGGGCCACCACCGAGCAGCTCGAACTCCCGCATGTCGGCACCGTCACCACCTTCTGCATCGTCAACATCGCCGCCCGCGGCCTGAACATCGAGGTCCCCTACTGCTACGCCTACGTCCTGCTGGACGGGGCCCATGTCGGGCTGCACGCGCGGATCGGCGGCATCCCGCACGACCAGGTGCACGTAGGCCAGCGGGTCGAGGCCGTCTGGGACGACGCCAACCTCGGCCCGAGCCTCGCCGGGATCAGCCACTTCCGTCCCACCGGCGACCCCGACGCCGACCCCGACACCTACCGGAGCTGGATGTGACTGCCGCAGCCAAACCGTCCCCGCTCTCCGGCGAGCGGGACGTCGCCGTCGTCGCCTTCGCCCAGAGCACCCACCAGCGCAGCACCGACCAGCTCTCCGAGGTCGAGCTGGTGCTGCCGGTCCTCCAGGACGTACTCAAGCAGACGGGTCTGACAACCGACCGGATCGGCTTCACCTGCTCCGGCAGCAGCGACTACCTGGCCGGCCGGGCCTTCTCGTTCACCATGGCCCTCGACGGGGTCGGCGCCTGGCCGCCGATCTCCGAGTCCCATGTCGAGATGGACGGCGCCTGGGCGCTCTACGAGGCCTGGGTCAAGCTGCGCACCGGCCAGGCCGACACCGCGCTGGTCTACTCGTACGGGAAGTCCTCGCCCGGCAGCGTCCGGGACGTGCTGACCCGTCAGCTCGACCCCTACACGCTGGCCCCGCTCTGGCCGGACTCCGTCGCCCTGGCCGCGCTGCAGACGCAGGCCCTGATCGACGCCGGGATCACCGACGAGCCGGCGCTGGCCGCCACCGCCGTGCGCAGCCGCCGCGCCGCGCTCGGCAACCCGCACGCGCAGCTGCGCGGCAGCGCGGACGCCGAGGCCCTGCTGCGCGAGCCGTACGAGGTGCGGCCGCTGCGCCGGCACGACTGCCCGCCGGTCAGCGACGGCGCCGCCGCCGTGATCCTCGCGGTCGGCGACGCCGCCCGCGCACTGCATCCGCGTCCCGCCTGGATCCGCGGCATCGACCACCGGATCGAGGCGCACCAGCCCGGCGTGCGGGACCTCACCGAGTCCCCGTCCACCTGGCTGGCCGCGATCCACGCCGGGGCGTTCGACGCCCCGCCCGACACCGCCGAGCTGCACGCTCCGTTCACCGGCCAGGAGGTGGTGCTGCGCCGGGCGCTGGAGCTGAACGACGCGGTCGCGGTCAACCCGTCCGGCGGGCCGCTGGCCGCCAACCCGGTGATGGCGGCCGGCCTGATCCGGATCGGCGAGGCCGCCGCCCGGATCCACCGCGGCGAGTCGCGCAGGGCCCTGGCCCACGCCACCTCGGGCCCCTGCCTGCAGCAGAACCTGGTGGCCGTCCTGGAGGGGGAGCAGCAATGAGCAGCCCGACAGCAGCATCCGCACGCGGGGCACGCACCGGCCAGGAGCCCGTCGCGGTGGTCGGCATCGGCCAGACCAGGCACGTGTCGGCCCGTCAGGACGTCTCGATCGCGGGTCTGGTCCGGGAGGCCGCGGTGCGGGCCCTCGCCGACGCCGAACTGTCCTGGGCCGACATCGACGCCGTCGTGATCGGCAAGGCCCCGGACTTCTTCGAGGGCGTGATGATGCCCGAGCTCTACCTCGCGGAGGCGCTGGGCGCGGTCGGCAAGCCGATGCTGCGGGTGCACACCGCCGGTTCGGTGGGCGGCTCCACCGCCCTGGTGGCCGCGAACCTGGTCGCCGCCCGGGTCCACGGCACGGTGCTCACCGTGGCCTTCGAGAAGCAGTCCGAGTCCAACGCCATGTGGGGGCTGTCGCTGCCGGTGCCGTTCCAGCAGCCGCTGACCGCCGGCGCGGGCGGGTTCTTCGCCCCCCACGTCCGCGCCTACATGCGCCGCACCGGGGCACCGGACCACATCGGCTCGCTGGTCGCGTTCAAGGACCGCCGCAACGCTCTGAAGAACCCCTACGCCCATCTGCACGAGCACGGTCTGACGCTGGAGAAGGTGCGCTCCGCGCCGATGCTCTGGGACCCGATCCGCTACTCGGAGACCTGCCCCTCCTCGGACGGCGCCTGCGCGATGGTGCTCACCGGCACCGCCGGAGCCGCCAGGGCACCGCGCCCGCCGGCCTGGGTGCACGGCGGTGCGATGCGCAGCGAGCCGACCATCTTCGCCGGAAAGGACTACGTCAGCCCGCAGGCCGGCAAGGACTGCGCCGCCGACGTCTACCGCCAGGCCGGGATCGCCGACCCGCGCCGGCAGGTCGACGTGGTCGAGATGTACGTCCCCTTCTCCTGGTACGAGCCGATGTGGCTGGAGAACCTCGGCTTCGCGGCCGAGGGCGAGGGCTGGAAGCTGGTCGAGTCGGGGGTGACCGAGATGGACGGCGACCTGCCGGTGAACCCCTCCGGCGGGGTGCTGTCCAGCAACCCGATCGGGGCCTCGGGCATGATCCGCTTCGCCGAGGCGGCGCTGCAGGTGCGCGGAGGGGCCGGGGAGCACCAGATCGACGGCGCCCGGCTGGCCCTGGGCCACGCCTACGGCGGCGGCGCCCAGTTCTTCTCCATGTGGCTGGTCGGCAGCGAACCGCCGACCCGCTGACCCGGCCGGCCGGTCCCGGCGCGTGCGGAACCGTTCGAGGGGTCGTCCGACGACCGTTCGAGACCTGCCGGGGTACCCGCTCGACCACCCTCGGCCACTGATCCGGGTGCCCCTCGCGGGATGCGTCCGAAGCCTGTATTCAGTCGCTTCGATCCGGTTACAGTGAAATCACGAGACGGGAGGATCACGACGTGGCAAGCGACGCGTTCTTTGGTGACAGTGCGTTCGGTGACAACGCGAGGGCCGGCGTTCTCACCCAGCCCAGTCCGTTCGACGAGGTGACCGACGGCCGGAAGCCGCAGCTCGACCTGACCAGGGCCGAGTGGCTGTCGAGTAGTAACGGCGTGGGTGATGTGCAGATCGCCTTCGTCGAGGGGTACATCGCCATGCGGGACGGGCGCAGTCCCGACGGCCCGGCGCTGATCTTCACACCGGCGGAGTGGCGGGCGTTCGTCCTGGGCGCGCGGGACGGCGAGTTCGACCTGACCTGACGGGCCTGACCCGACCGGCCTGATCTGACAGCGACGACGGATGCGCCGCGCCGACCACCCCCACGGGGCCGACGCGGCGCATCCTGCGGTCCGTGCCTCGCACACCCCCACGCGGCGGGGCGAACGGACCCGTCCACCGGGACGCGACCGAACTGGTCACGTCGATCGATGGACGTGCTTTGGTGGTGTGGGCGCAGCAGAAGTCCGACCGAAGTGCTGTGGGATGCCGATGACGGACGATCAGCGGACACACGGTCGGGTGGGTGTCACCGACAGCGGGTGGGCGTCACTCGCTGCAGGTCGACATGACCTCTGCGGACTAGCCGTGCTGATCTCCCCATGACGCTGACCGTAATCGGGTTGTGACACGTTCGTCAACTGGCGTCCCGATCGTTGGATGGCGGACGACCGGTCCTGATGATCGCCGGATGACCGGTCGGCGACCCCTCGGCGAACACCGGACGCGCCCCCGGGGGCCCGGGCTGCGCACGTGCCGATGCCACGTACGATGTCGGCATGGCTTTCCTTCGCCGCCGCTCCGGCACACCCGCAGGTCCGGACTTCGACGTTCTCGCGATGGACCCGGACGACTGGCCCGGCGACTTCGGGGCAGCCCTGCTGGCCGACCCCGAGGACGGCAGCTGCCAGGGCGTCTTCCTGCACTACGACCTGCTCGGCGGGCGCGGCCCGTCCATGCTGATCGGCAACCTCTGCGAGGGCTCGCCGGCCCGCGACCCCGAGGACGGGGTTCCCTTCGAGGTCAGACAACTGCTCGCGGCGATCGGCAACGACGAGCCGGTGGGGGTGCTGGACCACGAGGACTTCCCGGTGCTGCTCGGCGACGATCTGCTGATCGTGAAGAAGGTCAAGCTGACCGAGAGCCGGGTGTCCTGCGTCCAGTTCGGCCGCAGCGACGGCGTCCAGGTCACCGTGGCGACCTGGGACCGGCCGATCACCGAGGACCTCTACCAGCTGCTGAAGCCGCTGCCCGCGGAGATGTTCAAGGCCTGACCGGCCATGAACGGCCCGGTTCGGGCATGATCGGCGCCGGAGCGCTCCGTCCCGGACGGAGACCGCACGCACCCCCAGCGCAGACAGGTCCCGCAGGCCGGAGGTCCGCATGACGACCACTTACCAGTTCCCCGCCGTCGCGGACGCCGTCGCCCGGCTGCCCCGGGTGGTGGACCTGCTCGCCGCCCGCGCGCAGGAGCACGACCGGGACGCCGGCTTCCCCTACCAGGGCATCGAGGCCGTGCACGAGGCCGGTCTGCTCACCCTCACCGTGGCCGAGCGGCACGGCGGGGCGGGCGGCGGGCTCGCGGACACGGTCCGGGTGCTCGTCGAGCTCGGCCGGGGCGACCCCTCGGTGGCGCTGCTCTGCGCCCAGACGCTGCTCGCGCACGCGCAGCAGACCGGAGCACACCCGTCCTCCCGCTGGCCCGAGGGTGTCTACCGGGAGCTGCTGGCCGACTCGGTGCGCGGCCCGGCCCTGGTCGGCAGGCTCCCCGGAGCCGCCACGGCCAGTGCCCGACTCGAGGGGGGCCGCTGGATACTGACGGGGCGTAAGACCGGGGTGCCCGGCGCGGAGGCGCTCGCCTGGATGGCGGTGACCGCGCGCACCGAGGAGGAGCCGCCCCGCGAGGGGGTGTTCCTGGTCCCGGGCGACAGCCCGGGGATCCAGGTCGAGCCCAGCGGGGACCAGCTGGGCCTGCGGGCCAGCGCCAGCCACGACGTGCTGCTGCTCGACGTCGCCGTCGATCCGGAGGCGGTGCTCGGGCTGCGGGCGGACCGGCAGCCGGGTCCCGCGCACGTTCCCGAGGCGTGGGCGAACATCGCCGTCCCCGCGGTCTACCTGGGTGTGGCCCGGGCGGCGAGGGACTGGCTGGTCACCGCCCTGCGCCGGGGCGACGCCGATGCCGCGACCGTGGCGGCGGTCGGCCTGGTCGAGGTCGAGCTCACCGGCGCCGAGGAACTGCTGCTCTCCGCCGCCGGGCGGGTCGACGACAGCGCCCGCGACACCGCTCACGACACCGACCGGGACGGCGGCAGCGACCGGGACGGTACCGATCGGGACGGCGGCAGCGGTGAGGCGTTGCGGCGCAGCGCGGCGGTCAGGATGCTGGCCACCCGCGCGGCTGTCGGCGCGGTGCAGCAGATCGTGGCCATCAGCGGCAGCGCGGGACTGAGCCGCGCCAACCCGCTGGAGCGCCATCTGCGGGACGTCCTGCACGCGCACACCCTGGACCCGTCCGACGCGGAACTGCTCCGCGCCGCCGGAAGGCAGGCTCTGGGCGGCAGCTGACCTGCCGCCGAGCAGCCGGCGCTCGGCCCCCGGCCGGGACCGGGTTTGAGCCCGTCCGCGGTCAGCGGGTGCCGACCGCGGCCCGCACGGCCCGCCGGGCCAGCGCCGCGTCCTCGTGCAGCCGACGGATCAGTATCCGCTGCTCCTCGCCGGCGCCGGGCACGTCGTGCAGCCGGATCTCGCGCATCAGCACCAGGATCAGGTTCACCAGGAAGGCGTCGCGCGGCAGTGTCCCGGAGGACTGGGCGACCTGGCTGATCTGCCGTCGTGCCGCGGTGTCGCCGGAGAGCACGGTCCACAGCACCGCGAGGTCGTAGCCGGGGAGGTACCAGCCGGCCAGCTCCCAGTCCACCAGGACCGGACCGGACGGGGCCAGCAGCACATTGCTGAGCAGCGCGTCCCCGTGGCAGAACTGCGGTCCGGTGTGCGCGAGTCCGTGCAGCAGGTGCTGGAGGTCGCCGGCGTCACGGTCGGTCAGCAGACCCACCGCGTGGTAGCGGGCGATCTCCCGGGGGTAGTCCAGCGGCGCGTCGAACGAACCGGTGGGCGGCCGCCACAGGTTGAGTGCGCGGAACGCACCGAGGATGGCGCGCATCTCGCCCGGCGTGGGGGTGTTGACGGGGTGGCGCTCCCGGGCGGCGGGGCGTCCCGGCACCCGCTCCATCAGCAGCACGCAGCGGTCGGTGTCGGCGGCGACCAGCTTGGGCAGCCGCGCCGGCGGCCGCTGCCGGACGAAGGTCCGGTACGCGGCGACCTCACGGCGCATCAGCTCGGCGGCCTCCAGCCGGGCCCGGGTGGTCTCCCTCCCGACCGCCGGGGCAAGGCACTTCGCCACCACCGGGGTGCGCCCCGCCGTCCCGGCGACCAGGATGTGCGTGTCGTCCTCGCGCAGCAGCTGGCGCGGGACGAACGCTGGACATATCCGCGCGACACCGCCCAGCGCGGCCCGCAGCGCCGGGGACTGCTCGGCCGGGTTGTCCAGCCGCGGCATCCTGGCGGCCTGCGCGGCGGCGGGGCGCCCGGTCCCGACCATCCGCCGCGCACCGACCGGCTGCTGCCGCAACGGCTGTCCGTACGGGTCGCGTTGCTCGCGCAGCCGGGGGTCGGTGCGCGGATCGGCGCCCGGCGCGGGACGGTGGCGCGGTGCGGTGACCCGGGGACTCGCTGTGGTGGCGGGGGAGAGCGAAGGAGAGTACATGGGTGGTTCCGGGTCCCTTCCTGGCGGGCTGCCGCCGGCGGGCCGGGGGTGGCCTGCCGCGAGTCGGATCTGGAGGGGCCCCGGGCGGCGCACCCTGGGGAGTGCGCCGCCCGGGGAGTCCCCGGGGAGCGAATTCGGAGCTTTCGCCACCCCTCGCGCCACTCCCGAAACGCCCTCTGCCTCCAGCAACGCGCCGCAGGTGGAGGAGTGTTCGGGGTGGTGCGGTTCTACATCACACCCGGCGCGTACTGGCGCATCAGTGGGCGGACCCTGGCGAACCCTGGCGAATGCTCGCCTGGCACATGACGCACGGATAGCCTCGAAAGCGCCGAGGAACCTGGGGGCTTGACGTGAACAGAGGACCCAACACCCGATTCGCCGACCTCTTCGCCATGACGGGGTGGTCGAAAGGCGAGCTGGCGCGATTGGTCAACCGGCGTGGCGCGTCGGCGGGACAGCAGCAGCTGTCCACCGACACCTCGCGGGTCCGGCGCTGGATCGAACGGGGCGAGATCCCGCGCGATCCCGTGCCACGGGTGCTGGCTGCCCTGTTCACCGAGCGGCTCGGCCGTGTTGTCACCACTGAGGACCTCGGGTTCCAGCGACACCGGCACTCCGCGTCCGACGCCGCCGATCCGGCGACGTCGGACACCTCCTCCTGGAAGCCGGAACGCACCGCAGAGGTCCTCACCGAGTTCACGGGAATGGACCTCATGCTGAACCGACGCGGACTGATGGGCGCGAGCACCGCGCTCGTGGCGGGTGCGACCATCGCGAACCCGCTGCACGACTGGATGACCGGCGCGGACCGGCTGACGACCGGGGCGGCCGGGCGATCGGCCGCCGCCGTGCGCAGCCCCGGCGCGGCGGCGCTGCCGGCGACCGACTTCTACGAGGCCGGGCCGGTGGGCCTGGACGAGGTGGAGGCCCTGGAGACGTCGGTCGACGTGTTCCGGGCCTGGGACGCCTCGCGCGGTGGCGGCCTGCAGCGCAAGGCCGTGGTGGGCCAGCTCAACGAGGTGGGCGGGATGCTGACCTACCGTCATCCGGAGGCGCTGTCACGGAGACTGTGGACGGTGGCCGCCAACCTCTCGGTGCTGGCCGGCTGGATGTCCCACGACGTGGGCCTGGAGCCGACCGCCCAGCGCTACTTCGTGATGGCCGTGCACGCCGCGCGCGAGGCGGGGGACAAGCCGCGCGCGGGCGAGGCGCTCTCCCGCGCCGCCCGGCAGATGGTGCACCTGGGCCGGCCGGTCGACGCGCTGGACCTGATGCGGGTGGCGGAGACCGGCAGCGGCGAGCGGAACCTGCCGCGCACCCGCGCCATGCTGCGCACCGTGGAGGCCTGGGCGCAGGCCTCGATGGGCAGGACCCAGGCCACCCGGCGCACCCTCGGCGAGGCCGAGGAACTGTTCTCGCAGGACAAGGGCGACCCGGGCCCGAGCTGGCTGCAGTTCTTCGACCGGGCGGACCTGCACGGCATGGAGGCGCTGGCGTACCGGACCCTGGCCGAGCACGATCCCTCGGCCGCGCCGCTCGCGCAGTACCACGCGCAGCAGGCGCTGGACCTGCGGGTGAACGGTCACGAGCGGTCCAAGCTGTTCGACTACCTGTCGATGGCCTCCGCCTGCTACATCGCCAACCGTCCTGACGAGGCCGGCAACTACGCGCGGATGGCGCTGAACTCCACCCGCGAGATGTCCTCGCACCGCACCTGGGACCGGCTGCGTGAGATGTACCGGCTCACCGGCCGGTACGACCAGCTACCGGAGGTCCAGGCGCTGCGGGCCGAGATCCGCGGGGCGCTCCCGCAGCCGCCCCGGTCCCTGGCGGTCTGACACTCACGCGGTCGCAGATCCCGACATCCGAGCGGACCAGGACCGAGCGGACCAGGACAGCACAGTTCAGGACAGCACAGTTCAGGACAGCACAGTTCAGGACAGCCGTGACTCCGTCACGTCCTGGACCTCCAGCCGGATGGACCGGACGGTGCCGTCCGTCCCCTGCTCCGGCCTGCCCGCGCAGTGCACCGTGCACAGCGTGCCGTCCGGTCGGGCGACCCGGAACCAGGTGTCGATCCGTCTGCCGTCGACCAGTGCGGCGGTGAGTGCCCCGGACAGTGCGGGGCGGTCGTCCTCGTGCAGGTACGCCGGCAACTGGTCCAGGGTGAGCGGGCCGAGCGCTGCGTCACGCCCGAAGATCCGGAACATCTCCGCGGACCACACGGCACGGTCCTCGGCCAGATCCCACTCGGCGTCCGCCACGTCGGCCCGGACCGACGCCCGGCGGGACGCCACGACCTCCACCATGAGCCCCGCCTTCCCGCGCACCCGTGCCAGGCGGCGCTCCAGTGCGGCCAGCTGCTGATGCGCCGCGTCCAGGTGCGCCCGCACCTCGGCGACGGCGGCGAGCAGTGCCCCGGTCGACGCCGGTTCCGTCGTGGCGTCGACCGGAGCGGCGGCGTGCTGTAAGGGGGCGTCCTGTGAGGCGGCGTCCTGTGAGGCGGCGTCCTGTGAGGCGTGGCCTGCTGCCTGGTCTGCGGGTTCGTCCGCGGCCTGGGAGTGCATGGCTTCCCGTGGTGCTGTCCGCTACGGCTTGGAGTCCTACGACTACGACTGTGGCACAGCCGCGCAGTCGCCGTGCGGCCTTTGGGTGAAGTCGAACCAGATGTGCTGTTGGCATATGTTCGGACTGTTGACAGCCGTCCCGCCTGCCCCAGGAGGCACACCCACTGCCACATACCGACCGAAAGGTGCACGGGAACGCGCCCGACCGCTACCATTCCGGCTGCGGAGCGGCTCCTATCCCTCAGCCGGTGCTCCTCAGGTGCCGTCACGACCGGTTTCACCGAAATTCCTTTGCCACCAGGACCGCCGCAACGGATGCTGACCTCATGTTCGAGCCCGCGATAGCGCCCAGCGCCTCCCTTCTCGGCCTGCTTCAGCGGGGCCGAGGGGACGGCACCCTGCACGCTCTGGCGGCCGAGCGTCTCGACGCGCTCGCCGCTCTGGATGAGTGCGTCACCAGAGACCCCCGTCGTGACTGGCGGGTCGAGAACCGCTCGCTCTACTACGCACGCCTCTACATGGAGCTGGAGGCGCCGTTGCAGGGGCTGGAGGACCATCTCTTCCACGTCGAGGACCTGCTCGACGACGACGAGTCACGCACCGGGCTGACCCTCGCCGTGCTCGGCCGGCTGGCCGGCTACGGCCGCCGCGACGCCCTGCTGCTGCTGCGCCGCTACGCGAGTGCCGGCGGCAACTGGGCCTGGGCCCTGGACGAGCTGGCCGTGCGCGAGGACGACGCCGCCCTGGCCCCGCTCGCCGGAGCCGTGCTGGCCCGTTTCCCGGCCGGGCCCGAGGGCGACGCCGCCCTGCGCGCCGCGATCCGTGACGCCTACGAGCCCCGCCCCTGGCACGTCTGGGCGCAGACCGAGCCCCGGGTCGCGGCCGCCATCGAGCAGGCGCCGTTCGACCTGTGGCAACGGCAGCTCGACCGGACCTCGTCGGCCCCCGACTGGAGCGTCGAGGCGGTTCTGGCCTGGGCCGACGACCCGTCCGCGGCCCGGCCGACCGGTTCCGGCTCCGACCGCTCCGGCTCCGGCGTCACCGGCGCCGCCGATTCGCGGCACGGCTACGACCCGGGCAACCCGGAGTCCTTTGTCCGCCGTGCCGCCGCTGCCGCGCGCTGCCTGGGCGCGGTGGCCGGCCCGGAGGACCTCCCGCTGCTGCGGGAGGCGGCCCGCGCGGGGCAGGACGGCGCCCGCTGCGCCGCGCTGCGCCACCTGGCGGACCACGACGACGAGCAGGCCCCGGCGCTGATCCAGCTGGCGGCCGCCGCGGTGTCCCGGCTCACCGCCGATTTCGCCCTGGCCACGTTGGCCCGGATGCGTGGCGACCGGATCACCGGCTGTGCCCGGGTCTGGGCCGCCGATCCGGACGGCGGCGGGCTGGCCGACGCCGCCGCCCAGCTGCTCGCCTGCCTCGGCGCGGCGCAGGACGCCCCGCTGATCGTGGCCGCGCTGCGGCGCTGGGTCTACCGCAACGGCGCCGACGGCGAGGGCCTCGGCGTCCTGATCGACGGCGTGGGGCGGCTGGCCGCCGTCGCCGCCGTCCCGGTCCTGCGCCATGTGTACGCCGAGACCAGGTGCTCGCAGCTGCGCGGCGGTGCCGCCCGCAGCCTCGCCGCGACCGACCCGGTCTTCGCCACCGGCGCGGCCGTGGAGTGCCTGTGGGACTGCGAGGAGGCCACCCGCGAGCTGGCCGCCCGCCATGTGTTCACCAAGGGCGACGGGAAGGTGCTGGACCGCCTGCGCCGCCTGGCCGCCGACCCCGGCGAGGAGGCCGAGGTGCACGCCGCGGTACGGGGCCGGCTCAGCGCGGGCTGACCCCGGGCAGACGCCGGGCCGACTCGGGCCGGCTTTCGGACCGGCGGCGGCCGAAAGCGGGCCACACGGGGCGCGCCGTGCGGGCGGGCCGGGAGCGGCCGGGACGTGGCTGAGGTGTGGCCGGGGCGTTGCCGAGACACGGCTGACGCCCTGCTCGGGCGAGGATTCGGACGTCGTTCGCTCGCACGAAAGATCCCTTTGGCCGTACGCACGCCGCGCCTCGGAATAACGCAGACATGCGTGTCGCCCTGGTCACCGAATCGTTCCCGCCGGACATCAACGGCGTCTCCCACTCCGTCCTGCGCACCGCCGAACACCTGGTGCGGCGCGGGCACCAGCCACTCGTCGTGGCCCCGGCTCCGGCCTCCCCTCCCACCGCCGCCGACCCCTGCCGGGTGGTCCGGCTGCCGGCCCTCCCGCTCCCGGGCTACCCCCAGGTCCGGCTGGCGCTGCCCAGCCGCCGACTGGAGCAGCTGATCGCCGGACACCGGCCGGACGTGGTCCACCTGGCCAGCCCGTTCCTGCTGGGTGCCCGGGCCATGATCGCCGCCGACCGGCTCGGCATCCCCGCCGTCGCCGTCTACCAGACCGACCTGGCCGGCTACGCCCGGGCCTACCGGGCCGGCAGCGGGCTCGGCGAGGCGGCGGCCTGGCGCCGCATCCGCACCGTGCACACCGCCGCCGCCCGCACCCTGGCCCCGTCCACCCCGGCCGTCCAGGACCTCACCGCGCACGGTGTGCCGAGGGTGCGGCTGTGGCCGCGCGGCGTGGACTCGGTCCGGTTCCACCCCCGGCACCGGGACGAGGCGCTGCGCCGCAGCCTGGCCCCGGACGGCGAGCTGCTGGTCGGATACGTCGGCCGGCTCGCCCCCGAGAAGCGGGTCGACCTGCTCTCCGGGGTGTGCGGGATGCCGGGGGTGCGCCTGGTCGTCATCGGTGAGGGCCCCAGCGAGCCGATGCTGCGTCAGGCCCTGCCCGGCGCGACCTTCCTGGGCCGCCGTACCGGTGACGAGCTGGCCGCGCTCTACGCCTCCCTGGACCTGTTCGTGCACACCGGCCCGATGGAGACCTTCTGCCAGACCATCCAGGAGGCGATGGCCAGCGGGGTCGCCGTGGTCGGACCCGCCGTCGGCGGTCCGCTCGACCTGATCGGGCACCACCGCACCGGGCTGCTGGTGCCGCCCCGGGACGCCCGGGCCGTCGCCGTCGCCGTGGCCGCGCTGGTGGGCGACCCGGCCACCCGCGAACGCTACGGCGTGGCCGGCCGCGCGGAGGTGGCCGGACGCACCTGGGAGAGCGTGGGCGACCAGCTCATCGAGCACTACCGGGAGATCCTCGCCGAGCAGGGCCGCGATCGCGCCGCCGCTCAGCGCGTCGGGTTCCTCGGCCCCGGCGCCGCGCCCGGTATGAGTGGCGCGACCGTCGACACCGAGGGGGCGGCCGCATGACCGCCGCCGGCCTCCGTATCGTGCGGATCGCCAACTTCGTCACCCCGGTGTCGGGCGGTCTGCGCACCGCGCTGCAGCACCTCGGCGCCGGGTACCTCGCCGCCGGGCACGAGCCGGTGCTGATCCACCCGGGCCCGACCAGGACCGACCGGGAGGACACCGCCCAGGGCCGGGTGATCACCCTGCCCGGCCGCACCGTGCCCGGCACCGGCGGCTACCGGGTCCTGCTCGACCGCCAGGCACTGGCCGACCTGCTGGCCGAGCTGCGCCCGGACCGGCTCGAAGTGTCCGACCGGACCACGCTGCGCTGGACCGGAGGCTGGGCCCGCCGGCACGGGGTACCCGCCGCGATGGTCTCGCACGAGAGCCTGGACGGCCTGCTGCGCACCTGGGGCCTGTCCGAGTCGCTGGCCCGCCGGGCCGCGGACCGGCTCAACGCCGGGACGGCCCGCGACTACCACTCGGTCATCTGCACCACCGACTGGGCCGCCGCCGAGTTCCACCGCATCGGCGCCCGCAACCTCGCCTACGCGCCACTCGGCGTCGACCTGAGCCGGCGCCATCCGCGGCACCGCAACGCCGCCGCCCGCGCGCACTACGCCAGCCCCGACGAGATCCTGCTGGTGCTCTGCTCGCGGCTGTCGCCGGAGAAGCGACCGGGCCGCGCCCTGGACGCCCTCGCCGAGCTGCGCCGTCGCGGCATCCCGGCGGTGCTGGCCGTCGCGGGCGACGGGCCGCTGCGGCGACGGCTGGCCGCGCGGATCGAGCAGGAGGGCCTGCCGGCCCACCTGCTCGGCCACCTCGCCTCCGTCGACGGCCTGTCGACACTGCTCGCCAGCGCGGACGCGGTCATCGCCCCCGGACCGATCGAGACCTTCGGCCTCGCCGCGCTGGAGGCGCTGGCCTGCGGCACCCCGGTCGCCGTGAGCGCCTCCTCCGCGCTGCCGCAGATCATCGGCGACCCCGCCATCGGCGCCGGGGCGGTTGCCCCGGACACCGGCCCCGGCTTCGCCGACGCGGTGCAGCGCATTCTCGACCGGCCCGAGACCGTCCGGCGTGCGGCTGCCCGCAGCCGGGCCGAGTCCTTCGGCTGGGACCACGCCGTCGCCCGATTCCTCGCCGCCCACCGGGCCGCACCCGCGCCCGTCCCGCAGGGAGCAGCTCCGTGACCGCCGCACAGCCGATCACCCCTTTCCGCATGGTCGCCCTCGGTGACTCCCTCACCGAAGGACTCGGCGACCCGCATCCCGATCCCCTCCGGGCCGGGGCCTGGCGCGGCTGGGCCGCGCTGCTGGCCGACAGCCTGCGGCTCTCGCCGGAGGCCGTCGACCTGCGCAACCTGGCCACCAGCGGCGCGCGTGCCGCCGATGTGCGGGAGCGTCAGATCCCGGCGGCGCGCGAGCACCGCCCGCATCTCGCGACGGTCATCGTCGGCGTCAACGACACGCTACGGGCCAGCTACGACATCCACGCCCTGGCCGGTGACCTGGACGCCGCGCTGGGCGCCCTGGCCGCCGAGGGCAGCACCCTGCTCACCGCCTGCCTGCCCGACCCGGGCCGGATGCTCCGGCTGCCGGGCCCGCTGGCCCGTCCGCTGGCCCGCCGGATGCACAGCGTGAACCAGGTGGTGCACGCGCTCAGCGCCAAGCACGGGGCGCTGCACCTCCATGTGGCCGACAGCTCCTGGGTCGACGACCCGCGGATGTGGAGCGTCGACCGGCTGCATCCCAGCGAACGCGGGCACCGCGCGCTGGCCTGCGAGTTCCACGCCCTGCTCAGCGCCGCCGGCGAGGCCACCGGCACCCCGCCGGACGCCGAGCCGCTGTCCGCGCCGCCGACCCTGACGGCGCAGATCTGGTGGATGGCCACCCGGGGGACCCGCTGGGTGCTCGACCGCTGCACCGACCTGCTCCCGGACCTGCTGCGACTGGCTGTCGCCGAGGCCCTGCAGCGCGGCCGCGGCGCGCAGCGGCTCGACCGCGAGGCGGCCCGCCGGACCGCCGAAGCCCTGCAGGCGTTGCACGCCCCACACGTCCCGCAGGCGCTGCACGCCCCGCAGCCCGCACCGTTCGGACCGGCCACGCAGAGCGAACAGACCGAGCAGGTGGGACGGGCCGTGCCGATCGGCTCCGCCCCGCACGGCGGCACGGAGGAGTTGCGGGCCGTCAGCTGATCCCGGCCGCCCGTACGCAGAGCACGCTCGGCAGGTGCTCGGTCAGCAACTGCCAGCTCTCGCCCTCGTCCGCGCTGCCGTACACCTCGCCGTTGCGATTGCCGAAGTACACGCCGACCGGGTCGGCGTCGTCGGTGCACAGCGCGTCGCGCAGCACCACGCCGTAGTGCTTCTCCTGCGGCAGGCCCTGGTCCAGCGGTTGCCAGGTCTCGCCCGCGTCGCTGGTCCGGTAGACCCGGCAGCGGCGTTCCGGAGGCAGCCGTTCGTAGTCCGCGACCAGGGGGAACACATAGGCCGTCCCGGCCCGGCGGGGGTGCGCCACGATCGTGAAGCCGAAGTCCGCGGGCAGTCCGGCGGCGATGGAGGTCCAGTGCTCGCCGGCGTCGTCGCTGCGGTAGACGCCGCCGTGGTTCTGCAGGTACAGCCGGGACGGATCGCCGGCGTCGACGGCGACCTTGTGCACGCACTGGCCGAACTCCGGGTAGTGGTCCGGCTGGAAGCGCGCCTCGATCCCGGTGTTCGACGCCGACCAGTTCGCCCCGGCGTCCAGCGAGCGGTACACGCCACCGGTGGACACGGCGACGGTCAGCCGTTTCGGGTTCTCCCGGTCGACCAGCACGGTGTGCATCCCCTGGCCGCCGAATCCGGCGCCCCAGTCCTTGCGCTGCGGATGCTCCCAGAGGCTCTCGACCATCGCGAAGGACTCGCCGCCGTCCTCCGAGCGGAACAGCGCGGCGGGCTCGGTGCCGGCATAGACCACACCCGGTTCGGCGGGTCCGGCCGGCTGCAGTTGCCAGACCCGCTCCAGCGAGGTCTCGGTGGACTTGGGGAATTTGACCGCCGCGGCCGACGGTTCCTGCCAGCTCTCACCCAGGTCGTCGGAGTGGAACACCGAGGGGCCCCAGTGGCTGCTGTCCGCCCCGACCAGGATCCGGGGCCGCCCGCCCCGGCGGTCGACGGCCACCGAGTAGACCCCCTGCATCACGAAGTGCGGACCGGTCCAGGACCACTCCCGGCGGTCCCCGCTCCGTCCCAGGAACAGCCCCTTCGCCGTACCGACGGCCAGAAGTACCTCACCCACAGCTGATCACCTCGTTCGGTCGGGTCGGGATCACTTGGTCAGCATGCAGTCTTCTCGCTGTTCGTCCCGTTGTCCTCCCGGCGAGCACATGTTCACCTTCCCGTGCGATAGAACCGAACAGACGTTCCAGGTGTCGCCTGTGCGGCGGCGGTCAGATCCGCTGCGGGGACGACTCCCACCACGGGATAACCCCCGGTGGTGGGGTGGTCGGCGAGGAACACCACCGGCATCCCGTCGGGCGGCACCTGGACCGCGCCCAGCACCATCCCCTCGCTCGGCAACTCGCCGCGACCGGCCACCCGTTCGAGCCGCGCGCCGCGCAGTCGCAGCCCGATCCGGTTGCTGGCCGCGGAGACCTCGTAGCAGGTCGTGCCCAGCAGCCGCAGCGCGTCGGGGGTGAACCAGTCCGTGCGCGGGCCCGGATCCAGCCGCAGCACCAGCTCGCGCGGGGGAGCGGGCAGCGGCAGCGGGTCGATGACGCAGGGCGGCCCGATCGCCGGGCCCACCGGCAGCAGCCGCCCGGTGACCAGCGGGGCGGGCCCCAGTCCGGAGAGCAGGTCGGCGGACCGGCTGCCCAGCACCGGCGGCACCGTGATACCGCCGCCCAGCGCCACATAGCAGCGGACCCCGGAGACGGCCGTCCCGACGTCGAGGACTTCCCCGGCGGCCAGGGCGACCGGCGCGCCCCAGGGTGCCGGCCGACCGTCCACCCGGACCGGCGCGGGCGCCCCGACCACCGCCGCCACCAGCGGTTCCAGCGCCCGCAGCGCCACCCCGCCCACGGTGGTCTCCAGCACCGCCGCCCCCGAGGGGTTGCCCACCAGCAGGTTCGCCAGCCGGTGGGCCTCCGGGTCGAGGGCGCCCGCGCGGGGCACGCCCAGCGCCGCGACACCGACCCGGCCGGCGTCCTGCACCGTGGTCAGCGGACCGGGCCGCACCACCTCCACCGCCCTCATCCGCGCTCCCCGGGGGTGTGGTGCTCTTCGGAAGTCCGGAGCTCGTCGGGCGTGTGCCGCTCGGCGGGCGTGTGCCGCGCGTCGGTGGTAGGGGGCTCTTCGGGGACGAAGCGCACCCGGGTGCCCGGCCGCAGCAGCGCGGGCGGCTCCGCCGCCGGGTCCCACAGGGTCAGCCCGGTACGCCCGAGCAGCTGCCAGCCGCCGGGGGACGCGCTCGGGTACACCCCGGTATAGGTGCCCGCCAGCGCCACCGAGCCGGTCGGCACCCTGGTCCGCGGGGTGGCCCGGCGCGGCACCGCGAGCCGCTCCGGCAGGCCGGTCAGATAGGCGAAGCCGGGTGCGAAGCCGCAGAAGGCCACCCGGAACTCGCAGCCCGCGTGCAGCCGCACCGCTTCGGCCGCGGAGACCCCCCACAGCGCGGCGACCTCGGCCAGGTCCGCCCCGTCGTACACGGTCGGCACCTCCACCAGCGGCCCGACCGCCGCGGCGGACCCGGCCTCGGGCACCCGCCACCCCTCCAACTGCCGTACCAGCGGCTCGACCTGGGCCACCCCGTCGAGCAGCACGGTCCGCGCGGCCGGCACGATCTCGGCCACCGGGCCCAGCCGCCCGTCCTCCTGACGCATGGTCAACTCACGGTACAGCGCCGCGACCTCGTCGTCGCTGTCCACCTCCAGCAGCAGCGCGGTACGCCCCATCCGCCGCACCCGCACCCCGCCGGCGCCCCCCTCCGTTCCCGCGCCGCTATCCGCTCCCGCGCCGCCGCCCCCGTTCGTGCCCCGGGCCATGCCTGCGCCGCCACTGCCCGTGCCCCGGGCCACGCCCGCACCGCCACCGCCCGCGCCGCCGCCCGCGCTCGGGACCGTGGTCCCGCTCATGCGAAGGCCGCCAGCCGCACGCCGGCCGCCTCCAGGCCGGCCCGCACCCGCCCGGCGAGTTCCGCCGCGCCCGGGGTGTCGCCGTGCAGGCACAGCGACCGGGCCCGCACCGGCACCACCGTCCCGTCCACCGCCAGTGCCGACCCGTCGCGGGCCATCCGTACCGCCCGGGCGACCACCGCGTCGCCGTCGTGCACCAGCGCCCCCGGCTCCCTCCTCGGCACCAGCGTCCCGGCCGGGGTGTAGCCGCGGTCCGCGAAGGCCTCGCCGACCACGGGCAGCCCGGCCGCCTCCGCCGCGCGCAGCAGTGCCGAGCCCGGCAGGCCCAGCACCGGCAGCCCGCGCCCGTCCGCCCGCCGGTACGCCAGCACCGCGTCCACCACGGCGGCCGCCTGCTCCTCGTCCGCGACCACCCGGTTGTAGAGCGCGCCGTGCGGCTTGAGGTAGGCCACCACCGTGCCCGCCGCCCGCGCGAAGAGGTCCAGCGCGCCCAGCTGGTAGGCGATCTCGTCGGCCAGTTCGGCGCGCGGCACGTCCATGGCCCGCCGCCCGAACCCGGCCAGGTCCCGGTACGACACCTGCGCCCCGATCCGCACCCCGCGCGCCGCGGCCAGCTCGCAGACCCGGCGCATCGTGGCCGGATCCCCGGCATGGAAGCCGCAGGCGACGTTCGCACTGGTCACCACGGAGAGCAGGGCCTCGTCGTCGGTCAGCGTCCAGCGGCCGAAGCCCTCGCCGAGATCCGCGTTGAGATCCATCACCGGCTGCGTCACAGCACTCCTTCTCGCTGGGGGCCTTCCACGGGGCGCGTCCACTGAGGGTTCCACGGGGGCGCCGCCGGGACCATCCTCACGCGCCGGGCCCGGCCGTACGTGGCCCGGATCACAGCGGCGAGTCGACGCGGTTGGCAGGGCATACCGTGGCGATTCGGACCTTGTCAGTGCCACCCCCTAACCTTTCTCCCATGACCACGACCGCCGAACCGACCCGACCCGCTCGGGGGCCAGCCGCCGACGAGGGGCTGGCCAGGCGGTTGCGCGCGCTCGCCTGCACCGCGCCGCTGCACGATCTGGACAGCCGCAAGGCCAACCTGGCGGGCGAGTACGCGGTCTACGGCATGGCCGAGGTCGCCCTCGCCGCGATCGACCTGGTCACCCTGCAGATGGACTTCGACACCGGCGCCGACCGCGACCAG
Source organism: Streptacidiphilus sp. EB129 (assembly GCF_041262645.1). Lineage (NCBI taxonomy): Bacteria > Bacillati > Actinomycetota > Actinomycetes > Kitasatosporales > Streptomycetaceae > Streptacidiphilus > Streptacidiphilus sp. EB129. Next base: position 139,654 of record NZ_JBGCCS010000018.1, read on the forward strand.
GTGCTGGCCCGGCTGCAGCCCCGGGTCGCCGCCCAGGCACCGGACCGGCCCTGGACCGAGCACGAACGGGTCGCCCGCTGGGTGCTGGAGTCCCTGCTCAACGTCGGCAGCGTGGACCGCGGCTTCCGCGCCGTCTACGGCACCTTCGGCCCGGACGGCGCCTATGTCCGCCGTGACTACGACTTCAAGCTGATCGAGGAGGTCCCCGGCCCGGACGGCGGGGTCTACCTGCGCACCACCGACGAGGCCGTCAACGTCCTGGTGGGCGCCCTGGACACGGACGTCACCAGCGCCCAGATCGCCGCCGAGGTCAAGCTGGAGGTGCTGATCCGCCGGGGCCGGCTGGCCGACGCGCAGCTCGCCGCCGAACAGGCCCGCTACCGCACCGTGCAGTTCGCCGAGACGCTGCGCCGCGCGCTGGAGGCCACCCGGCGCAACGTCCGCGCCGTGGACTGGATGGAGGCCGTCCCCGACCTCATCGCCGAGGCCCTGGAGCACATCTCCGACCGCTACCGGCACGAGAACGCCATCCTCACCAACATCCGCCGCGCCCGCGACGAGGCCGAGCCCAACACCGCCGAGGGCGCCGAGCACAAGCGCCGGGCCGCCGAGCTGGTCGACATCGTCAAGGACTGCATCCGCCGGCACACCCAGCTGCAGACCCGGCTGCTGGAGGCCGGTCCGCTGTTCCGCGCCGAGCAGGACCGGCAGGCCTTCGCCGCGCCCAGCGCGCGCGCCGGGCTCGACCTCTACGGCCAGGTGCTCGCTCCGCTGCTGCCGCTGGCGCTGGAACGCGCCACCCGGGTCACCGACGCGTTCTTCGGCCACGCCATAGGGCTGCGCACCCCTTCCTCGGTGCGGATCACCGACCTGGTGGACGTGCTGCTGACGCCCCCGGTCGAACGCGAGCACCTGGGCGCGGAGCTGCCCGAGCCGGACCTGGTGGACACCCCGGACGACAGTCGCTTCTCCGAGGCCCAGCTGGACGTCGCGCACGAGTTGCTGGACCTGCCGCCGGACGCCCCGCGCCGGCTCTCCGGCCTGCTCGCCGAGGCCCGCCGCCGCGATCCCGAACTCCCCTACCTGGTCGCGCTGCTGGCGGTGCACGCGGCCAGCCCCTCGGTCGGCACCGCGTACCGCCAGGGCGAGGAGCGGCTGCTCTTCGCGGTGGACGACGGCACCCGCCTGGAGGACCCGGAGTTCGGCGGTGCCGACCTGATCGTCGGCAGCGCCCTGCTCGATGCCGTCGGCATGGCCGCGGACCGGGCGGAGGTCGCATGAGCAAGCGGGCAACCAGTGACTACCCAGGGGCGCGGGGAACTGCGCTGCCAACCATGCACCGTCGTAGCGGGTTGTTCGCGCAGTTCCTCGCGCCCCTGCGTCGTGCATGCGAGCCGTCCGTTGAACAGGAGCACCGCCGATGACCCCGTACGACGACGTGGAGCATCCCTCTCCGCCGCAGGCCGCTGCGGTCACCCCCGGTGACGTCGCCGACGCCTCGCGGCTGGTGTCGTTCGGGCTGCAGCCCAAGCTGCTGCCGGCCCGTGACGCCGAGTACGCGGAGCTGGTGCGGCGGTACCGCGACGACACCGCCTTCGCACGGCTCGCGGACGCGGTGGCGACCGGCCTCGGGCTGATCGTGCTGGAGGTGTCGGCCCGGGCCGGGATGGCCGTCGCCGCGGCCGAGGACTCCGTCTTCGCGGTCCGCCTCGGTGACTACTCGCGCCGCGCCGCCTCCGAGTCCACCGACCGCTTCCTGCACGGTCTCGCCCACCTCGCGGTGGCGGCTCTGGCGTTCCCCCGTCCGGAGGACCTCGCCGACGAGGGCTACCTCGGCCGGCTCACCGTCAACGGCGTGGACGCCTTCGTCCGGCAGGTCTGCCGCCGGCTGGAGGAGCAGGCCGACGCCGAGGGCGACAACACCGACCCGGTCAGCGACGCCCCCGGGCTTGAGGCCGCCTGGCGGGTCTACACCCGCCGCAGCGCCACCGGCGCCACCAAGGACGCCCGCCGTCTCTCCGGCTCCACCATCGGCATCGTCGGCAAGGCCATGGCCTTCCTGGTCGACTCCGGCTTTCTGCAGAAGACCTCGGACGACTCCGGCGGTACCTTCCGCACCACCGCCCGCTACCAGCTCCAGGTCCGCGACCTGGCCGGCAGCGCGGCGATGGCCGAGCTGCTCGCCCTGGGCGTGGTCCCGGTCAGCGACGGCAGCGCCACCCTGCTGCCGCCCGACCCCACCGAGGAACTGGTCGCCGACGCCGGCCTGCCCTTCCACACCTCCTGAACCGCCCGGAAACCCCCGAACCATCCCGCAACCCCAACCCCCATCCCTTCACCAGCACGGAGATCTGACGCCCCATGTACGAGCTCAACCGGGTCCGCCTGTACTCCATCGGCCCTGCCGGTGCGCGGTACGCCGACACCGTGCTCGACCTGAGCGACGTCGGTGAGGCCGTGCCGGAGCCCGCGCCGCGCCAGCCCGGGTTCTTCGACGAGGAGCAGACCGGCCCGGCCCGCCGCCCGGCCCCGGCCGGGGTGCTCTTCCTGGAGAACGGCGGCGGCAAGTCGGTGCTGCTGAAGCTGATCTTCTCGGTGATGCTGCCCGGCCACCGCAACACCCTCGGCGGCGCCAGCTCCGGCGTGCTGCGCAAGTTCCTGCTCGCCGACGACTGCGGGCATGTCGCGCTGGAGTGGCAGCACACGCTGACCGGCGAGACGGTGGTCGTCGGCAAGGTCAGCGAGTGGCGCGGGCGCCAGGTCTCCACCGACCCGCGCAAGTTCGCCGAGGCCTGGTACTCCTTCCGGCCCGGCCCCGGCCTCAGCCTGGACGGCCTCCCGGTCGCCGCCCGCGGCGAGCTGCTCCCGGCTCCCGGCCAGGACGCCCCCAAGGTGACGGCCCGGGGCCGCCGCCGCACCATGAAGGGCTTCCGGGACGCCCTCACCGAGGCCGCCAAGGCCTACCCGGAGCTGGACCTGACCTGGGAAGAGGGCCACGACCGCTGGATCGAGCACCTCGGCGGCCTCGGCCTGGACCCCGAACTCTTCCGCTACCAGCGCGAGATGAACGCCGACGAGGGCGAGGCCGCCGGCCTGTTCGCGGTGAAGAACGACACCGACTTCACCGACCTGCTGCTGCGGGCCGTGACCGACACCCGCGACACCGACGGCCTGGCCGACCTGGTGCACGGCTTCGCCGCCAAGCTCGGCCGCCGCGCCGAGCTCACCGCCGAACGCGACTTCACCGCCGGCTCGCTGGAGTTGCTGCACCGGATCGCCGAGGCCGGCACCGCCCGCGAGACGGTCCGCGAGACCCACCGCGCCGCCGAGCGCCGTACCCGCCGGCTCGCCCGGACGCTGGCCGCCCGCGCCGTGGTCGAGCGTGACCGCGCCCGTGGCCTGGCCGAGCAGGTCGCCGAGGCCGCCAACACGGTCGCCGACGCCGAGGACGCGCGCAGCCGGCAGTCGCTGATCACCGCCGAACTGACGCACCGCCACGCCAGCCTCGCCCTCGCCGCAGCCACCGGCACCGCCGCCGGGCTGCGCCGGGAGCTGCTGGATGCGCGGACCCTGCACGCCGCCTGGCAGGCCACCGAGCTGGTGCTGCGGCACCGGGCCGCCGCCGACCGCTCGGCCCGGGTCTCCGGCGCGATCCGCGAGGCCGAGCGCGACGCCGCCCCCGCCCTGGCCGCCCGGACCAGGGCGGCCCGGGCCCTGGTCGGCGCGCTGGAGGCGGCCGCCGGTGCCGCCGAGGTGCAGGCCGACGCCGAGGAGCAGCGCGCCGACACGCTGCAGGCCGAGGGCGAGGCGGCCCGCCGCGACGGCCTCGCCGCCGCCACCGCCGCGCAGAAGGGCCGCAGCGAGTCCGAGCACCTGCGCCAGCGTCTGGCCGAGGTCGAGCAGGAGACCCAGGCGGCGGTGCGCTCCGGCTGGATCGACGCCGGCAACGGTGCCCCGGACGCGGAGTCGATCGACCCGGCCCGTGCCGCGCTGGACGCCGCCGACGCCGAGAAGGACGCCACCGCCGCCTGGGACCAGGCCCGCGCGTCCGCGGACCGCTCCGCCGCCCGGGCCCGCGAGTCCGCGGCCCTGGGCAACCGCACCGAGCTGGCCGCCGCCCGCGCCAGCGACGCCCTCGCCGCCACCGAGACCGCGCTCGGCGCCGAACGCGACGCGGCCGCGCACCTCGCCGCAGAGCCCCGTACCGCCGAGTTGCTCGGGCTGTCCGCCGACGAGCTGACCCCGGACGTCCTGGACCGCTCCGCCGAGACGCTGCGGGAACTGCTGGACGAGTCCGTGACCGCCGCCGAACGCACGCTGTTCGAGCTGCGCACGGCCGCCGCCGCCGACTCCCGGGTGCTGGCCGCGCTGGGCGACGGCGGCCTGCTGCCGCCCGGACCCGACGTCCTGGCGACGGTGGAGTACCTCGGTGAGCACGGCGTGCCGGCCCTGCCCGGCTGGCGCTACCTGGCCCAGTCGGTCGACCCGGTCGACCACGACCGCATCCTCGACGCCAGGCCGCAGCTGGTCGACGGCGTGATCGTCACCGATCCGGCCGCGCTCCTGCGGGCCCGGGAGATCCTCTCCGCCGCCGCGCTGCTGCCGCGTTCCGCCGTCGCCGTCGGTACCGCCGCCGCGCTGCTCGGCCCGGTCCGCGAGGAGCCGGGGACCGACACCGGCCTGTTCCTGGTGCCGCCGAACCCGGCCATGCACGACGAGAACGCCGCTGACGAGGAGCGCCGGCAGCTCCGCGACCGGGCTTCGGCCCGGGACGAGCAGATCCGGTCGCTCGCCGCCCGCCTCGGCGCGGACCGGCTGGTCGGCGGGCGGCTGGCGTCCTGGCGCGGCCGCTGCCCGGCCGGGCACCTGGCCGCGCTCGCCGCCGACGCCCAGGCCGCCCGTGCCGCAGCTGAGCTGGCCATCGCCGAGCTTGCCACCGCCCGCTCCGAGCACCGCGAGGCCGAGGCCGAGCTGGCCGAGGCGGCCCGGCTGCGCGACGAGCGCGGCGAGGCCGCCCAGCAGGCCCGCCGCCGCGCGGACGCGCTCGCCGGGCTGGCCTTCCGGCTGCGCGAGCGTGCCAACTGGACCGGTCGGCTGCGCGAGCTCAGCGACGAGACCGCCCAGGCCGAGCAGCGCCAGCAGCAGTGCACCGACCGGGCCCAGGCCGTGGAAGAGGACCGCCGCGCCGCCCAGCGCGCCGCCGACGACGCCCGCCGCACGGTCCGCGCGCTGCGCGCCGAACGCGCCGAACTCCCCAGCAGCGACTTTCAGGACGCCGACTTTCAGGACGCCGACGTCCAGGGCATCAACGCCCACGACGCCGGCCTCCCCGGGGGTGTCGACGCCGCCCGGCCCCGGGCCTCACTGCCCGCCCTGCGCGAGGCACACCGCGCCGCCTCCCAGCTGTACGAACAGGTCGGCGTCGGCGCCGACCTGCGCGCCGAGCAGGCCAGGGCCGAGGGTGACGAGACCGCCGCCCGGGCCGAGCTGGACCGGCTCACCAACAAGGTCCGCTCCCGCGCCGAGGAACTGCTGTCCAGCCCCGACGGGGCGGACGGCCCCGGCCGCCAGGCCGCCGCGGCCCGCGCCGAGGACCTGGTGCAGACCATCGAGACCCGCGCCTCCACCGCCAGCGAGCACCTCGGCCGACTCCGCGGCGAGGCCGAACGCAGCGCCCCGGTGACCGGCGAGGCGCACACCGAACTCCCGGACGAGCTGGTCCCCGCCGACCCGGAGCACGCCCAGGCCCTGCTGCGCACCGCCACCGCCGAACTCGACCGCCGCACCGACCTGCTGACGGCCAGCCGGTCCGCGCACGGCCAGCTGCAGCGCACGCTGGACTCCACCCAGCACGCCGCCGCCGAGTTCGACGAGACCGCGGCCCAGCTCCGCGACGGTCTGCGCGATCCGGCCGCCGTCCCGGACCAGGAGGACGAGCAGCCCACCCCGTACCCCGGCACGCTCGCCGAGGGCCGCCAGGCCGCCGCCGACACCCGGCGCACCCTGCGCGCCGCCGGCGCCGAGCTGGGCGCCGCCGAACTCGCGGTCCGCGACGCCTCCGACGCGCTGGTCCGGCACGCCAACGCCACCCGCTTCGAGGCCGTCCGCACCCCGGCCCGGCAGCAGATCCGCGAGCTGCCCGCCGCCGCGCTGCCCGACCATGCGGCCGCCTGGGCCGCCGCCTTCGGCCCCCGGCTGCGGGTGCTCACCGACGAGCTCGAACAGCTGGAACGCAACCGCGACGGCATCGTCGACCGGCTGCGCGGACTGGTCGAGTCCTCGCTGGCGACCCTGCGCGCGGCGCAGCGGCTCTCCCGGCTGCCCGAGGGCCTGGGGGAGTGGTCCGGACAGGAGTTCCTCCGGATCCGCTTCGAGGACCCGGACCACTCCGCCCTCACCGAACGCCTCGGCGAGGTCATCGACGAGGCCACCCGCGTCGCGGTCCGCCGCGGCGGACCGACCGCGGCGCCCAGCAGTGACTGGAACCGCCGCGACGGCATGTCGCTGCTGCTGCGCGGCGTGCACGCGGCGCTGCAGCCCAAGGGCGTCGCCGTGGAGATCCTCAAGCCGGACGCGGTGCTGCGCGCCGAACGCGTGTCCGTCAGCCAGATGTCGGACGTCTTCTCCGGCGGCCAGCTGCTCACCGCCGCCATCGCGCTGTACTGCACGATGGCCGCGCTACGCGCCAACGACCGGGGTCAGGCCCGACTCGCCCACGCCGGGACGCTGTTCCTGGACAACCCGATCGGGCGCGCCAACGCCACGTACCTGATCGAGCTGCAGCGGGCGGTCGCCTCCGCGCTCGGCGTCCAGCTGATCTACACCACCGGCCTGCTGGACGCCAATGCTCTGGCGGAGTTCCCGCTGATCATCCGGCTGCGCAACGACGCGGACCTGCGCGCCGGGCTCAAGTACATCTCGGTGGAGGAGCATCTGCGTCCGGGCCTGCCCACCATCGACCCCGACGACACCGACATCCAGGGTGCCGTCACCGCCACCCGGATGTTCCGCCGCCCCGCCCCCGACCCCGCCTGACGCTCCCGCGCCGCCCGGCCCGCGTCGTCCGGCCCGCTGCGCGGCGGCGTCAGCGGGGGGCGCGGCGGCGCTGGGCGTCGTCCTGGGCGGCGATGACCAGATCCAGCAGGAACCAGGTGGTGACGAAGATCCCCACGCCGGTGGCGGCCAGTGCCGCGACCGTGAATCCGGTGTGGCCCAACGACCCGACCACCGTGAACATCAGCGCGTTCACGGTGTAGGCGAGGCTCATCACCACCCGCACCCGTGCCCGACGCGATCGGTCGGACACCCGCCGTCGCACCCGTTCCACCACCGCAGCCCCCGGTCCTCTCCTGCCCGCGCCCCTGGAAAGCCTGCCCCGCCCGCATCCCATCATTCCGCCCGGCGCGGGACGGGACGCCGGCGGGGCGGGGCGACTGTTCGTCACCCCACCCCGCCGGCCTGCCCGGTGGCGTGCCCGGGCCCTGCTCGAAGCCCTGCTCCGGGCCCTGCCCGGATGCGCCGTCAGCCGACCGGATGCGCTGCCAGGAACGCCTCGACCTCGGCCCGCACCTCGGGCGTGTCCAGGCCGCGCACCACCATCGTGGTGCGCCGGCGCAGCACGTCGTCGGTGGTGTAGGCCCACTCCTGCGCGGCGGCGTAGGCGACCTGGGCCCAGACGTCGGGTCCGTCGGCGTGGATCGGGCGGCCCAGCTCGGGGTTCTCCGCGATCAGCTGGGCGATCTCGAAGGACAGCGTGCCGTAGTGGGTGGCCAGGTTGCGCGCCACCAGCGGGTCCATCCGGGTGCCCGGCTCGCGGTCGACCAGCAGCCGGTGCGCGACCGCGTTGGGGCTGCCGACGCCGGGCAGCGGCACGGTGCGCGGGATGGCCGAGATGTCCTCCGCCAGGCCGGTGCCGGGGGTGTGCGCGAGCTTCTCCAGCACGACCCGGCCGATGTGGCGGTAGGTGGTCCACTTGCCGCCGGCGACCGAGAGCATGCCGCCGCGGCCCTCGGTGACCACGGTCTCGCGCTTGGCCGCAGCCGTCTCGCCGGGACCGCCGGGCAGCACCCGCAGGCCGGCGAAGGAGTAGGTGACCAGGTCGCGGTCCAGGTGCTCGTCCTTGATGGCGTGTCCGGCCTCGGACATGATCTGGTCGATGTCGGCCTCGGTGGCGCGGACGTCGGCGGGGTCGCCGGTGTACTCCTCGTCGGTGGTGCCGAGCAGGACGTGGTCCTCCCACGGGATGGCGAAGGAGACCCGGTACTTGTCGATCGGGATGGTCAGCGCCGCGTGCCACGGGGCACGGCGCTTGACCACCACGTGGGCGCCCTTGGAGAGCCGGATGCTGGGGGCGGAGCCGGCGTCCTCCATGGTGCGCAGGTGGTCCACCCACGGTCCGGTGGCGTTGAGCACCAGCCGGGCGTTGACGCCGAACTCGGTGCCGTCGAGCCGGTCGCGCAGCTCCGCGCCGGTCACCCGCCCCCCCGTGAAGCGCAGCCCGGTGACCTCGGCGTGGTTGAGCACCACCGCGCCGGAGTCGACCGCGGCGCGCACCGTCATCACGGCGACCCGGGAGTCGTTCATCTGGTGGTCGCCGTAGACGGCGACCGAGCGCAGGCCCTCGGTCTTCAGCGCGGGGACCTGCTGGGAGGCGTGCGCGGCGGTGGAGACCCGGCCCATGCCGTCGCGGAACGCGGACAGCGCCGAGTAGAGGAACACGCCGGCGCCGAGCTTGGGGGCGCTGTGCGGGCCGCCCTTGTACACCGGGACGAAGAAGGTGAGCGGGTTGACCAGGTGCGGGGCGACGTCGGTGGCCAGCGCGCGGCGCTCCTTGTGGTTCTCCGCGACCAGCTTGACGGCGCCGGTCTGCAGGTAGCGCAGCCCGCCGTGGACGAGTTTGGAGGAGGCGCTGGAGGTGGCCCCGGCGAAGTCGCCGGCGTCGACCATGGCGACCCTCAGCCCGGACTGGGCGGCGGTCCAGGCGACCGCCGTGCCGAGGATGCCGCCGCCGATGACCAGCAGGTCGTAGGTGGCGCTGCTGAGCAGGTGGCGGGACTGCGCTCGGCTGCCGGTGTGGTTGGCGCCCAGGGTCGGGATGGTGTTCATCAGCGTGTGTGCCGGCAGGCCGCGTTCGTGGCGCGGGGCCTGCCGTCTCCTCTCACAAAGGGGGTGTGCCAGGGGTGGGGGGAGGGGCGTCGCGCGTCGGCGCCCCTCCCGCCGTCGGTCAGGACTCGGGCTGGTCCTCCTCGATCCAGCCCATGGTCCGCTCGACGGCCTTCAGCCAGTTCTTGTACTCGCGGTCGCGGGTGGCCTGGTCCATGCGCGGGGTCCACTCGGCGGCGCGGTGCCAGTTGGCGCGCAGGGTGTCCAGGTCGGGCCAGAAGCCGACGGCGAGACCGGCCGCGTAGGCGGCGCCGAGCGCGGTGGTCTCGGCGACGTACGGGCGCTCGACCGGGGCGTCCAGGACGTCCGCGATGTTCTGCATCAGCAGGTTGTTGCTGGTCATGCCGCCGTCGACCTTGAGCGCGGTCAGCGTGACGCCGGAGTCCTTGGCCATGGCGTCGACGACCTCGCGGGTCTGCCAGGCGGTCGCCTCCAGCACCGCGCGGGCCAGGTGGCCCTTGGTGACGTAGCGGGTCAGGCCGGTGATCACGCCGCGGGCGTCGGAGCGCCAGTACGGGGCGAACAGGCCGGAGAAGGCGGGGACGATGTAGGCGCCGCCGTTGTCCTCCACGGTCGAGGCCAGGGTCTCGATCTCGGCGGCGGTGGAGATGATGCCGAGCTGGTCCCGCAGCCACTGCACCAGCGAGCCGGTGACCGCGATGGAGCCCTCCAGGGCGTAGACCGGCTTCTCGTTGCCGATCCGGTAGCCGACCGTGGTCAGCAGCCCGGCGTACGAGTTGACCGCCTTCTCACCGGTGTTCAGCAGCAGGAAGGTGCCGGTGCCGTAGGTGCTCTTGGCCTCGCCCTCGTTGAAGCAGGTCTGCCCGAACAGCGCGGCCTGCTGGTCACCCAGCGCGGAGGCGACCGGCACGCCGTCCAGGACGCCGACGGCGGTGCCGTAGACCTCGGCGGAGGAGCGGATCTCCGGCAGCACCGCGAGCGGCACGCCCATCGACTCCGCGATCTTCTCGTCCCACTCCAGGGTGTGCAGGTTCATCAGCATGGTGCGCGAGGCGTTGGTGACGTCGGTGACGTGCCGGCCGCCGTCGGGCCCGCCGGTCAGGTTCCAGATCACCCAGGTGTCCATGGTGCCGAACAGGATGTCGCCGGCCTCGGCACGCTCACGCAGGCCCTCGACGTTGTCCAGCAGCCAGCGGATCTTCGGCCCGGCGAAGTAACTGGCCAGCGGCAGCCCGGTCTCGCGGCGGAAGCGGTCCTGGCCGACGTTGCGGCCCAGTTCCTTGCACAGCGCCTCGGTGCGGGTGTCCTGCCACACGATGGCGTTGTGGACCGGCACGCCGGTGTGCTTGTCCCACAGGATGGTGGTCTCGCGCTGGTTGGTGATCCCGATCGCGCGAATGTCCTCCTTGGCCAGGTTCGCCTTCCCCAGCGCGCTGGCCAGCACCGACTGGACCCGGGTCCAGATCTCGGCGCCGTCGTGCTCGACCCAGCCGGGCTGGGGGAAGATCTGGCTGTGCTCCTGCTGGTCGACGGCGACGATGCGGCCGTCCGCTCCGAAGATGATGCAGCGGCTGGAGGTGGTGCCCTGGTCGATCGCGGCGATGAACTGGCCGCCATTGGACAGTGTGGTCACGGCTGGAGTCCTCTGGGGAGTGGGGTGCGGACAGGGGATGAGGCGGGGTGGTGACGACTACACAATCAGAAGGCGACGTTGTAGAGGAGACCCGCGAGCGCTCCGCCGATGAGCGGGCCGGCCACCGGGATCCAGGCGTAACTCCAGTCGGAGCTGCCCTTGTTGGGTATCGGCAGCAGCGAGTGGACGATGCGCGGGCCGAGGTCGCGGACCGGGTTGATCGCGTAGCCGGTCGGGCCGCCGAGCGAGAAGCCGATGCCGACCACTGCCAGCGCGGTGATGAGCACGCCCATCCCGGACAGACCGAGCCCGGGGGTCAGGCCCTCGGTGAGGATCATGATGCACAGCACCAGGGTGCCGATGATCTCGGTGACCAGGTTCTGCACGGGGTTACGGATCTCCGGCCCGGTCGAGAAGATGCCCAGCGTGGGCTCCTCGTTGGCCTGGAACTGTCCCAGGTAGGTGATCCAGACCAGGAACGCGCCGAGCATCGCGCCGACGATCTGACCGGCGAGGTAGACCGGGACGTGGCTCCACTGGCCGGTCTTCACGGCGATGGCCAGGGTGACGGCCGGGTTGAGGTGGGCGCCCGAGAGCGAGGACGACACATACGCCGCGATCATGACGGCGAAGCCCCAGCCGAAGGCGATGGCGACCCAGCCGGCGCCATGGGCCTTGGACTTCTTGAGCGTCACCGCGGCGCAGACGCCGCCGCCGAGCAGGATCAGCAGCGCAGTGCCGATGAGCTCGCCTACGAAGATGTGGCCGTTGGACACAACGACTCCTTTGTCCGTGCCCTGTGGGTGGGGGAGGGCGCCTGACGCGGTTCCAATGAACGATGTTCGACATTGTCGACCGCCATGCGGCAGTTTTCCCCTCTGTGGGGCCGTACGTCAAGACCGTCATGCGCAATCGTTATAAGCGCTGGGAAACATCACCATAGGCTGACAAATCGCCCATGCGCAGCAGTGTGCGGGGCTGATGAATGTGCCTCAGGCGGGGCGCCGCCGTCGCGCTGTGCGAGCACGGGGGCCGGCGGGAGTGTTGATGCGGGTGATCGGTGGCGGTGTCGGTGGGGCGTCAGAACCGCGAGGCGCCGAGGTCCCGGGAGATCGCCCGGGCGGCCTCGCGGACCGACACGACGAGCTCCGGCCTGACCACTCCGGCCTCGCAGACCCGCTCCACCGCGCCGCTGATGCAGACCGCGCCCACCGGGTTGCGCCGGCGGTCCTGGATCAGCGCGCCGATCGAGGCCACGCCCTCCCAGGTCTCCTCCACGGCGGCGCTCCAGCCGCGCTCGCGGGTCAGCGCGGACTCCTCGTCGATGGCGGCGATGTCGGTGAGGGTCCGCGAGGTGAATCGCTCGGGCTCGTGTTCGTCGAGCTCGCCGCGCGCCACCGGGTCGTGGGCCAGCAGCACCTTGCCCAGCGCGGTGCTGTGCAGCGGCTGCATGCTGCCGACCTCCAGCACCTGCCGGGTGTCGTCGGGGCGGAAGACGTGATGGACGATCAGCACGCCGTGCTGGTGCAGCACGCCGAGGTACACGGTCTCGCCGCTGGCCCGCGCCAGATCGTCGGCCCAGACCAGCGCCCGGGCCCGCAATTCGTGCACATCCAGGTAGCTCTGTCCCAGCCGCAGCATCTCCGCTCCGAGCTGGTACTTTCCGCTCTCCCCGTCCTGCTCGACGAAGCCCTCCTGCTGCAGCGTGCGCAGGATGCCGTGGGCGGTGCCCTTGGCCAGGCCCAGCGAGGCGGCCACCTCGGACAGGCCGAGCCGACGCTCGCCTCCGGCGAGCAGCCGCAGGATGGCCGCTGCGCGCTCAAGCGACTGGATCGGGCCGGGCATCGCACACCTCCGCAGGGATACGGTCGACAATGCAGAACACCTAATGGTTATGTCGACCGCTAACTCTTCTTCCCAGAGTGTGCCAGTCCTGCGCCCGCCACTCCATCCGGACCGGGCGAACGGCCGGGAGAACCACCCCAACCAGGCTCAAATCACACCCCCGGCGTCGGCCACGCCCGCAGCGCCGCCGCGAGAGCGGCGATCTGCTCGGGGCCGACCCTGCAGCAGCCGCCCACCAGCCGGGCCCCGGCCGCGACCCACTCCGCGACCCGGGACGGGGTGAAGGTGGGCCGCCCCGTCCACCGGCGTGCCCGTGGGTCCCAGCCCTCGCCGCTGTTGGGGTAGACCACGACCGGCTTCCCGGTCACCGAGGCGGCCAGTTCCACCGCCTCGCCGGCCTGCTCCGGCGCGCAGCAGTTCACCCCCACCGCGAGCACCTGGTCATTGCCGCAGGCCAGCGCGAAGGCCTGCTCCAGCGGCTGCCCGGCCCGGGTCAGCCCGTCGGCGACGCTGTAGGAGAGCCAGACCGGAACCGGCAGACCGTCCACCGCCCGCAGCAGCGCCTCCGCCTCGTCGATGTCCGGGACCGTCTCCAGCGCCAGCACGTCGGGTCCGGCCGAGGCCAGTACCTCCACCCGGGGCCGGTGGAACCGCGCCAGCTCGGCGACGCTCAGCCCGTACCGTCCCCGATACTCCGAGCCGTCCGCCAGCGTCGCGCCGTAGGGGCCGACCGACGCGGCCACCCAGCCGTCGGGACGGGCCGCGCGGGCCAGCCGGACGCTGCGCCGCAGCAGTTCCTCCGTCCCGGCGTGGCCGATCCCGACGCGGGCGAATCCCTCGAAGCCGGCCTGATAGCTCGCGGTGATCGCCACCCGGGCACCGGCCTCGGCGTAGGCGCGGTGTGCGGCGGCCACCGCCTCGGGCGCGTCCGCGAGCAGCCGCGCCGACCACAGCGCGTCGGCCAGGTCGTACCCGGCCGCCTCCAGCTGGTTCGACATCCCGCCGTCGAGGACGACGACCCCTTCGTCGAGGGCGGCCGCCAGAGATTCCGTCACCACCCCATTGTCCGGCCGGCCCGGCCCGTCCGAACGCCTGGGCGGACGGACGGGCCGGGCCGGCCGGACGGTTCGGGTCGGTCAGCCCGCGGTGACACCGAGGCGGGCGCCGCCGTCGACCGGGAGCACCACGCCGGTGGTGTAGGTGTTCTCCACCAGGAAGGCGATCGCGTGGGCGACCTCCTCGGGACGCCCCACGCGTCCCACCGCGGTGCCTGCGCCCGCGCCGTCCAGGGTCTGCTGCCGCGCCTCGGCCGGGACCCAGTCCCACCACGGGGTGTCGATCACGCCGGGGGAGACCGCGTTCACCCGGCGCGGGGCCAGCTCCGCCGCCAGGATCCGGGCGGCGGTCTCGACGCCCGCGTTCGAGGAGGCCAGCACCACCAGGCCGGGCGCACTCAGCTGCGAACTGACCGCTCCGAGCAGGGTGACCGAGCCGTCCGCCCGCAGCGTGCCCAGGGCCGCCTTCACCGAGAGCAGCTGCGGGATCAGCTTGCCCTCGTTGTGCCGGCGCAGCTCCGCCGGGGTGAGGTCGAGCAGCGAGGTCACCCCGCCGTTGGCGGTGAGGGTGACCACCAGGTGGTCGAACGGGCCGACCCCGGCGAAGAACTCCGCGAGCTGCCCCTCGTCGCTCGCGTCCACGGTCCGGCCCTGCGCCGCCCCGTCCAGGTGCTTCAGTGCCAGTTCCAGCCGCTCCGCGCTGCGGCCGGCGACGACCACCTCGCAGCCGCGGCCGAGCAGCAGCTCCGCCGTGGCCAGGCCGATGCCGGAGGTACCGCCGATGATCACTACGCGCTCAGACATGAGTGAAGCTCCCCGTCCCTTTCGGCGACCCCTTTCGAGTCACCGTGCCTCGATTATGTAACGAGACACCGTGACTTGTAAAGCCGGTACAGTGCCGCCATGACTTCCCCCGATCCGGAGGCCGCCGGCAGAGCCGTCGGCCGACCGCGCAGCGACAGCGCCCGCCGCGCCATCCTGGACGCCGCCACCTCCCTCGCGATCCGCGACGGCTATGCCGCCGTCACCATCAAGGGCATCGCGGAGACGGCGGGCGTCGGCCGGCAGACCGTCTACCGCTGGTGGCCCACCCGGGGGGCGGTCTTCCTGGAGGCGCTGGGTGAGGTCGGCGCCGGACTCGGGCTGCCGGAGCCGACCGGCGATCCCTGGGCCGACCTGCGCGACTTCCTGGACCGCAGCTTCGCGCTGGCGGCCAAGCCGCCGGTGGCCGGCGTCCTGCTCGGCGTCACCGCCGACTCGGTCGCCGATGCCGACCTCGACCGGACCCGGCGCGCCTACATCGCCACCCGCCGCGCCCTGCTCCGTACCGCACTGGAGCGCTGCGGCTCGGACTGGGTGGTGTCGCTGGACACCGTGGTCGACATGGTCTACGGCGCCATGTGGTACCGGCTGATGAACGAACACGGGCCGGTGGGGCCGGAGTTGACGGCTGAGGTGCTGATTGTGCTGGACAGTCTCGGGGGCCGGCGGTAACTTGTTCTCAGAGCGAGAAATTCTCGCCAAGAGAACAACTCATCGACCGACGGGGACGGTGCACGATGGCAGCCGAGGGCGCGGAAGGCCGGCCGGGCGAGCAGGCCTGGCTGGCACAGTACGACCCTCGCGCCTTCCCGCCGGTCGCGGTGACGGTCGACATCGTCGTGCTGACGCTGCGCCAGAACCGGCTGCACGTACTGCTGGTGGAGCGGGCCGCGCCGCCGTACCAGCACTGCTGGGCCCTGCCCGGCGGATTCGTCCGCGCCGGACAGGAGGACCTCGACCAGGCCGCGGCACGCGAACTCGCCGAGGAGACCGGCGTCGACACCGCCGCGCTGAGCCGGGTCCACCTGGAACAGCTGGGCAGCTACGGCACACCCGGGCGTGACCCCAGGATGCACATCGTCTCCATCGCCTATCTCGCCTTCGCCCCCGACCTGCCCGACCCGCAGGCGGGCAGCGACGCGGCCCGGGCGTCCTGGACGCCCGTCGCCGCCCTCGGCCCGGCCGCCGGACCCCACAGGGGAGGGCCCGGCGGCCCGGCCGTGGACCACGACCCGGTCCCGGACCAGCCGCTCCAGCTGGCCTTCGACCACGCCCGGATCCTCGCCGACGCCCTGGACCGGGCCTGCTCCAAGCTGGAGTACACCCCGCTCGCCACCGCCTTCCTCGGCCCCGAGTTCACCATCGCCGACCTGCGCGCCGTCTACGAGGAGATCTGGGGGGAGCCGCTGCACGCCGGCAACTTCCACCGCAAGATCCTCTCCGTCCCCGGCTTCGTCGAGAGCACCGGCCGCACCTCCCCGCACGCCCGCGGCCGCGGCGGCCCCAAGCCCCAGCTCTACCGCGCCGGCGACGCCCGGCTGCTGCACCCGGCACTGCTCCGCCCCGATCGCGAGGAGGGCGGCGCCGCCGTCAGCTGATCCGGCCGGCCGCACCCCGATCGCCACGGCCTTCCCCGGCCCCGCACCTTCCGCCCGATGCACCTGCCCGACCCGCCCACCGGCCAGGCCCGTCCCGACACGACGCCGCGGACTCCCCGCCAAGGCCGGCACGCCAAGGAGTGAAGCCATGGGAAGCGGACACTGGTCCACCAACGTGTACGACGCCGCCGAGAACCTCCGCGCGGCCACCGGCAGCGACGCCTTCGACTACACCAGCCGGGCCCGGCGCGGCGACCGCTCGCACTGGACCGCCCACCCCTCGCTCGACCCCCGGGGGCTGACCCTGCGGGAGAGCCGCGACTCCGAGGAGCACCCCGCCTCGCTCGCCATCGCCGTCCTCTTCGACGTCACCGGCTCCATGCAGACCGTGCCGAGGATCCTGCAGACCAAGCTCCCGGAGCTGTTCGGCCTGCTGCTCCGCAAGGGCTACACCCAGCACCCGCAGATCCTCTTCGGCGCGGTCGGCGACGCCACCTGCGACCGGGTCCCGCTGCAGCTCGGCCAGTTCGAGTCGGACAACCGGATGGACGACCACCTCGGCAACATCTTCCTGGAGGGCGGCGGGGGCGGTCAGATGACCGAGTCCTACGAGCTCGCCATGTACGCCATGGCCCGGCACTCCTCGCTGGACTGCCACGAGAAGCGCGGACGCCGCGGTTACCTCTTCCTGATCGGGGACGAGATGCCCTACGGCAAGGTCAAGGCGAAGGAGGTCCGCGCGGTCATCGGAGACCATCTGCAGGCCGACATCCCGCTCACCGCGCTGATCCCGGAACTCCAGCACCGCTACGACGTCTACTTCATCCTCCCGGCCGGGGCCTCGCACGCCGGCAACCCCAAGGTGCTCGCCACCTGGCGCGCACTGCTCGGCCAGAACGTCATCGAGCTGGACGACCTCGGCGCCGTCTGCGAGACCATCGCGCTCACCGTCGGTCTCGGCGAGGAGGCCATCGACCTGCAGGAAGGTCTCAGCGACCTCGCCGACGTCGGCTCCACCGCCACCGCGTCCGTCGGCAGGGCCCTCGCCGGAGTCGCCCGCCGCCGCAGCACCGGCGCGGTCGGCACCACCTCCCCGCGGTACGAGGCCCCGGACGGCCGCCTGGGCTACGACCCGAGGTGACCGCCCCGACGCCGACGAACCCGACGCCGACGAACCCGACGCCGACCGCCGCGACGGTGACGGTGCCGACCGCCCCCGCCCCCACCCGGGCCGACGCGCTGCCCGAGCACACCATCGTGGTCGACCTCGGCTACGGCGACGCCGGCAAGGGGACCGTGGTCGACCACCTCTGCCGCAGCCGCGACGTCCACACCGTGGTCCGCTTCAACGGCGGCGCCCAGGCCGCGCACAACGTGGTCACCCCGGGCGGCCGCCACCACACCTTCGCCCAGTTCGGCTCCGGCACGCTCGCGCCGGGCCGGCACGGCCGCGGCGTGCGCACCCACCTCTCCCGCTTCATGCTCGTCGACCTGCTCGCCCTCACCGCCGAGGCCGCCTGGCTGCGCACCGCCCTCGGCGTCCCCGACCCGCTCGGCGGCCTCACCGTCGACCGCCGCGCCCTGCTCACCACGCCCTACCACGCCGCCGCCAACCGGCTGCGCGAAACCGCCAGGGGCGGCGCCCGGCACGGATCCTGCGGCATGGGCGTGGGGGAGACCGCCGAGTACGCCCTGCGCCACCCCGACGACGCCCCGACCGTCGGCGACTGCGCCTCGCCGACCCGGCTCCGCGCCGTCCTCACCCGGCTCAGGGACCGGCTCACCGCCGACCTCGGCCTGCGCGTCCCGCCGGGTCCGCCGCCCGGCGAGGTCGCCGACGCCTACCGCGCCATCGGCGCCCGGCTCACCCTCACCGGCGACGACCACCTCCGCCGCCTGCTGCGGCAGGGCCGGGTGGTCTTCGAGGGCGCCCAGGGCGTCCTGCTGGACGAGTGGCACGGCTTCCACCCCTACACCACCTGGTCCACCACCACCTTCGACAACGCCGAGACCCTCCTCGCCGAAGCCGGCGCCGATGCCCGCCCCGCCCTGCGGCTCGGCGTGCTGCGCAGCTACACCACCCGGCACGGCCCCGGCCCGCTGGTGACGGAGGACCGGCGACTCACCGTCCCCGAACCGCACAACGGCAGCGGAGCCTGGCAGGGCGGCTTCCGCCTCGGCCACTTCGACGCCGTCGCGCACCGCTACGCGCTGGCGGCCTGCGGCGGCGCCGACGCCCTCGCCCTCACCCACCTGGACGCCCCGGCCCGGCATCCCTCGCTCGGGCTCTGCGAGAGCTACCAGCTCGACGGCGCCACGCTGACCGACCTCCCCACCGCCGTCCCCGGCGACCTCGCCCGGCAGGCCCGGCTGACCGAGCGCCTGCTCCGGGCCCGTCCCGGCCGGATCCGCACCCTGCCCGCGGACCCGGCAGCCTGGACCGAGGCCGTCGCCGACACCCTGCGCACCCCGGTGCTGCTGGAGTCCCACGGCCCACGGTCCGGCGACAAGCTGCTGCACCACCACGCCGCCCCGACCAGGCAACTACTGGCGTAACGGTCGTTCACATGGCAGATTCCTGCGTGGCAACGACGCCGGACGCCGGAGGACAGTCACCGATGAGCAGCACCGACCAGCAGCAGCCCACCCCGCTCTGGCAGCCCGACCCGGCGCTGGCCGCCGGCACCCGGATCGTCCGCTTCCAGCAGTGGGCCGCCCAGCAGTACGGCGCGCCCACCGGCGACTACGCGGAGCTGCACGCCTGGTCCGTGAACAACCTCGACACCTTCTGGACCGCCGTCGCCGACTGGTTCGACGTCCGCTTCAGCACCCCGCCCAGCGCCGCGCTGGCCGATTCGGCGATGCCCGGCGCCGTCTGGTTCCCCGGGGCGAGCCTCAACTACGCCGAGCACGCCCTGCGCCACGGCGAGGTGGACGCCCACGCCGACCAGCCCGCGATCCTGCACCTGGACGAGAGCGGCGCCGACCCGCAGGTCCTCACCTGGGCCGAACTCCGGCTGCAGGTCGGCGCGCTGGCCGCCGAACTGCGCCGGCTCGGGGTCCGCCCCGGCGACCGGGTCAGCGCCTACGTCCCCAACGTCCCGCAGGCCGCCGTCGCCCTGCTCGCCACCGCCGCCGTCGGCGCCATCTGGACCTCCTGCGCCCCCGACTTCGGCGCCCGCAGCGTCCTCGACCGCTTCCAGCAGCTGGAGCCGGTCGTCCTCTTCGCCGTCGACGGCTACCGGTACGGGGGCAAGGAGCACGACCGCACCGGCATCGTCGCCGAGCTGCGCCGCGAACTCCCCTCGCTGCGCCACGTGGTGCACATCCCGCTGCTCGGCACCCCGGCCCCCGAAGGCGCGCTGGCCTGGGACGACCTCCTGGCCGGGAAGCAGCAGCCGGTCTTCGAACAGGTCCCCTTCGACCACCCGCTCTGGGTGCTGTACTCCTCCGGTACCACCGGCCTGCCCAAGGCCATCGTCCAGGGCCACGGCGGCATCGTCGTCGAACACCTGAAGCAGGCCGGACTGCACCTCGACCTCGGCCCGGAGGACCGCTTCTTCTGGTACACCTCCACCGGCTGGATGATGTGGAACTTCCTGCTCGCCGGACTGCTGGTCGGAGCGAGCATCGTGACGTACGACGGCAGCCCCGGCTACCCGGACACCGCCGCGCAGTGGCGCATCGCCGAACGCGCCCGGGTCACCGTGTTCGGGACCTCCGCCGCCTACGTGTCCGCCTGCGCCAAGGCCGACCTGCACCCGGCCCGGGACCTCGACCTCTCCCGGCTGCGCGCGATCGGCACCACCGGCTCCCCGCTGCCGCCGGACGGCTTCCGCTGGATCTACGACCGGGTCAGCCCCGACATCTGGCTCGCCTCCGTCAGCGGCGGCACCGACCTCTGCAGCTGCTTCGTCGGCGGCGTCCCCACCCTCCCGGTCTATCTCGGCGAGATCCAGGCCCCCAGCCTCGGTGCCGCGGTCGAGTCCTGGGACGTCAACGGCAAGCCGCTGACCGGCGAGGTCGGCGAACTCGTCTGCACCAGGCCGATCCCGTCCATGCCGCTGCGCTTCTGGAACGACCCGGACGGCACCCGCTACCACGACAGCTACTTCGACACCTACCCCGGCGTCTGGCGCCACGGCGACTGGATCACGGTCACCCCGCGCGGCAGCGTGATCATCCACGGCCGCTCCGACTCCACCCTCAACCGCCAGGGCGTCCGGATGGGCTCCGCGGACATCTACGAGGTCGTGGAACGGCTGCCGGAGATCCGCGAGTCCCTGGTCATCGGCCTGGAGCAGCCGGACGGCGGCTACTGGATGCCGCTCTTCGTGGTCCTCGCCGACGGCGCCGTCCTGGACGACGCCCTGCGCACGGCGGTGGCGTCGGCACTGCGCGAACAGCTCTCCCCGCGCCACGTGCCGGACGAGGTCATCGCCGTCCCGGCCCTGCCGCACACGCTGACCGGCAAGCGCCTGGAGGTCCCGATCAAGCGGATCCTCTCCGGCACCCCGCTCGCCCAGGCCGTCAACCCGGGCTCCCTGGACAACCCCGACGCCCTCGCCCCCTTCCTCAGGCTGGCCCGATAGCCACCCCACCCGAGGCAGCCGCCGCGCCGCCCGCCGACCAGCGCCGCCCGCCGATCCGCGCCGGCGGCGGATCCCGTCCCGGGACGGCCGCCGGCACGGAGTCAGGACTACTCGCCGGACAGCACCTGGTGCGCGGCGGCCCGCGCCTCGTCCGCACTGTCCTGAGCCCGCGCTGCCGCAGCCGCCCGCCGGCACTGCGCGAGGGTGTACTTCGCCAGCGTCGCCCGCACGTAGGGGATCGAGGCAGCGCCCATCGACAGGCTGGTCACGCCGAGCCCGGTCAGCACGCAGGCCAGCATCGGATCGGCCGCCGCCTCCCCGCAGACGCCGCAGCTCTTGTCCTTCAGCGCCGCGGCCTCCGCCGCCATCGCGATCAGGTCGAGCAGCGCGGGCTGCCACGGATCCTGCAGCCGGGCCACCGCACCCACCTGCCGGTCGGCCGCGAAGGTGTACTGCGCCAGGTCGTTCGTCCCCAGCGACAGGAACTCGACCTCCTGGAGGATCGACCGGGCCCGAAGCGCTGCCGAGGGGATCTCCACCATCGCGCCGAACTTGGCGTCGAGACCGGCCTCGCGGCAGGCGTCGGCGAACGCCTTCGCATCCGCCCGGTCGGCCACCATCGGCGCCATCACCTCCAGGTACACCGGCAGCCCGGTCGCCGCCCGGGTCAGCGCCCGCAGCTGCGTCCGGAGCACCTCGGGATGCTCCAGCAGACTGCGCAGCCCGCGTACCCCCAGCGCGGGGTTGGGCTCGTCGGCCGGCGTCAGGAAGTCGAGAGGCTTGTCCGCACCCGCGTCCAGCACCCGCACCACGACCCGGCCCTCGGGAAAGGCCTCCAGCACCGTGCGGTAGGCCTGGTACTGGGACTCCTCCGAGGGCGCCTTCGCCGAGTCGTCCAAGCTGTGCTTCTCAAAGAACAAAAATTCGGTACGGAACAGCCCGACGCCCTCCGCCCCGGCCTCGACCGCCGCCGGTACGTCGGCGGGGCCGCCGATGTTGGCGAGCAGCGGCACCCGGTGCCCGTCCGAGGTCCGGCCCGGCCCGCTGGACGCCGTCAGCGCGGCCCTGCGCTCGGCCGCGACCCGCCGCAGTTCCGCCTGGGTCTCCTCGGACGGGTTGACCAGGACGTCGCCGGTGCTGCCGTCGACCGCGACCACCACGCCCTCGGGCATGCCCGTCGCCCCCGGCGTGGCCACCACGGCCGGCACGCCCAGCGCCCGGGCGAGGATCGCGCTGTGGCTGGTCGGCCCGCCCTCCTCGGTGACGAAGCCCAGCACCAGCGTCGGATCCAGCAGCGCCGTGTCGGCCGGGGCGAGATCCCGCGCGAACAGGACGTACGGCTCGTCGCTGTCCGGCACACCCGGCATCGGCACGCCCATCAGCCGTGCCACGATCCGATTGCGCACGTCGTCCAGGTCTGCGACCCGACCGGCCAGGTAGTCACCGGCGTTCGCCAGCAACGCCCGGTACGCGGCGAACGCGTCGTAGACGGCGCGCTCGGCCGTGCTGCCCACGGCGATCCGCCGCTCGACGTCGGCCATCAGCTCGGGGTCCAGTGCCATCAGTGCCTGCGCGTCCAGCACGGCCTGGGCCTCGCCACCGGCCAGGTTGCCGCGCGCCTGCAGATCGGCGGCGACCGCCTCCACCGCCCGCCGGGCCCGCGCCTGCTCGCGCGGCGCCTCCTCGGTCGGGGTCTGCTGCGCCGGAGGCTCCAGCACCGCCGTACCCATGTGCCGGACCTGTCCGATCGCGACCCCGTGGCTCACGCCCACGCCGCGCAGCGTCTCTGTCATCTCACCGGTCTCCGCTTGGGGTGTGCGGCCTTCGGGGGCCGCTCGAATCCGTCGTATCACGCAGGCGTCCGCACCGTTGGAACGCTGCGGAACCCGGGCTGCCTTCCGGGGCTGTTCCGGTGGGCGTCACTTCCAGGTGAAGAGGGTGCCGCCGGCGGCGACCGTCCCGTCGTCCTGGATGTCGCCCAGCTGATCCGCCGTCGCCTCCAGGGCCACCACCGGGCAGATCGGTGACTTGCCGGCGGCCTCGACGGCCGAAGGGTCCCAGCGGATCACCGGCTGGCCGCGCTTCACGCGGTCGCCCTTGGCCACCAGCAGCTCGAAGCCCTGCCCGTTGAGCTGGACGGTGTCGATGCCCAGGTGGGTGAGGACGCCATGGCCCTCGTCGTCGATGACGACATAGGCGTGCGGGTGCATGGACACGATGATCCCGTCGACCGGCGCCACCGCCGCACCGGGCCCGCGCACCGGGTCGATCGCGGTGCCCGGGCCCACCATCGCGCCGGAGAAGACCGGGTCCGGTACCGCGGCCAGGCCGATCAGGCGACCGGTCAGGGGGGACGTCACTGTCGTCATGCTCGTGTCTCCAATGCGGCGTCACATCTGGCGTGAGGATCAGCCTAAATCAAGTCAAGTTAGGACACTTCGCCACAGTGCAGACAGGCCCAGGCGCTGGACCGTCGCTCGACGACGGACCCTTGCCCGCGACCTGGCCGGCGGTGACGCGGTCGGTGCGCAAGTGGTCTAGTCCACTTGCCCGCTCGAACTCTACGTCATCCGGATGGAGTCCTTCCGGTGCGTGTCGGTTTGCCCGTCGGTGCGGCCCGATGTACCGTTGGGCTCCTGCCCGCCACAACCGCAACGGATGTGGCACGTCTGCAGAGCATCGATTTCGGACACGCAAGAAATTGCGCTACGGTTTGTGCCTGCCTTCGCAGTCTTGCATTTCGGCTGGGGCAGCCCGAATTCGACCGGGAACGGACCACTGAAAAGGTCTGCTAAGCTCGATAACGAAGGAAGCGCCCGGAGGGGCCGGTGAAACGGTCTCGAAGGAAGCGTCCGCTCCTTGAGAACTCAACAGCGTGCCAAAAGTCAACGCCAGAT
>NZ_JBGCCS010000019.1:0-149275 GCF_041262645.1 Streptacidiphilus sp. EB129
GCCGCGCGGGCACCCAAACACCCCGCGTCTCACCCGGGGTGGCGTGGGGCCCGCTGTGCCGGGCCCCACGCCCCTCCCCTGTCCGGTGCCCTGTTACTTGTTCAGCAGCGCGTCCACGACCCGCACCGCGGCCCTGCCGTCGTCCCACGGGCTGTAGGTCTTCTGGAAGGCCGCGTAGGCCTCGGCGTACGGGGCGGTGGCCGCGGCCACGTCCCGCAGGGCCTCGACCAGTTCCTCCGAGGTCCGCAGCAGCGGGCCGGGCGCCTCGGCCTCGTAGTCGAAGCTGAACCCGCGCAGCGCGTCGCGGTAGTGCTCCAGGTCGTAGCCGAACAGCAGCACCGGCTTGCCGGTGCCGACGAAGTCCGGCAGCACCGAGGAGTAGTCGGTCACCAGGACGTCGGCGACCAGCATCAGCTCCTCGACGTCCGGGTAGTCGGCGACGTCCCACAGGTAGCCGTCGCCGGAGCCGGGGGCCACCTCGGTGACCTGCTGGTGCGGACGCACCAGCAGCACCTGGTCCGCGCCCAGCGCGGCCTTCGCCGCGGCCAGGTCGATCCGCAGGTCAAGACCCAGGCCGTGGTAGAAGCCCTGCTGGTCCTCGCGCCAGGTCGGCGCGTACAGCACCACCTGCTTGCCCTCGGGCAGCCCCAGCCGGTGCCGCACCTGGGCCGCGCGCTGCTCCCGGTCCTCGGCGTAGAGCCGGTCGGTGCGCGGCAGCCCGGTCTCCAGCACCTCGCCCTCGAACCGCAGCGCGCGCCGCAGCACCGGGGTGCTGGCCGGGTTGGGGGACAGCAGCAGGCTCCACTGCCGGGCGCCCTGCTCCAGGTCCCGCAGCTGGTCCGGGTCGGTGTACCAGTCGTTCTCGAAGTCGAAGCCGATCTTCTTGACCGGGGTGCCGTGCCAGGTCTGCAGGATGATCTGGCCCTCGCGCCGCTCCACCCACGGCGGCAGCGTGGTGTTGCCGACCAGGTACCGGGAGCGGGCCAGCGCCTCGTACCACTCGGGACTGTGCCGGCGGACCGCGGTGAGCGTCGGCGGCAGCTCGGCCTGCAGGTCGTCGACCACCCACAGCTGTTCCAGCTCGCTGCCGCGGCGGACCAGCTCCTCGTGCACGGCGCGCGGCGAGTCGGCGTAGCCGCCGCCGTCGAAGCTGTCGAAGAGCACCGCCTGGCGCAGCGGCCGGGTCCGGGCGGCGGGGTAGAACTCGGTGCGCAGCCGGTACTGGTGGTAGTTCCCGGCCTCGTTGTCGGCCAGCGCGCTGTCGGCGGTCAGCAGCAGGCAGTCGTACCAGCGGCGGGAGAAGGTGACCTGCTTGCCCCGCGCCTCGACCGCCAGCGGCAGCGCGTCCATGGCGTTGGGGGCGATGTGCAGCTTGAACTCCTCGACCGCCTCGCCCCGGTCGAGCCGGACCCGCAGCTCCCACTCGCCGGCCTGCAGCGGCAGGTCGCCGCCGAAGCTGTCGTTGGGCACGGCCGGCAGTACCACGCTGAACCGGCCGTCGACCGACTCGCCCGGCGTCACCGGGGCGCGCCGGGTGTGGATTTTGTGGCGCAGCACCAGGTCGAAGGTGTGCCGGCCGGGCAGCGGGAACGTGCCTTCGAGCAGGAAGCCCTGCTGCTCGGGCACGGCGGACACCCGCTCCACCCGCGGCTGCACCGGCTGGTCGCAGATCTCCAGGTAGCCGCTCGGGGACGGCTTGAACAGCAGGGCCCTGGCGTCGCCCACCGCTCCGTCACCATCGGTTCCGTCACCACCCGTTCCGTCACCATCGGTGCGGCTGAACGGGAACTGGGCCGAGGAGGAGCTGTCCTCGCCGCCGTCCATGACCAGCGGCAGTTCCGTGCCGTCGGCGAGCAGCAGCTCCGCGCTCCAGTGGTCGGACTCCCGCTCCAGTGCGGTCGGCCGGAGCTGCGCCTCGTCGAGCCGCACCTCCTCCAGGTCGGCGGGGTCGAAGGCCGCGGTGAACGGCACCTGGCCGCCGCCCGGGGTGCCGAGCTCCAGCGGGTAACGCAGCTCGCGGCCGCTGCCGTCCTCGTTGTGCCTGACCCGCAGCAGCGCGCCGTCCAGGCCGCCGCGCTGCGCGATCGAGCCGCGCAGCTCTATCCGGTCGTCGATCTGCCGGGCCGCGCCCACCCGGGCCCTGGCGGTCTCCACCCGGAGGTAGAGGTGGCTGTCGCGGATCTCCGGGACCACCCGGACGTCGTCGCTCACCCAGAACGGCGTGGGCACCTGACCGGACCCGGTGAGGCCGGCCTTGAGCCGGGTGCGCCGGGGACGGCCCTTGCCGAACAGGCCCAGGGTGACCCGCCAGGTGCCGTCCTGCCACTGGCCGCGCCGCTTCAGGCGGGCCGGGTCGAAGGAGACCGAGAAGCCGGACCAGTCCGCGTGCCGGAACACCAGCTCCGGGGTGCCGGCGGTGACGTCCCGGCGCCGCACCGTCCTGGTGGGCAGCACCAGGGTGCGGCGGCTGCCGGTCTCACGCAGCATCAGCGCGCGCACCGAGTCGTAGCGGTGCTCGGCGCCGAGGTTCTTCAGGTACGCGTTCCCCTGCAACTGCAGCTGGCCGTCGTCCTGCCGCCGCACCACGTCCACGTTGGCCTGCAGGCCCACGGCCCGGTGCAGCGCCAGCACGGTGTCGTCGACCGGCGGGCTGGTGCGCAGGAAGGGGTAGTCGGCCCTGGGGCGGACCGTGCCCCGGGTCGGCACGGCGCGGGGGAACTCCTCGTCGAACGCCTGCAGCGCCAGCAGGTCGTCCATCCGGCGCTTGGCGGTGAGCCAGTACTTCAGCCGCAGCGTCTCCGGCAGGGCGTTCATGACCGAGCCGCCGATGTCCTCGATCATCGCGCCGACGTGGTCGAGGAACGCGTCCCGGTACTCGGGGCCGGCCAGCGGCAGCACCTTGAAGAATATCGGCATCTCCTCGGTGAGCGAGTTCTCGTCGTAGA
Source organism: Streptacidiphilus sp. EB129 (assembly GCF_041262645.1). NCBI lineage: Bacteria > Bacillati > Actinomycetota > Actinomycetes > Kitasatosporales > Streptomycetaceae > Streptacidiphilus > Streptacidiphilus sp. EB129. The sequence goes on from NZ_JBGCCS010000019.1 coordinate 2,946, forward strand.
AGCTCTGGAACGTGCGGAACTCGGCGCCGGAACGGTCGCGCAGGAAGTGCCGGACCATGCGGATCGAGGTGACCCGGTCGACCAGGCCCTTGGGGTCGGTCCGGTTCTGGGTGATCGACTTGGTGCCGACCTCGCGCATCCGCCAGAAGTACACCGGCTCGGAGAGCACGTCGACGCTCTTGGCCAGGAAGTGCAGCGGGATGCTGACCGGGGCGTCCTCGTAGAGGATGCCCGGGTACCGCATGGAGTGCTCGTCCCAGAAGCTGCGCCGGTAGACCTTGTTCCACGCGGTGCGGTCGGTGACCAGCGGCGGGAACGCGCTGATGTGGGTGCGCAGCCGGGTCTTGCCGAACGGCGCCTTGTGCACCCAGGACTGGTTGAAGCCGACCGAGCGGAACCGCAGCACGTTGCCGGCCACGAAGTCCGAGCCGGTCTGGTCCAGCGTCTCGATCATCAGCTGGTACGCGTTCGGCGGCACGATGTCGTCGCTGTCGACGAAGGTCAGGAACTCGCCGTCCGGGTCGATCGCGGCGGCACCGGTGTTGCGGGCCGGCCCGAGGCCCATGTTCTCCTGCCGGACCAGCCGGAACCGCGGGTCGCGGCGGGTGAAGGCCTCGGCGATCTCGGCGCTGGCGTCGGTGGATCCGTCATCGACCAGGACGGCCTCGAAGTCCGCGAAGGTCTGTGCGGCGAGCGACTCCAGGCACTCGTCGAGGTAGAGCTCGACGTTGTAGATGGGGACAACCACGGAGAGGCGGGGGGCCATAGGAGCTGCGGGCCTTTCTCGGAACAGGCTCGGGCGATACGGCCTCAGCCTAGCGGCGTCGCCCGGCGGCGAGCGGCAGCGGTGCGCGCTGCGGCGGGCGATAGGGTGATGGGCTATGCCCCGGTTCAGCATCGTCGTCCCCGTGTTCCAGGTCCAGGCGTACCTCGGCGAGTGCCTCGACTCCGTCCTGGCACAGTCGTTCCGCGACTTCGAACTGATCTGCGTCAACGACTGCTCACCGGACGGCAGTGCGGAGATCCTCGCTGCCCACCGGCGCGCCGACGACCGGGTCCGGGTGCTGGAGCTGGCCGAGAACGTCGGGCTCGGGCGGGCCAGGAACGCCGGCCTCGACGTCGCCACCGGGGACTACGTGATCTTCCTCGACAGCGACGACACTCTTACCGAAGGCTCACTCTCCGCGATCGCCGACCGGCTCGACGCCACCGGCGACCCGGAGCTGCTGGTCTACGACTACGCCCGTACCTACTGGGACGGCCGGGAGGTCCGCAGCCAGGACGGCACGGCGGGGGCGCTGGCGGCCCGGGACGGGCTGCCGGAGGTGTTCGCGGTCGCCGAGCGCGAGGACCTGCTCGGCCTGCTGATGGTGGCCTGGAACAAGGCGTACCGGCGGGACTTCCTGGAGAAGCACCGGTTCCGCTTCCCGGCCGGGTACTACGAGGACACCCCGTGGACCTACCCGGTGATGCTGACCGCCGAGACCGTCACCCTGCTGGACCGGGTCGTGGTGCGCTACCGGCAGCGGCGTCAGGGCGGCAACATCCTGGCCACGGTCAGCCGCCGGCACTTCGAGGTCTTCGCCCAGTACGACCTGGTCTTCGCCCACCTGGACCGGCACCCGGAGCTGGAGCGCTGGCGCCCGCTGCTGCACCGCCGGATGGTGGACCACCTGAACACCATCGGCGGCCACCCCGACCGGGTGCCCGCGGCGCTGCGCGGGGAGTTCTTCCAGCAGGCCCGGGAGGCCGAGCGACGGCACCGCCCGGCCGGCGCGCCGGACCTGTCTGTCGCGGCGGGCTGGAGGTCCGGCCCGGTCGGCCGGCTGGCCCGCTCGGCCCGGCAGACGGTGCGCGAGGCCAGGCCGGTGGTGCGCCGCGCGGCGGCGGTACCCGTCCTCGGCGGCTACCAGCGGGTCCAGCGAACGCTGCCGCTGGACCACCGGCTGGCGGTGTTCTCCTCGTACTGGGGCCGGGTGCCGTCCTGCAACCCGGCCGCGATCGACGCCAAGCTGCGCGAGCTGGCCCCGGACTTCCGTACCGTCTGGGTGGTCGAGGCGCAGCGCCGCCAGGACGTCCCGCCCGGCCTCACCGCGGTCGCCCCGGGATCGCGCGCGTACCGGGAGGCGGTCTCCCGGGCCGGGTTCTTCGTCAACAACGTCAACTTCCCGGACGGCGCGCCCAAGCGCCCGGGCACCGTCCACCTGCAGACGCACCACGGCACCCCGGTCAAGAAGATGGGCCTTGACCTGCAGGACTACCCGGCCGCCGGCGGCGAGATCAAGTTCCCCGATCTGCTGGAGCGGATCGACCGCTGGGACTACAGCCTCAGCTCCAACCACTTCTCCACGCTGATCTGGGAGCGGGTCTACCCCTCCGGCTACCGCACCCTGGAGTACGGCTACCCGCGCAACGACGTCTTCCTCACCGCCGGCGCCGAGGAGGTGCGGGCGGCGCGCGCGGAACTCGGCATAGCACCGGGCCGGACCGCCGTGCTGTACGCGCCGACCCTACGTGACTACCGCTCCTCCTACCGGCCGGCGCTGGACCTGGCCCGGCTGGCCCGGGCGCTCGGGCCCTCCTTCGTGGTGCTCAACCGCAGCCACTACCTCTACGACGACCTGGCCGGCTTCGGCGAGGGTTTCGGCGCCGGGGCGGAGGCCGCCGCGGCCGGCGTCGTCGACGTCTCCCGGCATCCCTCGGTGGAGCGGCTGGCCCTGGCGGCGGACGCGCTCGTCACCGACTACTCCTCGCTGATGTTCGACTACGCCAACCTGGACCGGCCGATCATCGTCTTCGCCGACGACTGGGACGTCTACCGGGAGACCCGGGGCGTCTACCTCGACCTCTTCTCCGGCCGCCCGGGGGAGACCCCCGGCGCGGCGGTGCGCACCGAGGGCGAGCTCACCGAGCTGCTGCGCTCCGGGGGCTGGCGCTCCGCCGAGTACGACGGGCCGCGCGCGGCGTTCCGCGAGCGCTTCTGCGGCTTCGACGACGGCCGCGCCGCCGAGCGCGTGGTCCGCTCGCTGTTCCTGGGTGAACCCGAACCGCTGCCGTTCCTGCCGATGGCCGACCGCCGCCCCGCCCCCCGGCCGGACCAGCTGGCCTGAGCGGCTCGGCGGCGGTGTCCCGGCGGCAGATGTCCCGGTTCGGGTGCGCTCAGACCGGGGGCGGTACGGCGGGCCGATGCGGCCTGCCGATCGCGGCGGCCCAGCCGCCGAGGGCCGCGCCGGCCATCACGTCCGAGGGGTAGTGCACCCCCACCACCAGCCGCGAGCCGCAGACCGCGGCGGCCAGCAGCAGCGTCGGTGCAGCGGGCAGCAGGCCGTCGAAGGCGACCACGGCCGCCGCCGAGGACGCCGCGTGCGAGCTGGGGAAACTGTGCCGGCCGGCGGTGCGCACCAGCGGTTCGAGACCGGGCAGCCGCGGCCGGGGCCGGCGCACCACCCGCTTCAGGCCCATGCTGGCCAGATGCGCCGCGGCGACGACGGCGGTGGCCCGCAGCCAGTCGGCCCGGCGGGCCCGGTCCGCCGCCGCTCCGGCCAGGCCGGCCGCCAGCCACACCGCACCGTGCTCGCCGGCCAGCGACAGCGCCCGGGCGGCCGCGGCGACGCCCGGACGCCCGGCGGCTCCCCGGGCCGCGCGCAGCAGCCACTCGTCCGGATCCCGGGGCGGGGGACTGTCCCACAGGGCCATGCGCTCCTCGCTCTCCGCGGCCACCGCTCCGTGCCGCTGATGCACACGATGCAGTGATTGGCCGCGAATGTGCCGGGATGACACGGGTCAGGACGGTACGTTCGTTCTCATGCACGGATCAGCGGTCCCCGACACGGACACCGTCGCCCTCTCCGGCTGGGGCCGGACCGCGCCGACCGTCGCCCGGCTGCGCAGCCCGGCCACGGCCGCCGGGGTGGCCGCCGCGCTGCGCTCGGCCGGCACCCGCGGCGTGGTCGCGCGCGGACTGGGCCGCTCGTACGGGGACGCGGCGCAGAACGCCGGCGGCACCGTCCTCGACATGACCGCGCTGACCGCGATCCGCTTCATCGACGCCGGGCGCGGCCTGGTCAGCTGCGAGGCCGGGGTCACCCTGGACACGCTGATGCGGGTGCTGCTGCCGCTCGGCTGGTTCGTCCCGGTCACCCCGGGAACCCGGTACGTCACCGTGGGCGGTGCCCTCGGCGCCGATATCCACGGCAAGAACCACCACGTCAGCGGCGCTTTCAGCCGCCATGTCCGGTCCCTGGAGCTGCTCACCGCCGACGGCACGGTGCACAGCCTCACCCCGGAGCAGCAGCCGGAGCTGTTCTGGGCGACGGCCGGCGGCATGGGCCTGACCGGGGTGATCCTGTCGGCGCAGATCGAGCTGCTGCCGGTGCAGACCGCGCTGATGAGCGTGGACACCGAGCGGGCCTCCGACCTGGACGACCTGATGGACCGGCTGGAGGCCACCGACCACCGCTACCGCTACTCGGTGGCCTGGATCGACCTGCTCGCCCGGGGCGCCGCCACCGGCCGCGCGGTGCTCACCCGGGGTGACCACGCGACGCTGGACCAGCTCGACCCGGGCGGCCGGGGCGACCCGCTGGAGTTCCGCACCTCCCGGCTGCCGTCGGTGCCCCGCGGCATCCCCGGCGGGCTGCTCAGCGCGGCGACCGTCGGTGCCTTCAACGAACTCTGGTACCGCAGGGCGCCCCGGGAGCGGCGCGGGCAGCTGCAGAAGCTGTCCCGCTTCTTCCACCCGCTGGACGGGCTCCCCGACTGGAACCGGGTCTACGGCCGCGAGGGGTTCCTGCAGTACCAGTTCGTGGTCCCGTACGGGGCGGAGGCGACGCTGCGCCGGATCGTCGAGTCGATCAGCCGGCACCGCTGCCCGGCCTTCCTCGCCGTGCTGAAGCGCTTCGGCGCCGGCGACCCCGGCTGGCTCTCCTTCCCGTCACCCGGCTGGACCCTGGCCCTGGACATCCCGGCCGCGCTGCCCGGCCTGGGCCCGCTGCTGGACCGCCTGGACGACGAGGTGCTGCGGGCCGGCGGCCGGATCTACCTGGCCAAGGACTCCCGGCTGAGCCCCGAGTCGCTGGCCCGGATGTACCCGAGACTGGACGACTTCCGTGAGCTGCGGGCCCGGCTCGACCCACGGCAGCGGTTCACCTCCGACCTGGCCCGCCGCCTCTCGCTCTGAGGCCGGCCCGCCCGCAGGTCCCCATCACGAGCCCCTAAGGACGGCGCCATGAAGAACGCCCTGGGCCAGCCCCAGTCGCTGCTGCTGCTCGGCGGCTCCTCCGAGATCGGCCTGGCCACCGCGCGCCGCCTGGTCCGGGAGCGCACCCGGCGGGTCCACCTGGCCGGCCGCCCGTCGCCCGCGCTGACCGCCGCCGCCGACGAACTCACGGCGCTGGGCGCCGAGGTGACGGTGCACGACTTCGACGCCGCCGCCGTCGACACCCATGAGCCGGTGCTCGGCAAGGTCTTCGCGGACGGCGACATCGACGTGGTGCTGCTGGCCTTCGGGGTCCTCGGCGACCAGCGGCGGGACGAGCGCGACCCGCTGGCCGCGGCCGCCGTGGTCCAGGTCAACTACACCGGGGCGGTGACGGCCGCGCTGGTCAGCGCCCAGGCGCTGCGTCAGCAGGGCCACGGCTCGCTGGTGGTGCTCTCCTCGGTGGCGGGTGAGCGGGCCCGCCGGGCCAACTTCATCTACGGCTCCACCAAGGCCGGCCTGGACGCCTTCGCGCAGGGTCTGGGCGACTCGCTGCAGGGCACCGGAGTCCACGTCATGGTGGTCCGACCCGGCTTCGTCCGGGGCCGGATGACCGAGGGCCTGCCGGAGGCCCCGATGGCGACCACTCCGGACGCGGTCGCCGAGGCCCTGCTGGCCGGGCTGCGGCGGGGCAGCGATACGGTGTGGGCCCCGGGCGCGCTGCGGATCGTCATGTCCGGCCTGCGCCATCTGCCCCGCCCGCTGTTCCGGCGCCTGCCGGTCTGACCGGGGGCCGACGACCGCCGAGGACTGGCTGAGGGACTGCTGAGGGACTGGCTGAGGGACTGCTGATGGACTGGCTGACGCGGCTTCCGGTGATCGGCCCGCTGGTCGGCCGGCTGCTGCGGAGCCGGCCCTACCGGGTGTACGAGCACTTCAACGGGGTCGGCTCGAACCGGCTGGCCGGGGCGGTCAGCTTCTTCGGGTTCCTGGCGATGTTCCCGCTGATCACGGTGGCCATGGCGATCACCGCCTCGGCGCTCGGGCACCACGAGGTGGCGAAGCTGCAGCAGAAGATCGAGGAGCAGGTCCCGGCGCTGGCCTCCTCCCTGGACCTGGGCTCGCTGGCCCGCAACGCCGGCACGGTCGGCCTGGTCGGCGGAGTGCTGCTGCTGGTCTCCGGGCTGGGCTGGGTGGACACCACCCGGGTCTCGCTGCGCCTGGTCTGGAGCCTGCCGCCGGAGCCCGGCAACCCGGTCGTGCGCAAGGTGCTGGACGTCGGCGTGCTGATCGGCCTGGGGCTGGTCGCGGCCGTCTCGATCGGCTCCTCCTCGTTCGCCTCGGCCCTGGCCGGGCAGGCCGCGCACTGGTTCGGGATCGAGCACTCGACCGCGGGGAAGGTGCTGCTCCGGGTGGTGGGGTTCGTCATCGCGGTGGGCGCGGACATGCTGCTCTTCGCCTATCTGCTGGCCGGGCTGCCGCGGCTGGGCGGGGCCTTCCACGGGCACCGGCGCAGACGGGTGCTGGCGCAGGGCGCGCTGCTGGGCGCGGTGGGCTTCGAGCTGCTGAAGCTGCTGCTCTCCACCTATCTGAGCCAGGTCGCGGGCAAGAGCGTCTACGGGGCCTTCGGTACCCCGGTCGCGCTACTGCTGTGGATCAACTTCATCGCCCGCTGGCTGCTCTACTGCGCCGCCTGGACCGCCACCGACGACCCCGCCGCCGCGGCGGCCAGGGCCAGGGACCGCGCGCTGGAGGCGCTGGAGGCGGCCGGAGGCGCAGGCCCGGAGCGCTGACCGTCCTCAGTCCGGCAGTTCTCGGCGCGGCAGTTCGCGGCGCGGCAGTTCTCATTCTGGAGGGGCCGTGCTCTTGCCCTGGTCTGCGAAGCTGCTCACCCGGTGCAGACGGAGGAGGCAGGCGGGACGATGGCGGAGCGACACGGCAGGGTGCTGGTCGTCGACGACGACGCGGCGATCCGCCGCTCCCTGGAGCGCGGGCTACGGCTCAGCGGGTTCTCCGTGGTGTTGGCCGAGGGCGGGGTCGCCGCACTGGCCGCGCACCAGCAGTCGCCGACGGACGTGCTGGTGCTGGACGTCTCCATGCCCGACCTGCCCGGCACGGAGGTCTGCCGCCGGCTGCGGGAGAGCGGCGACGAGACCCCGGTGCTGATGCTGTCCGCGCTGGACCAGCTGGAGGACCGGCTGGCCGGGCTGCAGGCCGGCGCCGACGACTACCTGGTCAAGCCCTTCGCCCTGCAGGAGCTGGTGCTGCGGCTGCACGCGCTGCTGCGGCGCCGGCCGCCGCGCGCCACCGAGCTGCTCAGGGTCGGCCCGCTGACCGTCGACCCGACCACCTGGCAGGTCCGCTACGACGACGCGCCGGTCGAGCTGACCCGCAGGGAGTTCGCCCTGCTGGAGGTGCTGGCCCGGAACACCGGCCTGGTGCTGACCCGGGACCAGCTGCTGGAACGGGTCTGGGGCTACGACTTCGACGTCCGCACCGACGTGGTCGACACCTTCGTCAGCTACCTGCGGCGCAAGCTGGAGGCAGGCGGGCGGCCCCGGCTGATCCGCACCGTCCGCGGGGTGGGGTTCGTGCTGCGAGGAGGCCCGCAATGAGGCTCTCGACCCGGATCGCGCTGGTCACCGCCGCGATCGTGCCGGTCCTGGTGATTCTCTCCGGGCTGCTGCTCAGCGGTCTGGTCACCCGGGACCTGAAGGTCGGCCAGGACGGCAAGCTGCAGGAGCGCGCGGTCGCCGCGCTGCCGTTCGCCCGGTCCGAGCTGAAAGCCGCGGACACCGGACGGCCCCGGGTGCAGGCCAACGACCAGCACCGGCTTGCCGCCGTCGCGCTGGACGTGGGTGTCCGGCTCACCGCCGCCGACGGTTCGGTGCTGCTCTTCGACGGCCCGCAGCCTCCGGTGACCGGCGGCCCGGTGCTGCCCGCCGCCCGCCGCACCCCGGTGACGGTGAGCTACGACGGCACCGGCTGGCGGGCGATCGGCACCGCCGTTCCGGCCACGCCGGGCCAGCCCGGCGGCACGCTCTGGCTGTTCTCGCCGTCCTCCGCGATCCAGGACGAGGTCTCCGCCGTGCAGGGCCGGATCCTGCTGGTCGCGCTGTTCGCCGCGCCGCTGGGCGGGCTGCTGGCCTTCCTGATCGCCGAGCGCGCCGCGCGCCCGCTGCGGCTGCTGCAGCGTCGCACCAGCGGCCTGGACCCGGACGACCCGGCGACCCGGCTCAGCCACCGGCCCACCCATGTCGCCGAGGTCGACGACCTGGCTCACACGCTGCAGTCGGTACTCGGCCGCTACGACGAGCAGGCCGCCCGCACCGGTGAGGCGCTGGCCACCGCGCAGGCCTTCGCCGCCTCCGCGTCGCACGAGCTGCGCACCCCGCTGATGAGCATGCGCACCAACCTGGACATCCTCGCCGACCATCCGGACCTGAGCCCGCAGGAGCGCAGGGAGGTGCTCGACGACCTGCACGGTGAACACGCCCGGCTGCTGGGACTGCTGACGGCGTTGCGGTCACTGGCCCAGGGCGACCTGGTGGAGGCGGACGCCTTCGGCACGGTCGACCTGGCGGAACTGGTCGAGTCCGCGGTGGCCGACCTGCGCAGGGCGCGGCCGTCGGCCCGGGTCACGGTCCACGCGTGGGCGGCGCCGAAGCTCCCCGGCTGGGAGCCGGGGCTGCGGATAGTCGTGGACAACCTGCTGGTCAACGCCATGGTGCACGGCGGCGGAACGATGGCCGTGGAGCTCGGCCTGGAACACGGGACGGCGGTGCTGCGGGTGGACGACCAGGGCCCCGGCGTCCCGCCGGACCAGCGCGAGGCGGTGTTCGACCGGTTCCGGCGCGGTCCGGACAGCCCGGGTTCCGGACTCGGCCTGACCCTGGTCGCCCAGCAGGTCGCGCTGCACCGCGGTTCGGTCCGGCTCACCGACCCGCCGTCCGGTCACGGCACCCGGGTGGAGGTCCGGCTGCCCACCGCCGCGGCGACCACCCCGCTGCCCACCACCCGCAACTGGCTCACCCACGACAGCGCGCACTGATCGTCCCGCTCCTGCCACATGGATTCCACAAGGAGGGTTTCTAGTGTCCCGGCAGACGGGGCGTCAGCCAGGCCCCGGGACCTTGTCAGGAGAGGACCACCATGTCCATGCGCCGTACCACTCTCGCCTCCGGCCTCGCCGGCCTCGCGCTGCTCGGGACGCTGTTCGCGGCGTCGCCCGCCTCCGCGGCGACCTCCGGCCCGAAGACGGACGGAGCACACGGCATCTGCCTGCGCGCCACCAAGGTGGACACCCGGATCACCCGCGAGCTGGCCCGCCTCAACGGTCCGGTCACCGAGACCGGCTCCGTCGCCCGGCTGCAGCAGCGGGTGGCCAACGCCCAGAAGGCCGGCCACAGCGCCGTCGAGACCTACCTCAACGACCGGCTGACCGCCCGCAAGGCGCTGATCGGCACGCTGACCCAGCGTCAGACCGACCTCAGGGCCGTGCAGACCTGGTGCGCCGCGAACGACAACGGCAGCTCCAAGTGACGGCACGGGTGCGGGCCCTCGGCCTGGCCCTGGCCGCGCTGGGCGCCGCGGTGACGCTCACGGCCTGCGGCGGCGGCGGTGGCAGCGCGGCGTCGTCGCCGCAGCCGCAGGCGACGTCCTCGGCGAAGTCGGGTCAGTCGGCACAGTCGGGGCAGAACGGGCAGCTGACGCAGCAGCAGGTGCAGCAGAAGGTCGCCGCGGCGGAGAGTGCCGCCGCGGCGGCGGACTCGGACGCGGCGACCGACCCGCAGTAGCCCGCCGCCGCGCCTGACCGGTCCCGTAGCGGTTCGGTGCCGCAGTGCGCGCCGGTCCCGGAGAGCGCTGCGGTCCGGGGAGTCAGTCCAGCAGGTCGTGGGAGACCGAGCGGCGGCGGAGCCGGGCCGGCTTGCGGCGGGCCAGTACCAGCACGCCCGCCGCGCCGGCCAGCAGCACCGCGGTGCCACCGCCGATCCAGGCGAGGGTGCCGGGCCCTCCGGGCCGGCTGGAGGCGGCCATCGGCCCGCTGGCCGGCGGCTTGCTCCTGACGCTCGCCGAGTCGCCCGCACCGGCGGTGGACGCCGCCTGCGCCACCACCGCCGGGTTCAGGCTGCCGACCGGGCTGACCTTCCCCTCGGCGGCGAAGCCCCAGTCCAGCAGTTCCCGGGCCTCGCTGTAGACCGCGTTCAGGGCATGGTCCTGCGGGTTCATCACGCTGACCAGCACCGTGTGGCCGTCCCGCCGGGCCGCGACCACCAGGGTGTTGCCGGCGTTGGTGGTGTAGCCGTTCTTCACCCCGATCAGGCCGTCGTAGTGGGGGACGCCGTCGATCCCGGAGAGCAGCCGGTCGGTGTTGTCGATCTCGAAGGGCTTGCCCTTGGTGTCGGGGCCGCCGGGGAACTTCGCCGTCGGGGTGGAGCAGTAGCGGGCGAAGTCCGCGTTCCGCAGACCCTCCCGGGCGAACAGGCTGAGGTCGTACGCCGAGGAGACCTGGCCGGGCATGTCGTACCCGTCCGGGGAGACCACATGGGTGTCGCTCGCGCCGAGCCGTACCGCCTCCGCCTGCATCTGCTGCACCGTCGCGGCGACCCCGCCGTTCATCGCCGCGAGCACGTGCACCGCGTCGTTGCCGGAGCGCAGGAAGACACCCAGCCACAGGTCGGGGACCGTGTAGGTCTGGCCGGGGAGCACTCCGACCTCGCTGCTGCCCTCGCCCATGCCGGCCAGGTCGCTGTCGGCGACCTTGTGGCTGGAGGTGTCCGGGATCTTCGGCAGCACGGTGTCCGCGAACAGCGTCTTCAGGGTGCTGGCCGGCGGCAGCTGCCAGTGCGGGTTCTCGGCCGCGAGGACCGCCCCGGTGTCCGCGTCCGACACCATCCAGGACAGCGCCGACAGCCTGGCGGGCAGCGCCGGGGCGCCGGGCTGCGGGTTGACCTGGACACCCGGACGGCCCAGCTGGTCGCCGCCGACCGTGGACATCGTGGACGGCGGCTGCCGCACCGTGACGGGCGAACTGCTCGGGGTGGCCCGGCCGGTGGCCGTGGCGGGGCCGGCCACCGCGAGACCGACGCTCAGGGCGGTGAGACAGACAGCGGTGGCGGAGCCGACACTACGAAGTTGGATGCGCACCGGAAGACCGTACCCAATCTTGCTGAACGTCCGACCCACCCCCGGACAAACCCCCCGTCCGGACGTGCGGGGCACAACAAAAGGGGCGCGAGGCTCTGCTCGATTAACAGCATGCGCTGCCAACCACGCACCAGGGTGCACGTTCAGCACACACAACAGTTCCCCGCGCCCACAACAAGCTAGAAGCGACGGGTAACGAGAGCCCGCTTCACTTCCTGAATCGCCTTGGTGACCTCGATACCCCGAGGACACGCGTCGGTGCAGTTGAAGGTGGTCCGGCAGCGCCAGACCCCCTCGCGGTCGTTCAGGATCTCCAGCCGCTGCTCCGCACCCTCGTCACGCGAGTCGAAGATGAAGCGGTGCGCGTTGACGATCGCGGCCGGGCCGAAGTACTGGCCGTCGTTCCAGAACACCGGGCAGGACGTGGTGCACGCGGCGCAGAGGATGCACTTGGTGGTGTCCTCGAAGCGCTGCACGTCCTCCTCGGACTGGATCCGCTCGCGGGTCGGCTCGTTCCCGGTGGTGATCAGGAACGGCATCACGTCGCGGTAGGCCTGGAAGAACGGGTCCATGTCCACGACCAGGTCCTTCAGGACCGTGAGGCCCTTGATGGGCTCGATCGTGATCGGCTTCTCCGGGTTGACGTCCTTGATGAGCGTCTTGCAGGCGAGCCGGTTCTTGCCGTTGATCCGCATGGCGTCCGAGCCGCAGACCCCGTGCGCGCAGGAGCGACGGTACGTCAGGGTGCCGTCCTGCTCCCACTTGATGGTGTTGATCGCGTCCAGGACGCGGATCTTCGGGTCCACCGTCAGCTGGTAGTCGACCCAGACGGCGTCCGGGTGCTCCTCCGGGTTGAACCGGCGGATCCGGACGGTGATGGTGATCAGCTCGACCTTGCCGGACTCGGCGGCGTCGAGACCCGCGGAGTGGGGCCCGTTGGCGGGCGCGTCGATGGTGGGGGTGCTCATCAGTACTTACGCTCCATCGGCTGGTAGCGGGTCACCACGACCGGCTTGTAGTCCAGGCGGATGCTGTCCTTGCCGTCAGCGTCCACCTCGCGGTACGCCATGGTGTGCCGCATGAAGTTGACGTCGTCGCGGGTCGGGTAGTCCTCGCGGAAGTGGCCGCCGCGCGACTCCTTGCGGGCGAGCCCGGACACCGCCGTGACCTCGGCCAGGTCGAGCAGGTTGCCCAGCTCCACGGCCTCAAGCAGGTCGGTGTTGTAGCGCTTGCCCTTGTCCATCACCGAGATGTTCTTGTAGCGCTCCTTCAGCGCGGCGATGTCGGCCACCGCCTGCTTCAGGGTCTGCTCGGTGCGGTACACCATCGAGTTGGTGTCCATGGACTGCTGCAGCTCGCTGCGGATGTCCACCACGCGCTCGCTGCCGTTGCCGTTGCGGATCCCCTCCAGCTGCGCCACGACCTGCGCGGCCGGGTTCTCCGGCAGCTCGACGTAGTCGGCCGTCGAGGCGTACTCGGCGGCGGCGATGCCGGCCCGGCGCCCGAAGACGTTGATGTCCAGCAGCGAGTTGGTGCCCAGCCGGTTGGCGCCGTGCACCGACACGCAGGCCACCTCGCCCGCGGCGTAGAGGCCCGGGACGACGGTGTCGTTGTCCATGAGCACCTCGCCCTGGACGTTGGTGGGGATGCCGCCCATGGCGTAGTGCGCGGTCGGCTGGATCGGGATCGGGTCCGTGTAGGGCTCGATACCGAGGTAGGTCCGCGCGAACTCGGTGATGTCCGGGAGCTTGGCGTCCAGCTGCTCCGGCGGAAGGTGCGTCAGGTCCAGGTAGACGTGGTCGCCGTCGAGGCCGCAGCCCCGGCCCTCGCGGATCTCGGTGTAGATCGCCCGGGAGACGACGTCACGCGAGGCCAGGTCCTTCATGACGGGCGCGTACTTCTCCATGAAGCGCTCGCCGTCCTTGTTGCGAAGGATGCCGCCCTCGCCACGCGCGCCCTCGGTGAGCAGGATGCCCATCCGCCAGATGCCCGTCGGGTGGAACTGGAAGAACTCCATGTCCTCCAGCGGCAGCCCGCGCCGGAACGCGGCCGCCTGGCCGTCACCGGTCAGGGTGTGCGCGTTGGAGGTCACCTTGAAGAACTTGCCGTTGCCGCCGGAGGCGAAGATGACGGCCTTGGCCTGGAAGACGTGGATCTCGCCGGTGGCCAGCTCGTAGGCGACGACGCCGGCGGTGCGCTTGACCCCGTCCACGTCGGCCAGCAGCAGGTCCAGGACGTAGAACTCGTTGAAGAACTCCACGCCCTCCTTGACGCAGTTCTGGTACAGCGTCTGGAGGATCATGTGACCGGTGCGGTCCGCGGCGTAGCAGGAGCGGCGCACGGCCGCCTTGCCGTGGTCGCGGGTGTGGCCGCCGAAGCGGCGCTGGTCGATCCGGCCCTCGGGCGTGCGGTTGAACGGCAGGCCCATCTTCTCCAGGTCGAGGACCGCGTCGATGGCCTCCTTCGCCAGGATCTCGGCGGCGTCCTGGTCGACCAGGTAGTCACCACCCTTGACCGTGTCGAAGGTGTGCCACTCCCAGTTGTCCTCCTCGACGTTGGCCAGGGCGGCGGCCATGCCGCCCTGGGCCGCGCCGGTGTGGGAGCGGGTGGGGTAGAGCTTGGTCAGCACGGCGGTGCGGCTGCGCTTGGTCGACTCGATGGCCGCGCGCATGCCGGCGCCGCCGGCGCCGACGATGACGGTGTCGTACTTGTGTACCTGCATGTTCTGCTGCCTCGTCCGTCCGCGCTCAGCTGATACTCGGGTCGAAGGTGAAGATCACCAGGGTGCCCAGCAGCACGGTGAACACCGTGGCGGTCACCAGCAGGACCTTCAACCAGAAGCGGGTGGTGTCGCGCTCCGCGTAGTCGTTGATGACCGTGCGCATGCCGTTCGCGCCGTGGAGCATCGCCAGCCACAGCATCAGCAGATCCCAGGCCTGCCAGAACGGGGACGCCCAGCGGCCGGCCACGAAGGCGAAGCTGATCTTGGTGACACCGCCGTCCAGCACCAGCTGGATCAGCAGGTGGCCCAGTACCAGGAACACCAGCACGATGCCGGACAGCCGCATGAACAGCCAGGCCAGCATCTCGAAGTTGGTGCGCGACTTGCGGCCGGTCCGCTTGGTGCGGGCGCGGGGCGGCTCGATCAGGAACGCGTCCGGGTCGGTGACACCGGCGTCCGTGAGCTCAACGCTGTTGGTCTCGATAGCCATTTCTCGCCTCACCCGAACCAGGTACGAAGGGTCTCGCGCAGGATGGGGTAGAACATCCCACCCATGGTGACCAGCCAGACGCCCACGACGGTCCACAGCATCTGCACCTGGTACTTCGGGCCCTTGGCCCAGAAGTCCACGGCGATGACCCGCAGGCCGTTCAGTGCGTGGAACAGGATGGCGGCCGTCAGGCCGTACTCCATCAGGTTGACCAGCGGGGTCTTGTACGTCGCGATGACCGTGTTGTACGCGTGCGGTGAGACGCGGACGAGAGCGGTGTCGAGAACGTGGGCGAACAGGAAGAAGAAGATGAGGACGCCGGTGACTCGATGAGCCACCCACGACCACATGCCTTCGGCCTGGCCGCGGTACAGCGTTCCAGCCGGCACGGAACAACCCTCCGGAAGCGGGGCGGGGGCTCGGCCGGCATCAGCGTCGGTCGGCCCGGCCGGGTATGGTCCACCGGCCCCGGCCATCGTAGCCACGGGACCAGGCAGTCAGCCCGCCGGGGGTCCACCGTGTGATCAAACAGCCCTGCCCGGCGTAACCCGCAGGTCGGCTGGAGGTCCGTCAGGAACCCGCACGGGGGTCGCTGCCTGCGGCGGCGCGGCCCCGAGGGCCGCGGTCGCCGCTGTTCCGGGGCGGTCCGGTGTGGGAGAGATCACCCCCGCTGTCTCATGTGGCCGCCGAGGCGTGAGACGCGACCAGGTGCTCCAGCCGGCTCAGCGCGATCCGCCGCAGCTCCTCGGCGGCGGTGCTGCGCTCCTCGTCCGGGTCGTTGGACAGCCGGGCGCGCAGGCTCACCAGTACCTGGTCCAGTATCTCCTCGGGCGGGCAGTCGTCCAGGCAGACCACGAACACGTGTCCGTAGCGCGCCTCGTAGGCGGCGTGCGCGGCGCGCAGCGCGGTGCGGGCCGCCGAGCTGCCGGGAGCCCGCATCCCCAGCAGCGGCTGCGGCATGCAGCTCTCGTCGGCCAGAGCCTCCGTCAGATCGGCGAAGGAGAGGTCGTAGGACGCCTCGCTCGCCGCCGCCAGCAGCGCGGGAACGTCCGGGTAGGGGCGGTGCGCCGCCACCCGCAGCGCCCAGCGCCGGCTGCCGCAGCAGGCCAGCAGGGCTTCCTCGGCGGCGCCGAGGGTGGCCTCGTTGAACCGCCGCAGCCCGGAGACGGCGGTGGCCTTGGCTCGTGCCGTGTTCGGCGCGCTGGACGTGTCCGGCTGCGCCGGGATGTCGCTGGCCAGCGGGTCCTCCTCAGTCGAGCGGTGCGGGGCGGGCGGCGCGGCGAGGCTAGTGCAGATCGCCGCTGCCTCCAGCCCAGCTTTCGACCGGGGCGACGGCGGGGGGACGGCTGTGGTTCCTGGGGGTGGAACGGGGTCGGCGGGCGTCAGCGGGGCGAACGGGGGCTCAGCGACCGCTCGCCACAAGGGCGGTCCAAGTCTCGGGCAGTCCGTGCCCCTGCATAAGGATTCACTCGAATTGGCTATCAAGTCGAGACCCTTACGGCCGAATGATGAGATGGCCTCGCCCCGGTGAACGCGCCACGATCAGTTCCGCCCGCTCACCTCGTCCGTTGAGCTCTGCTCACCTCGTTCGGTGCACCTTGTGGTTGGCGGCCTGGGCCAGCGGTCGCACCACCAGCAGGTCCACGTTGACGTGGGCCGGACGGGTGACCGTCCAGGCGATGGTGTCGGCGACGTCCTCCGCCGTCAGCGGCTCGGCCACGCCGTCGTACACCGCCGCCGCCCGGTCCGCGTCGCCGCCGAAGCGGGTCAGCGCGAACTCGTCGGTACGGACCATGCCGGGGGCGATCTCGATCACCCGCACCGGCTCGCCCACCAGCTCCAGCCGCAGCGTCGCCGCGATCGCGTGCTCCGCGGCCTTGGCCGCGACATAGCCGCCGCCGCCCTCGTAGGCCGCGAAGGCGGCGGTGGAGGAGAGGATCAGCACCGTCCCGGCCCCGGAGGCCCGCAGCGGCGCCAGCAGCGCCTGGGTCACGTTCAGCGTGCCCAGGACGTTGACCTCGTACATCCGGCGCCAGTCCGCCGGGTCGCCGTCGGCCACCGACTCCGCACCGAAGGCCCCGCCGGCGTTGTTCACCAGCACGTCCACCCGGTCCAGCGAGGCGGCGAAGGCGTCCACCGCGGCGCGGTCGGTGACGTCCAGCGGCCGGGCCTCGCCGCCGATCTCCTTGGCCAGCGCCTCGATCCGGTCCGCCCGCCGGGCCGCCAGCACCACCCGGAAGCCCTCCTCGGCCAGCCTGCGCGCGGTCGCCGCCCCGATCCCGCTGCTGGCCCCGGTGACCACGGCGACCCTGCCCTCGAACCGACCTGTCATCTCGTCATACCTCCGGTCTCGTGCCTCTGTCTGGACCAGGGTAGGGACCAGGGTGCGGAGGCCTGTGACGTACCTCCCAGCGGATGCGGCTGTCGCGGTGTGCGCGCCATCATTACAGTGCGTAGCGAAGTAGACGTTAATCGCCGCTAACACCGTCAGCATCCCCGCGGAGGACCCCCATGGCCCGCCAGACCGGCTCACGAATGTCCGAATCGGGTCTGCCCATCGAGCCCGTCTACGGACCTGAGACGCAGCAGGGCTGGGATCCCGCCGAGAAGCTGGGTGAGCCCGGCCGGTACCCGTTCACCCGGGGCGTCTACCCGACCATGTACACCGGCAAGCCCTGGACCATGCGGCAGTACGCGGGCTTCGGCACCGCCGCGGAGTCCAACGCGCGCTACAAGCAGCTGATCGCCAACGGCACCATGGGGCTCTCGGTCGCCTTCGACCTGCCGACCCAGATGGGCTACGACTCGGACGCGGTCATCGCCTCCGGCGAGGTCGGCAAGGTCGGGGTGGCGATCGACTCGGTCGAGGACATGGGCGTGCTCCTCGGCGGCATCCCGCTGGGCGAGGTGTCCACGTCGATGACCATCAACGCGCCCGGCTCGCTGCTGCTGCTGATGTACCAGCTGGTGGGCGAGGCGCAGGGGGTGGCGCCGGGGCGGCTGACCGGGACGATCCAGAACGACGTGCTCAAGGAGTACATCGCCCGGGGCACCTACATCTTCCCGCCCAAGCCCTCGCTGCGGCTGATCTCGGACATCTTCCAGTACTGCCGCGCCGAGATCCCCAAGTGGAACACCATCTCCATCTCCGGCTACCACATGGCCGAGGCGGGGGCGACGCCCGCGCAGGAGATCGCCTTCACCCTCGCCAACGGCATCGAGTACGTCCGCACCGCGGTCGCGGCCGGCATGGACGTGGACGACTTCGCGCCGCGGCTCTCCTTCTTCTTCGTCTCCCGCACCACGCTGCTGGAGGAGGTCGCCAAGTTCCGCGCGGCCCGCCGGATCTGGGCCCGGGTGATGCGCGACCAGTTCCACGCGAAGAACCCCAAGTCGCAGATGCTGCGCTTCCACACCCAGACCGCCGGGGTGCAGCTGACCGCGCAGCAGCCCGAGGTCAACCTGGTCCGGGTGTCGGTCCAGGCGCTGGCGGCGGTGCTGGGCGGCACCCAGTCGCTGCACACCAACTCCTTCGACGAGGCCATCGCGCTGCCCACCGAGAAGTCCGCCCGGCTGGCGCTGCGGACCCAGCAGGTGCTGGCCTACGAGACCGACGTCACCGCCACCGTGGACCCGTTCGCCGGCTCCTACGTGGTGGAGCGGATGACCGACGAGGTCGAGGCGGCGGCGCTGGAGCTGATGCGCAAGGTCGAGGACATGGGCGGGGCGGTGGCCGGCATCGAGCGCGGCTACCAGAAGTCCGAGATCGAGCGCAGCGCCTACCAGGTGGCGCTGCAGACCGACTCCGGCGAGCGCACCGTGGTCGGGGTGAACCGTTTCCAGCAGGAGACCGAGGACCCGTACGAGCCGTTGCGGGTCGACCCGGCGATCGAGCTGCGGCAGGCCGGGCGGCTGGCGAAGCTGCGGGCCGACCGCGACAGCGCGGCCGTGGACCGGGCCCTGTCGGCGCTGCGCCGGGCCGCGGAGACCTCCTCGGAGAATGTGCTTCCCCCGATGAAGCAGGCGCTCGCCGCCCGGGCCACCGTCGGCGAGACCTGCGACGCGCTCCGCCAGGTGTGGGGCACCTACGTTCCGTCCGACAGCTTCTGAGCCGACGGGACCTGCGACCGCCGGCCTGACCTCAGGTCAGGCCGGCCCTTTGTGACGTAGTACGTCCCGGCGCGGTCATCCCCTCGCAGTGATCCACGTCACTCCCTGGCACCCGTGCCTTCGCGGTGTGCCACTCGTTGGCGGTGTGTCCGGCCACGTCAGGGAGGGGCGCAAGAAAGATGTCATACCCATCGTCGCGCGGTCTATGCGCCGAGCGGGGGACTTCCGTCCCTTCCGGCGGTACGGATTCCGTTGATCTCCTGCCCCAGTCGCCCCAGAGCCGTAGCCTTGTGGAGGTGAGCCAGTCATCTGACGGTGCGTCCGCCTCCCCGAGCAGTCCCGCGAGCAGTCCGGCCAGCGGTCCCATCAGCCTCTCCGCCCGGGTCCGCGAGCTGGTCCCCGAGCTGGTGGAGATCCGCCGTGACCTGCACCGCCACCCCGAGCTGGGTCGGCAGGAGCTACGTACCACCGCGCTGCTCAAGGCGCGCCTGGAGCGGGCCGGGCTCTCGCCCCGGGTGCTCCCCGGCGGGACCGGCCTGATCTGCGACATCCGTCCGGACCGCGCTGACATCCGTGCGGACCGCGCCGCGCCGGACGCCCCGCTGCTGGCCTTCCGGGCGGACATCGACGCGCTGCCGATCGACGACGCCAAGCCCGCGAGCGTCCCGTACCGCTCGACCGTGCCGGGCCGGGCGCACGCCTGCGGCCACGACGTGCACACCACCGTGGTGCTGGGCCTGGCGCTGGTGCTGGCCCGCGCCGCCCGTGAGCGGCGGCTGGCCCGCCCGGTCCGGTTGATCTTCCAGCCCGCCGAGGAGGTCATGCCCGGCGGCGCGCTGGACGTGATCGAGGCCGGCGGCATGGACGGCGTCGAGCGGATCTTCGCGGTGCACTGCGACCCCAAGGTCGAGGTCGGCCGGATCGGCCTCCGGGTCGGCGCGATCACCTCCGCCTGCGACCGGCTGGTGCTCTCCCTGGACGGCCCGGGCGGTCACACCGCCCGTCCGCATCTGACCACCGATCTGGTCGCGGCCATCGCCAGGACGGCCGCCGAACTGCCCGGTGCGCTGGGGCGGCGGATGGACCCGCGCTGGGGCGTCAGCCTGGTCTGGGGCCGGATCGCGAGCGGTTCCGCCGCCAACGTGATCCCGCAGCACGCCGAACTGGAGGGGACGGTCCGCTGCCTGGAGCTGGCCGGCTGGTACGAGGCCCCGGGGGCGATCGAGGAACTGGTCGGGCAGATCGCCGAGACCTGTCGGGCCAAGTGGGTGCTGGACTACCACCGGGGTGTGCCGCCGGTGGTGAACGAGGCCGTGTCGGTCGAGATGTTCCGCGCGGCGATGGACGCCGGCCTCGGCCCCGGCCGGGTGGAGGGCACCGAGCAGAGCCTGGGCGGCGAGGACTTCTCCTGGTACCTGGAGAAGGTGCCCGGTGCGCTGGCCCGACTGGGTGTCCGCGGACCCGCCGAGACCGGCTCGCGCGACCTCCACCAGGGCAGCTTCGACGTCGACGAAGGGGCGATCGGCGTCGGCGTGGAACTGTTCTCGGCACTCGCCCTGGGATGACACGCGCGAGCTCCGGACAGCCGAGGAGGCGCCTCGGCAAGGGGTGTATGCGACGATCTGATAACGCCCAAGCGTACGTAACACAATCGTGTTCTACGCGCGTTAACGTCGCATTCAATCCGCGCAGGTTCGGTGCGCGTCGACCAAGGAGACATGATGAGGAAGCCCCTCGCTCTCGTGGCGGTAGCGGCAGCGGTCGCCCTGACCGCCTCGGCCTGTGGATCGAAGCCGGTGTCGACGAGCGGCTCCGGTTCCAGCTCCAGCGCGGCCTCCGGCAGCGCCGCGTCCTTCAAGGCCTGCATGGTCACCGACACCGGTGGCCTCGACGACCACTCCTTCAACGCTGAGTCCTGGGCCGGCATGCAGGACGCCGCCAAGGCCAACAGCAACATCACCGTGCAGAACGCCACCTCGGCCACCGAGAACGACTACGCCAGCAACATCGCCGGCTTCGTCTCGGCCGGCTGCAAGCTGATCGTGACCGTCGGTTTCGCGATGAACGACGCCACCGTGGCCTCCGCGAAGAAGAACCCGACCCAGCACTACTCCATCGTCGACAACACCTCGACGGCGCCGCAGGTCAAGGGTCTGGAGTTCAACACCGCGCAGGGCGCGTTCCTCGGCGGCTACTTCGCTGCGGGGATGACCAAGACCGGCAAGGTGGCGACGTTCGGCGGCGCCAACTACCCGACCGTGACCGTCTACATGGACGGCTTCTGGGAGGGCGTGCAGTACTACAACCAGCAGCACAACACCAAGGTCCAGGTCCTCGGCTGGGACGAGACCAAGCAGGCCGGCACCTTCGACCCGACCCAGAGCTTCACCGACCAGGCCGGCGGCAAGCAGATCGCCGCGACCTTCCAGTCGCAGGGTGCGGACATCGTCTTCCCGGTCGCCGGCGGCACCGGCATCGGCGCGCTCGCCCAGGCCCAGGCCAGCGGCGGCAAGCTGAACGCGATCTGGGTCGACGACGACGGCTTCGTCTCCAACCCGGCCTACGGCTCGGTCATCATGACCTCCGTGACCAAGGGCATCGCCACCGCGGTCAGCAGCGCCGTCACCGACGCGGCCGCCGGCAACTTCTCGGCCACCCCGTTCGTCGGCACGCTGGCCAACAACGGCACCGGCCTGGCCCCGTACCACGACTTCGAGTCGAAGGTCCCGGCCAGCCTGACCAGCGAGCTCAGCACGGTCAAGCAGGGCATCATCGCCGGCACCATCAAGATCACCTCGAAGAACCAGCCCACCAGCTGACCGAGGGCCACTGCCTGCGGGCGCGCCCGGCGCGCCCGCACGGCCTTTCCTGTCCACAAAGACCTCGATAGCTTTCGCCGACCCGACAACGATGCGCGGCGTGAGGGGTGTGTTCACAAGTGCGTCTGGAATTGCGCGGTATCACCAAGCGATTCGGTCCGCTGGTCGCCAACGACCACATCGACCTGACCGTCGAACCCGGCGAGATCCACTGCCTGCTGGGTGAGAACGGCGCCGGCAAGTCGACCCTGATGAACGTCCTGTACGGGCTGTACCAGCCCGAGGAGGGCGAGATCCTGGTCGACGGGGTCGCCAGGACCTTCAACGGCCCGCGCGACGCGATCGCCAACGGGATCGGCATGGTGCACCAGCACTTCATGCTGGTTCCGGTCTTCACCGTGGCGGAGAACGTGATCCTGGGTGACGAGGACGAGCTCGGCGCCCGGCCGGGACCGCTCGGCCTGCTGGACCGCCGCCGGGCCCGCAAGCACGTGCGCGAGGTGTCCGAGCGCTACGGGCTGCCGGTCAACCCCGACGCACTGGTCGAGGACCTCCCGGTCGGCGTGCAGCAGCGCGTCGAGATCGTCAAGGCCCTGGTCAGGGACGCGCAGACGCTCATCCTGGACGAGCCCACCGCCGTACTCACGCCGCAGGAGATCGAGGATCTCTTCACGGTGATGAACTCGCTGCGCGAGGCCGGCAAGTCGATCGTCTTCATCACCCACAAGCTCAAAGAGGTCAAGGCGATCGCCGACCGGATCACCGTGATCCGCCGCGGCGCCGTCGTGGGCGAGGCCTCCCCGACGTCCAGCGAGCAGGACCTGGCCTCGCTGATGGTCGGCCGCTCGGTGCGGCTGGTGGTCGAGAAGCAGCCGAAGACCCCCGGTGCCGCCTCCTTCAAGGTCGAGAACCTGACCATCAGGGACCAGCACGGCAACGCCGCCGTCGACGACGTCTCCTTCACCGTCCACGACGGCGAGATCCTCGGCATCGCCGGCGTGCAGGGCAACGGCCAGTCCGAGCTCGCCGAGGCGATCCTCGGCCTGGCGCCGGTCGAGTCCGGGTCGATCAACCTGGACGGGACCGAACTGGTCGGCCTGACGCCGCGCCAGGCCCTGGACACCGGCATCGGGTTCATCCCCGAGGATCGCGGTCACGACGGCGTGGTCGGCGAGTTCACCATCGCCGAGAACCTGGTGCTGGACCTCTACAAGTCGGCGCCCTTCGGCAAGGGGCTGTCCATCGACCTCTCCGAGATCCAGAAGAACGCCAAGCAGCGGATCGAGGAGTTCGACATCCGCCCGACCGCGCCCGGGCACCCGGCCGGGAAACTGTCCGGCGGCAACCAGCAGAAGGTCGTGGTGGCCCGCGAGCTCTCCCGGCCGCTGCGGTTGCTGGTCGCCCAGCAGCCCACCCGGGGTGTGGACGTCGGCGCGATGGAGTTCATCCACAAGCGGATCGTCGCCGAGCGCGACCAGGGCCGGCCCGTGGTGGTCGTGTCCACCGAGCTGGACGAGGTACTCGCCCTGGCGGACAAGGTCGCGGTGATGTACCGCGGCAAGATCGTCGCCACGGTCCCGCCGGACACCTCACGTGAAGCGATCGGCCTGCTCATGGCTGGGATCACCAACGACGACGCAGCACCGACGAACACGGAGGAGGCGACCTCATGACCACGCCCACCCCGGACAACAGCGAGTCCGACGAGCAGGGCAAGGCCGCCCCGGACTCGTCCACCCCCGCGGAGCCCACCCCGACCGAGCCGACGCCGGCTGAGCCCGCTCCGGCCGAGCCGACGCCGGCCGAGGCGGAGACGCCCGCCCCGGCCCAGGCTCCGGCCGAGCCGGTCGCGGCAGACCGAAGCCTCGGCACCGTGGTGCGCAACGTCTTCACCGCCGACAACAGCGCGGTGGTCACCTTCCTCGCCATCGTCCTCTCCCTGGCCGTCGGCGCGGTGCTGATCGTGCTGTCGAACACCGGGACGATGGACAAGGCCGGCTACTTCTTCGCCAGCCCCGGCGACTTCTTCTCCTCCGCCTGGCAGGACATCTCCAGCGCCTACTCCTCGCTCTTCAAGGGCGCGATCTTCGACCCCTCGACGCTGTCCGGGACCCCGGCACAGTTCTTCGGGCCGATCACCACCACGCTGGAGTACGCCACTCCGCTGATCTTCGGCGGACTCGGCATCTCGGTCGCGTTCCGGGCCGGGATGTTCAACATCGGCGGCCAGGGCCAGACCATCGTCGGGGCGATCTTCACCTCGTACGTGGCCTTCCAGTGGACCTCGCTGCCCGGGGTACTGCACCTGCTGGTCACGGTCGTGGCCGGTCTGGTCGGCGGGATGCTCTACGCCGGTGTCGTCGGCTGGCTCAAGGCCAGGCGAGGCGCGCACGAGGTCATCGTCACGATCATGCTCAACTACGTTGCCCTGTTCTTCCTGGGCAGCTACCTGCTGAGCACCTCGGTGTTCCACGACCCGGCGCACGCAGGTCAGGCGATCTCCAAGCCCGCCTCGCCGAGCGCGGTGCTGCCGCACCTGTTCGGCTCCTCACTCAACACCGACGTGGGCCTGCTGCTCGCCCTGGCCGCGACCTTCGGGGTGGCCTGGTTCTTCCGCCGCTCCAAGCTCGGATTCGAGGTGCGGGCGGTGGGTCTGACCCCGAGTGCCGCACGGACGGCCGGCATCAACGTCGGCCGGGTGCAGATCGCCTCGATGATGATCTCCGGTGCGCTGATGGGCATGATCGGCGTGACCCAGACCATCGGTCTGGCGAACCCCAACAACAACTCGATCGCCCCCAACATCGACGCGGGGCTCGGCTTCGCCGCGATCACCGTGGCACTGCTGGGCCGTACCAAGCCCTGGGGAGTGGTCTGGGCCGCCCTGCTGTTCGGGGCGCTCCAGGCCGGTGGCGCGCTGATGCAGACCCAGGCGCAGGTCTCGATCGAGATCATCACCGTGGTCCAGGCCCTGATCGTCATCTTCGTCGCGGCACCCCGGCTGGTTGCGGAGATCTTCCGGCTGCGCGAGTCCAAGGTCGTCGAGGGTCCGGCTTCGCCGACCCCGCCGAGCCCCGATCCCTTCCACACGACGACCGCCGGAGACCAGGCATGACCACCGCTTCCACCCTGACCGGGAACGGCACGGCCGGTACCCCGTTGGTCAAGACCGACCGCCGTTCCAAGCTGGTCGGCGGCATCGCCCAGGCCGTCGTCGGGCTCTACGGCCTGTGGGCGTTCGGCCTCGGCTCGCGCACCGCCCACGGCGCGCACACGCTCTTCGCGCTCAAGCTGGACCCCACCGCGAGTGGCCCCAGCCCGTTCTCGGCGCCGGCCCAGCCCTGGGCGATCGCGCTGACAAGCATCGCCGTCATCTGTGGTCTGGTCAGGGCCTTCGCCCCGATCTCGGCGAAGACGCAACGCTGGCTGGCGGCGGTCTACTACGCCTCGTTCGTGCTGGCGTTCCTGGTCTGGGCCGCGGCCGGGACCGGCGGGCTGAACGTTCCCTCGATCATCCAGCAGGCAACCATCGGTGCGGTGCCGCTGGTTCTGGGTTCCCTCAGTGCGCTGCTCTGCGAGCGCTCCGGCGTGGTGAACATCGCGGTCGAGGGCCAGTTCCTCTTCGGGGCCTTCTCCGCCGCGCTGACCGCGTCGATCACCCACTCCGTGTGGGCGGGCCTGGTCGCGGGCTGCTTGGGCGGTGCGCTGATGTGCGCGCTGCTGGCGGTCCTGGCGAACCGGTACCTGATCGAACAGGTCGTCCTCGGCGTCGTGCTCAACCTGCTGGCCTCCGGCATCACCGGCTTCCTCTACGACCGGCTGATGTCCACCAACGGCGCGGCCTACAACACGCCGCCGGGCTTCCAGCCGCTGGCCATCCCCGGCCTGTCGAGGATCCCCGTCATCGGCGCCGCGCTGTTCGACGAGAACATCCTCTTCTACGCGGCCTACCTGCTGGTCCCGATCATCTGGTTCCTGCTCTTCCGCACCCGCTGGGGCCTGCGCACCCGCGCGGTCGGCGAGCACCCGACCGCGGCGGACACCGTCGGTATCAAGGTCATCGGGCTGCGCTACCGCAACGTCATCACCGCGGGTCTGCTGTCCGGCCTCGGCGGCGTCTGGCTGACCCTGGGCCTGGACAGCCAGTTCGGCAAGGACATGAGCGACGGCAAGGGCTACATCGCCATCGCGGCCCTGATCGTCGGACGCTGGTCGCCGTACGGGGCGCTGGGCGCGGCGATGCTGTTCGGTTTTGCCACCGAGCTCAACGTGGCGCTGTCGCCGCTGGGCACGCCGATTCCCGGCGCGTTCCTGTCGATGGCCCCGTACCTGGTCACGATCTTCGTGGTCGCGGCGATCGGCGGGATGGCGCGGCCGCCGGCGGCGTCCGGCAAGCCGTACGTCAAGGGCTGAGAGGGCGGTTCGAGTGACGAGCGATCAGGCAGGCACCGGCGACCGGGCGGCCGTCGACTGGGACGCCCTGCGTGCGGAGGCCCGGGCCGCGATGGCCCGCGCCTACGCCCCGTACTCCGGCTTCCCGGTCGGCGCCGCGGCGCTGGTCGAGGACGGACGGATCGTCAGTGGCTGCAACGTCGAGAACGCCTCGTACGGGCTCGCGCTCTGCGCCGAGTGCGGACTGGTCTCGGCGCTGCAGCTCAGCGGCGGCGGCCGGCTGGTCGCCTTCACCTGCTGCGACGGCGAGGGCGCGGTGCTGATGCCCTGCGGGCGCTGCCGGCAACTGCTGTGGGAGCACGGCGGAGCGGAGCTGCTGGTGGAGTCGTCGTCCGGGATCCGCCCGCTGGCCGAGCTGCTGCCGGACGCCTTCGGCCCGGAGCGGCTGTGACTTCCGGGCGGCTGTGACTTCCCCGGCGCTGTGACCTCCCCAGATCGCATGCAACGCGCGTAGAGTGGCGCGGTACGGACTCCCGTACCGCGCCACTGTGCTGTTCCCCCTTGCTTCCTTGCCCATTCGGGCCCTTTCGTCCGCCTTCGAGGAGATTTCATGGACGCCATCTCCGTCATCCGCTCCAAGCGCGACCGCGCCGAGTTGACCGACGCTCAGATCGACTGGGTGATCGACGCCTACACCCGTGGCGAGGTCGCCGACGAGCAGATGTCAGCGCTGGCCATGGCGATCCTGCTGAACGGCATGAACCTGCGGGAGATCAGCCGCTGGACCGACGCGATGATCCGCTCGGGCGTGCGGATGGACTTCTCCTCGCTGCCGCTGCCGACCTCCGACAAGCACTCCACCGGCGGTGTCGGCGACAAGATCACGCTGCCGCTGGCGCCGCTGGTCGCCGCCTGCGGCGCGGCCGTCCCGCAGCTGTCCGGACGCGGCCTCGGCCACACCGGCGGCACCCTGGACAAGCTGGAGTCCATCCCCGGCTGGCGGGCGCTGCTCTCCAACGATGAGATGATGCACGTGCTGCGCGAGGCCGGTGCGGTCATCTGCGCGGCCGGCGACGGCCTCGCCCCGGCCGACAAAAAGCTCTACGCGCTGCGTGACGTGACCGGGACGGTCGAGGCGATCCCGCTGATCGCCAGCAGCATCATGTCCAAGAAGATCGCCGAGGGCACCGGCGCCCTGGTCCTGGACGTCAAGGTCGGCTCCGGCGCGTTCATGAAGAACCTGGACGACGCCCGCGAACTCGCCCGCACCATGGTCGGCCTGGGCACCACGGCGGGGGTCAACACCGTCGCCCTGCTCACCGACATGTCCACCCCGCTGGGCCTGACCGCGGGCAACGCCCTGGAGGTCCGCGAGTCGGTCGAGGTGCTGGCCGGCGGCGGCCCGGCCGACGTGGTCGAGCTGACCATCGCCCTGGCCCGGGAGATGCTCGCCGCGGCGGGCGTGCGCGGCGGCAAGGACCCTGAGGCGGCGCTCAAGGACGGCTCCGCGATGGACCACTGGCGCCGCATGATCTCCGCGCAGGGCGGCGACGTCGATGCGCCGCTGCCGGTGGCCCGCGAGCAGTATGTGCTCACCGCCCCCGCCTCCGGCGTGCTCACCGAGCTCGACGCCTACTCCGTCGGCGTCGCCGCCTGGCGCCTCGGCGCGGGCCGCGCCCGCAAGGAGGACCCGGTGCAGGCCGGCGCGGGCGTCGAGATCCACGCCAAGCCCGGCGCCACGGTCACCGCCGGCCAGCCGCTGCTGACCCTGCACACCGACACCCCGGAGCGCTTCGAGTACGCCCTGGAGGCCCTCGGCACCGGCATCACCGTCGCCGCCCCGGGCGCGGCCTACCAGCCCACCCCGATCATCCTCGACCGCATCGCCTGACCCCCGCCCCACCCCGGTGCCCCGTCGGCCAACCGCCGACGGGGCCACTGTCGTGCCCCGCCTACTTGGCGTAGGTGAGCAGCTGGCTGGTGTCGATGCGCCAGGGGCCGACGGAGACGGTGTCGCCGAAGGCGAACTTCTCGCGGTTGGCATACCTGGGCTGGGAGTGGACGATGCCGGTGCCGTCACGGGGATCCACGATGAGGTAGAGCGGGATGCCCATGGTGGCGTAGTCCCTGACCTTGTCCTCGTAGTCGTTCTCGGGGTTCGACTTCGAGACGATCTCGACGGCGAGCAGGACGGCGGCGGGGTGCATCGCTGCCGCGTCCTCCTCCAGAACTGACTCCGGGAACACCATGAGATCCGGGTGGCGCAGCCGGCCCAATCCGATGTCCTCCAGGTCGGCGCCGGCGTGGGCCACGTAACCCGGATGGGTCCGGCTCAACTGGTCGTTGAGCTGCCTGCCGATCCTGACGACCGCCAGCTCGTGCCGTCTGACCGGGGAGAGCGTCAGGACGATCTGGCCGTTGGCGATCTCCACATGCCCTATGCCCGGGATCTGCGGCAGTTGGTCGGCGAACTCGCGCAGCCGGGCATACGTGGCGGCGTTGACGGTCATGGGCTGAGCCTAACGAGCCGCCGCGGGCTAGCGGGCGGCGGCGACTACGCGGGTGGTGGTGCGGGCGTGGACGGTGCCGTAGAGGGTGATGCCGGCGGCGATGGTCATGGCGGCGAGGCCCACCACGACCGTGGCGTCCCAGCCGCGGCCGTGGTAGGCGTCGGCGCCGAAGGTGCCGCCGAGGCTGTTGCCCAGGTAGTAGGCCGCCAGGTAGAGCGCGGAGGCCTGGGCGCGGCCGTGGGTGGCGGTGCGGCCGACCGAGGCCGAGGCCACGCAGTGGCCGGTGAAGAACCCGGCGGTGATCAGCACCAGCCCCAGCAGCGCGGTGGGCAGCGAGTCCGGGAGGGTGAGCAGCAGTCCCGCCGAGGTGGTGCCGATGGCGAGGTAGAGGGTGCCGCGGCGGCCGAACCGCCCGGTGATCCGGGCCGAGAGCGCCGAGGCGAAGGTGCCGACCAGGTAGACCGCGAAGATGGAGCTGGCCAGTCCCTGGGACAGGTCGAAGGGCGCCGCGACCAGCCGGTAGCCCATCACCGTGTAGACCGCGCCGAACACCGTCATGAACAGCAGCCCGAGCGCGAACAGCCGTCCCAGCAGCGGGTCGCGCAGATGCGAGGTGACCGTGCGCAGCAGCGCGGCCGGGTTGATCGGGCCGGGGCGGAAGTGGCGGGCCCGGGGGATCAGCACCCGGAAGGCGATCGCGCAGAGCAGGGCGAGGATCGCGACCGAGGCCAGGCCCCAGCGCCAGCCGAAGGAGCCGGCCACGATCCCGGAGACCAGCCGTCCGCTCATGCCGCCGATGCTGTTGCCGGCGACGTACAGGCCCATCGCGGCCGGCAGCGCCGAGGGGTGAACCTCCTCGGCGAGGTAGGCCATCGCGGTGGCCGGCAGTCCGGCCAGGGCCACGCCCTGGAGCGCGCGCAGCGCGGTCAGCGTGACCAGGTCCGGCGCGAACGGCAGCATCAGCGCGATGGCGGCGGCGCTGAACACCGAGGCGGTCATCACCGCGGTGCGGCCGTACTTCTCGGACAGTGCGCTGACCGGGATGACGGCCAGGGCCAGGCCGATGGCCGCGGCCGAGACGGTGAGGCTGGCCTGGCCGGGCGTCAGCCGCATGGCCTCGGAGAGCGAGGGGAGCAGCGCCTGGGTCGAGTACAGCAGCAGGAAGGTGGCCAGCCCCGCGCCGAACAGCGCCAGCTGCGTGCGTCGCAGGCCCCGGCTGCCGGGGAGGTGACGCAGGTCGGCGGTGGCGCCGGGGGAGGCGGAGCCGGTGGGAGTCGTGGTGGTGGTGGACGACGGGGTGAGGGCATCCGACGGCCGACCGTCGAACGCCCCGCCAGTGGCAGGCGGCATACCGCAAAACTAGGATCGGCGGTCTGATGCGTCCAATGCCCCGACCGTGGATGATTCATACGACAGGGTATGAGTCGAGGTCAGTGGGGTGGCATGCAACAGGGACGTGACGCAGAAGATACCCCCGCGATCACCGAGGACGCGCTCCGGCTCGCCCCGCTGCTGGCGCAGTTCGCCGCCGTGGCCCGGCGCGAGCACGTCACCCGGGCCGCCGCCGAGCTGGGCATGCCGCAGCCGACCCTGAGCCGCGCGATGGCGCGGCTGGAGCAGGAGTTGGACGTCGCCCTGCTGGCCCGCGAGGGCCGTACGGTGCGGCTGACCAGGGCCGGGGGGATCTTCCTGGCCGCGGTGGAGCGCGCGCTCGCCGAGGTGGAGCGCGGGGCGGAGGACGCACGCGCGGAGGCCGACCCGGAGGGCGGCCGGGTGGCGTTCGGATTCCTGCACACCATGGGCTCGGAGGCGGTGCCGTCACTGCTGCGCGGCTTCCGGGCGGAGTACCCCAAGGTGCGCTTCCAGCTGGTGCAGGACTACACCGACTCGATGCTGCAGCGGCTGCGGGAGGGCGAGTTGGACCTCTGCCTGGTGTCGCCCCGGCCGGAGGGGCCGGAACTGACGTCCCGTCGGCTCGGCGAGCAGCGGCTGCGGCTGGTGGTGCCGGCCGACCACCGGCTGGCCTCGCGGCAGCGGGTCCGGCTGCGGGAGGTGGCCGAGGAGGCCTTCGTCACCCTGGAACCCGGGTACGGGCTGCGCCGGACCACCGACGCGCTGTGCGCGGAGGCGGGGTTCGCGCCCCGGGTGTCCTTCGAGGGCGAGGAGGCGGAGACGCTGCGCGGGCTGGTCGCGGCGGGCCTGGGCGTCGCGGTGCTGCCGCCGTCGACGGCGCCCCGGCCGGACGTCGCCGAGCTCCACCTCACCTCCCCGGGCGCCCGCCGCGAGATCGCGCTGGCCTGGGTGACCGGCCGCGCGCTCACCCGGCCGGCCGAGGCGTTCCGGGCCCATGTGCTCTCGGTCCGCGACCGCCTGCCGCTGCACAGCTGACCCGCCGGCCGGCCGGCCGCCACGCGGGGGTCGCCGCCGCACGGCGGGGCGGACCAGGCGCTCCGGCGGCGGCCGGCCGCCGGTTCGGCGATTCGTTGCCGAATAGCGATGTGCCTCCGGATGCGTCTACGCGCGTAGGCGCTATCGTTGACCGATGGAGACCGCCCACACCCCTGCCCCCGTCCGTATCCCCACGCCCGACGAGATCCGTCGCGCCCCCAAGGTGCTGCTGCACGACCACCTCGACGGCGGGCTGCGCCCGCAGACCATCGTCGAGCTGGCGGAGGCGATCGGGTACGAGGACCTCCCCGGCTTCGAGAACGGCAAGCAGCCCGACCCGGTCGCGCTCGGCGAGTGGTTCCGCGAGGCCGCCGACTCCGGCTCGCTGGTCCGCTACCTGGAGACCTTCGCCCACACCTGCGCGGTGATGCAGACCCGCGAGGCGCTGGTCCGGGTCGCCGCCGACTGCGCCGAGGACCTCGCCGACGACGGGATCGTCTACGCCGAGGTGCGCTACGCCCCCGAGCAGCACCTGGAGCGCGGGCTGAGCCTGGACGAGGTGGTCGAGGCCGTGAACGAGGGCTTCCGCCTCGGCGAGGCCCGGGCCGCCGCCAGGGGGCGGCAGATCCGGATCGGCACCCTGATCACCGCGATGCGGCACGCCGCCCGGTCCCTGGAGATCGCCGAACTGGCGAACCGCCACCGTGACGCGGGCGTCGTCGGCTTCGACATCGCGGGTGCCGAGGCGGGCCACCCGCCGACCCGCCACCTCGACGCCTTCGACTACCTCAAGCGCGAGAACAACCACTTCACCATCCACGCCGGCGAGGCCTTCGGTCTGCCGTCGATCTGGGAGGCGCTGCAGTGCTGCGGCGCGGACCGGCTCGGCCACGGCGTGCGGATCATCGACGACATCTCGGTGGCCCAGGACGGCGGCGTCAAGCTGGGCCGGCTCGCGTCCTACGTGCGCGACAAGCGGATCCCGCTGGAGATGTGCCCGACCTCCAACCTGCAGACCGGTGCCGCGACCTCCTACGCGGAGCACCCGATCGGGCTGCTGCGGAACCTGTACTTCCGGGTCACCGTCAACACCGACAACCGCCTGATGAGCGGCACCACCCTGAGCCGCGAGTTCGAGCACCTGGTCGAGGCGTTCGACTACACCGTGGACGACCTGCGCTGGTTCACCGTCAACGCGATGAAGTCGGCCTTCCTGCCCTTCGACGAGCGGCTGGCGCTGATCAACGACGTGATCAAGCCCGGCTACGCCGAGCTGCGGGGCTGAGCGTCCGCGGTCCGGTCGACGGCTGACGGTCCGCCGCCGGGCGCTGCCCGGTGCGCGGGCCGTTAGGCCGATCAGGGGACGGGGGATTTGGGGCGGAATGCGCCTCGTGGATACCTTGGGCCGCCAGTCGAGCACGCGGAGTAGTCGAACCCGGCTCCCGGTGCCGTCCCCTCCAAGGACACGAGGAAACAGCTCATGAAGAAGGCAACGCTCCAGGCCGCCGGAACCGCTGTGCTCGGTGTCGCGCTCGCCGCGGCCGCCATCACCCCCGCGTTCGCGGACGGAGTCGGCGGCTCGGTCAGCGGCATCGGCGCGGACGGCCTCCCGGTCGGCGGGATGACCTCGGCGACCGGCGGCCAGACGGGCGCCCAGCAACTGCTCAACCCGTCGAGCGGCAGCCTGCACACGGCCACCGGTGCGGCCCAGGGCCTGATCAACACCGCCGCCCCGGCGGTGCAGAGCGCGACCTCGGCCGTCCCCGCGCTGAAGGACGTCGGCACCGGGAACCTGACCTCGGTCGCCCCCACCCGGGCCCTGCCCGGCCCGCTGAGCAGCGTGCCGGTGGTCGGCGGTCTGCCCGGTGTCCAGGACGGCCTCGGCCCGGTCGCCCAGAGCCTGCCCGCCAGCCCGCTGGGCTGAGCGCCGGTCGGCCGCCGGGTCAGGGCTCCTGCGGGAGCAGCAGCCACAGTGCGAGGTAGATCAGGAACTGCGGTCCGGGCAGCAGGCAGGACAGCAGGAACAGCACACGCACCGTGAACGCGCTGACGCCGAAGCGCGCCGCGATGCCGGCGCAGACGCCGCCGATCATGCGGTTGTGGCGGGGCCGGGAGAGGGTGGTCGCGGACATGGGGTCCTCCGTGGGGATCTCGTCGGGCTTCGGCCTGATGCTTCAAGCCTCCCGCCGGAAGAGCGGCGAACCCTCCCCCTGCCCGACGATTCGGTCCCCTGCCCGCCCCCGCTCCGGGATGACCCCGGCCTCGGGGGCCGCTCAGGGTCACCCCCGAGAACGGGTTCCGCCGCGCGCGGGCCGCGCCTAGCGTGCGGAGTGGGCGATCTCGAAGGGCGCGCGCGGGGTGGCGGCCGCGCGGCGCGAGCGCTCGCGCCGGCGCAGCGCCGCCCGGGCGGCCGGGACGACGGCGAGGTGGGTGACCGTGATCCCCACCGCGGCCAGCAGCACGTCGTCGACGTTCAGCAGATTGCTGGTCAGGCTGGACTCCAGTCCCTCCACGCCGGTGGCGATCAGCACGCCCGCGAAGACCGTGCGCAGCAGCGACGGCAGCGTCGCCGAGTCCAGCCGGCCGCCCGCCAGTGGCAGCAGCACACCCAGCGGGGCGAGCAGCAGCACGCCCCGCAGCAGCGCGAGGTACGAGGTCGCCGTCCCGGCGGCCAGCTCGGCGTGGACGGAGGCGAACGGCGTCAGATTGGTGTCGGCCATCCACATCGCGGAGACCGGCCGCAGCGCGGCCCAGACCACCAGCCCCAGGTGCACGGCCAGCAGGAGCAGGCCCAGCCGCCGGGCACTCCGGTGGACGGTCGCCGGACTGCCGGACAGGTCCCATCGTGGGGACCCTGGCTCGATACCGGTTCGCACGCCGGTGCCTCCTCGCTGCACGTCGGTGAGGACGCGCTCGCTGCTGGTAGCGGTTCCGTGGCTCTCGCGGGAACGACCGGGTCAGGGTGCGGGGGTCGGTCCTGTCGTCCCCGGCGTTCCGGACCCTGCCGTCGATCCCGTCGTTCCGTCTGTTCCGCTCGTCCCCGACGACCCGGCCGTCCCCGTGGTTCCGTCTGCTCCGGACGACCCGGTGGACGACCCGGTGGCGCCGGACTGGCCGGTCCCGCTGCCGGCCGGGGTGGTCGGGTCGTGCAGGCAGGCCAGGGTCCCGTCGGGCGCGGTGGCCGCCGGGCTGGCCGACGTGGCCGGGGAGGCCGTCGGGGTCGCCCGGGTCGCCTGCTTCCGGGCGAGGGCCTCCTTCGACGCCTGCGCCGATGCGGCCGGCCACACCACCTGAGCGGTGCCGGTGGGTTCCGGCCACGGGTAGGCCGTGGGCAGCGGCATCCAGCTCTCGTCGTGCTCCAGCACGGTCAGCGTCGCGTTCGGCGACGGCGGGCAGGCCGTCCGCGACGCGGCCTCACCGGCGTCGACCGGCACGCTGGTGTCGCGGATGCCGCAGCCGCTGAGCAGCAGCATCAGCGCCGCCGGTACGGCGACCAGCAGCCCGCAGGCCGCCGCCCTCGTCCGGGGCCGTGCGCCGCCGCCGTCCATCACCGCTGTGTGCCGCCTCACGCGCTGTCGCCCTTCGTGCCGCCCCCGGTGTCGTCCCCGTCGCGGTCCGCGCCGGGCCTGCCTCCGCCGTGCGTGGCCCCCGGGGGCGGGACGCTCGGGCCGCCGTCGGCGGCGAGCGGGTGGCCGGCCGCCACGGCCGGCGCCATCGGCAGCCGCAGCGTGAACACCGCTCCCGCGCCGGAACCGGCGGGGGCGTTCGCGGCGGTGATCGTCCCGCCGTGGATCCGGGCGTTCTCCATCGCGATGGACAGTCCGAGGCCGCTGCCCTCGGACCGCCGCCGGGCCGCGTCGGCCTTGAAGAAGCGGTCGAAGACATGCGGGAGCACGTCCTCGGGGATGCCCGGACCGCCGTCGGTGACCCGCACCTCCAGCTCGGACCCCGCCGGGTCCGCACCCGTGTCGCCGGGCTCGACCGCACCCGTGGCGGAGGCCACCCGCACCTGGACCCGCACCGGCGAGCCGCCGTGCTTGAGCGCGTTGCCGATCAGGTTCGCCAGGATCACGTCCACCCGGCGCGGGTCCACCCGGGCCACGATGCCGCGCGGGGCGTCCAGCTCGACCGCGTCCAGCCAGGCCCGGGTGTCGATGCAGGACATGATCAGGTCCGAGACGTCGATGTCGTCCAGGACGACCTTCGCCGTGCCCGCGTCGAAGCGGGTGACCTCCATCAGGTTCTCCACCAGCTCGGTGAGCCGGCGGGTCTCGCTCACCACCAGCCGGACGGCCGGGGCGATCATCGGGTCCAGCGAGTCCGCTTCGTCCTCCAGGATGTCCGTCACCGCGGTCATCGCGGTCAGCGGCGTCCGCAGCTCGTGCGACATGTCGGCGACGAACCGTCGGCTGGCGTGCTCACGCGCGCTCAGCTCCTCGACCTGCGCCTGCAGGGCCTCCGCGGTCTGGTTGAAGGTCTGCGACAGGTCGGCGAGCTCGGCGGCGCCGCTCACCTCCAGCCGGGTGTCCAGATGGCCCGCGCCGAGCTGCCGTGCCGCGTCGCCCAGCCGCGCCACCGGACGCAGCACCGTGGACGCCGCGGCCTGCGCCAGCAGCGCCGAGCCGACCAGCGCCAGCAGCGTCGCGATGCCCAGCGACCAGGCCAGCGAGTCGAGGTCGCGGCGCTCACCGTCCAGCGACCGGAACATGTAGGCGGTGGGACCGGTGGGCACCACCCGGGTGCCGCCGACCACGTAGGGGGTGCCCTGGACGGTGATCCGCTGCCAGAACAGGTGGTACTGGCCCGGTGCGATGGTGCAGCGCTCGCACGGCTGGTTCACCTGGCGCTGGAGCGCGGCCGGGAGCACGTCGGCGTTCAGCGTCGGGTTCGACATCACGGTGCAGCCCGGTGCGACGATCAGCACGTCGTACTGCAGTCCCGAGTGCGCCAGCACCCTCGCCGCCAGATCCCACTGCGTGCAGGTCGGATGCAGCGGCATGTTGGTGACGGTACGGCTGAGCGAGCTGCGGAAGTCCGACAGCGCGGAGTCCTGGGTACGGGTCAGCACCGCGTCGCGGTTCAGCCAGTACGCGATCCCCGAGGCGGACACCGCGGCGGCGAGCGCCACCAGCGCGAACACGGCGATCAGCCGTATCCGCAGCGAGGTCATCCGCAGGCCCCGCAGCAGCCGCGCCCAGGGCCGGGCCTTCTGGTCATCCGTCACGTGGTCTTCGCCGCTCGGGCTCTCTGCTGGCATGGTGGTCAGGGTCTGGTCGCTTCGGGTCTGGTCACGTCAGGTCAGGTCAGATCAGATCCGGCCGGTGCGGCCGGGGTCCCGGTCGGGCGTGTGGCGAACCGTCACTGCGGCGGGTCGAGCCGGTAGCCGACCCCGCGGACCGTGCGGATCAGCGTCGGGGCCGACGGCACATCCTCCACCTTCGCCCGCAGCCGCTGCACGCAGGCGTCCACCAGCCGCGAGTCGCCCAGGTAGTCGTGCTCCCAGACCAGCCGCAGCAACTGCTGCCGGGACAGGGCCTGGCCGGGGCGCTGGCTGAGCTCCAGCAGCAGCCGCAGCTCGGTCGGCGTCAGCTGCAGGTCCACGCCCGCCTTGGTGACCGTCATCGCGCTGCGGTCGATCACCACGTCCCCGTAGGCCGAGGAGTCCGAGCTCTCCCGCTCGCCGCGGCGCAGCACCGCCCTGATCCGGGCGTCCAGCACCCGCGGCTGCACCGGCTTGACCACGTAGTCGTCCGCGCCCGACTCCAGGCCCACGACCACGTCGATGTCGTCGCTGCGGGCCGTGAGCAGGATGATCGGCAACTGGTCGCCGCGCCGGATCCGGCGGCAGACCTCGAAGCCGTCGATGCCCGGCAGCATGACGTCCAGCACGATCAGGTCGGGACGCTTCTCCTTGAACATCCGCAGGCCGTCCTCGCCGGATGCGGCGGCGGACACCTGATGGCCCTGCCGGGTCAGCGCGAGCTCCAGGCCCGTGCGGATGGCGTCGTCGTCCTCGATCAGCAGCAGATGTGACACGCGGGCCATTGTGGCCCATCCGGGGCACGGCGATCGACCCCGCCCGCCGGTGACGGGTCACCCGGTGCTCTGTGACAGGCCTGTGACAGTCGGCGGACACCGCCATGACGCCGCCAGGGCAAGCTTCTGGTTGTCGGAAGTCGGGGGACACCGACACCCAGCACAGTCGTCCACCAGGGAGCGCACCATGAACGCAGTCATCGAGGCCCGGAGCGCCACGGCACTTCGTGCCGCGCGCCCCCTGCACACGGCACAGCAGCACCACCACTGCCAGTCACACCACTGCCAGTCCCACGGCGGCCGCCACGCCGCCCACGGCACGCACGAGACGTCGACGACGATGACGCTCACGCTTCGCGGAGTGGTGCGCGGCATCACCGTCCGCGAGCTCCCGGCGGGGACCGGAGAGAACGGTCAGCAGGCGAGTGGTTCGGGGGAGCCCGCCGCCACGCAGGCCGTCGCCGTGGTCGGCGTCCAGGGAGGTGCGCCGGGGGAGCCCTCGGGCATCAGCAACGAGGAGGAGTTCTCGGCGTACGTCCGGGAGCGCCGCGCCTCCCTGTACGCCACCGCGTACCACCTGACCGGCGACCGCTTCGCCGCCGAGGACCTGCTGCAGAGCGCGCTCTTCAGCACCTACCGGGCCTGGGACCGGATCAGCGACAAGGGCGCGGTCGGCGGGTACATGCGCCGCACCATGACCAACCTGCACATCTCCGCGTGGCGCCGCCGCAAGGTCAACGAGTACCCGACCGAGGAGATGCCGGAGACCGTCGGCGACACCGACGCCATGGGCGGCACCGAGCTGCGCGCCGTCCTGTGGCAGGCGCTGGCCAAGCTTCCGGAGACGCAGCGCACCATGCTGGTGCTCCGCTACTACGAGGGCCGCACCGACCCGGAGATCGCCGACGTGCTGAACATCAGCGTCGGCACGGTGAAGAGCAGCATCTGGCGCGCGCTGCGGCGGCTGCGCGAGGACGAGGCCCTGGCGTCGCGTGACGGCGACCTCGGCAGGGCCTTCGGCGACCTGGTCGCCTGACGGGACGTTCGACCACGGGGAGTCCCGTGATCCGGGGGGATCACGGTGCTCGCACTCCCGTGGACCACGGGGGGAGCCGCAGGCACGGGGAGGCCGGCGGCGACAGGGGGACGGAACGGGCACGGCAACCTCGGGGGAGGGACGCCGCGCCCGTTCCGTGCGTTCCGGCCCGGCACCCCGCGCGGCCTCAGCCCCGTGCGTGCGCGCGGTCGGTGGGTCCGGGTGGCGTCGTCAGTGCGCGGTGCTGAGGATCCTGGGCTCGGCCTGCGCCAGCTGGATCCGGGCCAGCGCCTCACCGCCGTCGCAGGCGTACGCGCCCTGGGCGACCTGCCGGGCGACGATCCCGCGCTCCGCGCGCATCAGCCGCCAGCCCCGGTGCAGCAGGTACGGGACGGACTTGCGACGCTCCCTGACGTCGCGGCGGAACCGCCGCCACGCCGTGGTCAGCGGCCGGTTCCGCAGGCACAGGGCGGCGCCGAGCAGCCCCTCGGCCTCGCAGCGCCGTACGATCTCGGCCGCGAAGATCCCCTCGGCGATGAACGCCCCGGCCCCGGCCAGGCCGAGGGTGTGCGTTCCCACCCGGCCGTTGGCGGGGATCGAGTACACCGGCACCTCGGTGCGGCCCTCGCCGCAGAGCGCGCGGATCGCCGCCATCGCGTCGTCGCCGTGCCAGGAGCCGGGGTGGTCCCAGTCGGTCCCGCCGCCGTCCGGGAGCTGCGGGAGGGTCGGGTCGTCGCCGTCCTTGTAGAAGTCGTCGAGCTGCAGCACCGGCAGTCCGGCCCGCTCGGCCAGCGTCGACTTCCCCGACCCGGAAGGTCCGCAGAGCAGGACCACACGGGCGGAGGGGAGGACCTTCGGACTGTTCACGGGATCGCTGCTCACGGGTCACCAGTCTGACGCATCAGCGCGGCCGGTTCACCACCCGCCAGACGAAGGCGAGGCCGGACCAGTCCGTGCCGAGCGCCGCGACTTTGACGTCCACCACGCCGGTCGGCAGCAGCAGCTCGCGCAGCAGGGTCTCGGTGATGTCACTGCGGTGGCCGGCCGCCGTCCTGGGCCGGGCGATCCACAGGCAGCCGGTCGGACGCAGCGCGGCCACCAGCCCGGCCGCCTCGGCCCGCAGCTGCTCGGCGGAGGTGAAGAAGGCCACCGTGACGTCCGCGTCCGTGACCGGCCCCGCCCCGCTCAGCACCACCACGCCGGGCGGTGGCTCCGGGATCTCCCACCCCTTCGGGGGATGCACCAGCGCCACCCGGTGCCCCTCCTTGATCCGCAGTTTCCGCGCCAGCGGGGTTCCCGAGTAGCCGGTGTCGCTCATGCCCGTCATCCTCCCGTGCGGAGGCGTTGATTCAGCGTTGATTCGACAGGAGCACTATCGGAAACGCGAACGAGCACGCGCTCGGGGGGGAGGAGCGCGTGCCCGTTCTCAGCGGGCGGCCGGGCCCAGGGGGGGTGGGGCGGGCCGCCCGGTCTGCGGGGGAGTCTGACTCGGGGGGGTCAGATTCCCATCGGGTGCCAGACCGTCTTGGTCTCCAGGAAGGCCAGCAGTCGTTCGGTACCCGGGGCGGCGGTCCAGTCGTCGGTGACGTCGGAACGCCGTACACGTTTAAGAGTATCCGCTGCGAGCGCTTCGAGAACCTGCGCCGAGCCGTGGCCTTCGAGGGAAATCACTCCAGTCAGGTCCAGCGCGTTCACATCCTGGTGCGAGGCGAGGGTCGGGGCGATGTCCGCGGTGCGGCCGGAGATCAGGTTGACCACGCCGCCGGGGAGGTCGGAGGTCGCCAGCACCTCGCCCAGGGTCAGTCCCGGCAACGGCGCGTCGGCGGCGAGCGCCACCACGGCCGTGTTGCCGGTGGCGATCACCGGGGCGATCGCGGAGACCAGGCCGAGCAGCGAGAAGCCGTTGCCGGTCTGCGGCGCGACGACGCCGACCACGCCGGTGGGCTCCGGGGTGGACAGGTTGAAGTACGGACCGGCGACCGGGTTGGCCGCGCCGGCGATCTGGGCGACCTTGTCGGTCCAGCCCGCGTACCAGACCCAGCGGTCGATGGCCGCGTCGACCAGCACGGCGGCCTTCCTGGCGCTGACGCCCTCGCTCGCCGCGACCTCGGCGGCGAACTGCTCGCGGCGGCCCTCCAGCATCTCGGCCGCGCGGTAGAGGATCTGGCCGCGGTTGTACGCGGTCGTCCCGGACCAGCCGCCGAAGGCCTTGCGGGCCGCGCCGACCGCGTCGCGGGTGTCCTTCCGGGTGCCCAGCGGGACGTTGGCGATCCAGTCGCCGGTCTTGCGGTCGGTCACCTCGTACACCCGTCCGCTCTCGGAGCGGGGGAACTTCCCGCCGACGAAGAGCTTGTAGGTCTTGCTCACCTTGATTCGCCGGCTGGCGTCGGTACGGAGCACCGGGTCGGACACCGAGGCTTCAGACATTGAGGTAGGCCTCCAGACCATGGCGACCGCCCTCGCGGCCGTAGCCCGACTCCTTGTAGCCGCCGAAGGGCGAGGTCGGGTCGAACTTGTTGAAGGTGTTGGACCACACCACGCCGGCCCGGAGCTTCGACGCCATCCAGAGGATGCGCGAGCCCTTCTCGGTCCAGACGCCGGCCGACAGGCCGAAGGGGGTGTTGTTGGCCTTGGCGACCGCCTCCTCCGGGGTGCGGAAGGTCAGCACGGACAGCACCGGGCCGAAGATCTCCTCGCGGGCCACCCGGTGCGTGGCGCTGACGCCGGTGAACACGGTCGGCGGGAACCAGTAGCCGGCGGACGGCAGTTCGCAGGGCGGGGACCAGCGCTCGGCGCCCTCGGCCTCGCCCGCGGCGGTGAGCTCGCGGATCCGGGCCAGCTGCGCCGCGGAGTTGATCGCGCCGATGTCGGTGTTCTTGTCCAGCGGGTCGCCGATCCGCAGCGTGGCCATCCGGCGCTTGAGCGCCTCCATGACCTCGTCGTGCACCGACTCCTGGACCAGCAGCCGTGAACCGGCGCAGCAGACGTGGCCCTGGTTGAAGAAGATGCCGTCCACGATGCCCTCGACCGCCTGGTCGACCGGCGCGTCGTCGAAGACGATGTTCGCGGCCTTGCCGCCGAGCTCCAGCGAGAGCCGGGTGCGGGTGCCGGCGAGGGTGCGGGCGATGGACCGGCCGACCTCGGTGGAGCCGGTGAAGGCGACCTTGTCCACGCCGGGGTGGGCGGTCAGCGCGGCGCCGGTGCGGCCGTCGCCGGTGATGATGTTGACGACGCCGTCCGGCAGGCCGGCCTGCGCGCAGATGTCGGCGAAGCGCAGTGCCGTCAGCGGGGTGGTCTCGGCCGGCTTCAGCACCACGGTGTTGCCGGTGGCCAGCGCCGGGGCGATCTTCCACGCCAGCATCATCAGCGGGAAGTTCCACGGGATGACCTGTGCGGCCACGCCGACCGGGCGCGGGTTCGGGCCGAAGCCGGCGAACTCCAGCTTGTCGGCCCAGCCCGCGTAGTAGAAGAAGTGCGCCGCGACCAGCGGGAGGTCGACGTCGCGGGTCTCCCGGATCGGCTTGCCGTTGTCGATCGACTCCAGCACGGCCAGCTCGCGGGAGCGCTCCTGGATGATCCGGGCGATCCGGAACAGGTACTTGCCGCGCTCCGCGCCGGGCAGCGCGGACCAGCCGGGGAACGCGTCGCGGGCGGCCTTGACGGCCCGCTCCACGTCCTCGTCGGTGCCCTGGGCGAACTCGGCCAGGACCTGCTCGGTGGCCGGGTCCACCGTCTTCAGCGCCTCGCTGCCGGTGCTCTCGACGAAGGCGCCGCCGATGAAGTGCCCGTACGAGGTCGCGATGTCGCCCGCGGCGGCCCGGGACTCGGGCGCCGGCGCGTAGTCGAACAGCGAGCGCCCGCCGGTGCGCGGCGCGCCCGCGGAGGTCGCCGCGGCTGCGATGTCCGCGGTGACCGCGAGGTCCGCGGCGGCCTCGGCGGCCGCGGCGCTCGGGGTGGTGTCGGTCTTCTTCTTCGCCACGGCTCAGTCCACCGTCACATAGTCGGGACCGGAGTACCGGCCGGTGGTCAGCTTCTGACGCTGCATCAGCAGGTCGTTGAGCAGGCTGGAGGCGCCGAAGCGGAACCAGTCCGGGGTGAGCCAGTCGTCGCCCAGCACCTCGTTCACCATGACCAGGTACTTCATGGCGTCCTTGGTGGTACGGATACCCCCGGCCGGCTTCACGCCCACCTGCACGCCGGTGGCGGCGCGGAAGTCGCGGACCGCTTCCATCAGCACCAGGGTGGACGGCGGGGTCGCGTTGACGGCGACCTTGCCGGTCGAGGTCTTGATGAAGTCGGCCCCGGCGATCATCGCCAGCCAGGACGCCCGGCGCACGTTGTCGTAGGTCTGCAGCTCGCCGGTCTCGAAGATCACCTTCAGGTGCGCGGCGCTGCCGTCGGGGCGGACGCAGGCCTCCTTGACCGCCTGGATCGTCTGGAAGACCTCCAGGTAGCGGCCGGAGAGGAAGGCACCCCGGTCGATCACCATGTCGATCTCGTCGGCGCCGGCGGCCACCGCCTCCGCGGTGTCGGCGAGCTTCACCGGCAGTCCGGCGCGCCCGGACGGGAAGGCGGTGGCGACGGAGGCCACCTGGACCCCGCTGCCTGCGACGGCGACGCGGGCAACGGGGACCATGTCGGGATAGACGCAGACGGCGGCCGTGCTCGGCGCCGTCGGGTCGCTCGGGTCGGGACGCAGGGCCTTCGCGCAGAGCGACCGCACCTTGCCGGGGGTGTCCGCACCCTCCAGCGTGGTCAGGTCGATCATGGAGATGGCCAGGTCGATGGCGTACGCCTTGGCGGTGGTCTTGATGGACCGGGTGCCGAGGGAGGCAGCGCGCGACTGGAGACCGACGGCGTCGATTCCTGGCAGCCCGTGCAGGAAGCGACGCAGGGTCGCCTCCGACGAGGCGACCTCGGCGAGCCTTTCACGGGCACCGTCGGCGACAGAGGTGCCTGCGGGCGTGACGACTGGGGGAGTGGTGGGCATGCTCACCAGGTGAGCATATCTACGCGCGTAGCCATTGGCTAGTGGCAAGTCGCCGCGCATGGTGCCGATGCCATACCGCAATCCGTCCCGTCCGGAACTCCGCGCGGGGCTGAGGCAGAATCGTTGACCATGAGCGACCCCCAGGGCCAGAACACCCCCGGCCGGGAGACCCCCGGCACCGAGCCCGCCACCAG
This sequence comes from Streptacidiphilus sp. EB129, assembly GCF_041262645.1. Classification (NCBI taxonomy): domain Bacteria; kingdom Bacillati; phylum Actinomycetota; class Actinomycetes; order Kitasatosporales; family Streptomycetaceae; genus Streptacidiphilus; species Streptacidiphilus sp. EB129. Next base: position 45,977 of record NZ_JBGCCS010000019.1, read on the forward strand.
CCCGGCCGAAGGCCCCGCCACCAGCCCGGCCGACAGCCCCACTGGCAGCCCCGCGTCTGACCCCGCTGAGGGCCCCGCCGGCGGCCCCGCGTCCGACCCGGCCGAAGGCCCCGCGGACCGCCCCGCGTCCGACCCGGCCGAAGGCCCTGCCGGCAGCCCGGCCGAAGGCCCCGCGTCCAGCCCGGCCGAAGGCCCCGCGTCTGAGCCGGCCGGCAGCGCCGCGTCCGGGCCGGCCACGCCGGATGCGGCGTCCGGCGTCCGCCCCGCGTTCGCGGACCGCCGCTACCGGTCCGTCCCGGGCATGATCGGCGGCGGCCTGCTGCTGGCGATCACCCTCTGGCTGTGCGTCGACGCACTGGTCAACGGCAGCGGACGGGCTCCCTGGATCGGCCTGGCGGCCATGGTCGCGCTGGTGCCGCTCATCAGCGCGTTCGCGCTCTGGCCGGTCGTCCGCGCCAACCAGGACCGGCTGATCGTCCGCAACCCGCTGCGCACCCTCGTCGTCCCCTGGGGCTCGGTCGAGTCCATCCAGGCCGCGCTCTCGGTGGAACTGCGTACCGAGGGGAAGAAGTACCAGCTCTGGTCCGTGCCGGTGTCGCTGCGGCAGCGGAAGCGGGCCAACCGCAAGGCGATGATCGCCAAGGGTGACGCGGCCGGCACGAGCTCGCGCCGCAGCGAGGCCGCGGGCCCGCGCCACCCGGTCGGCGGCCCCGGTGTGCTCGCCAGCCGCCCCTCGGCCGGCGACCCGTTCGGGACCATCGACCCGTCGCTGGCCTGGGCCGACCACGTGGTGGCCGAGCTCAACGAGCTGGCCGAGGCGGGGCGGGCCCGCGGGGCCGCGGCCGAGCCGGTCACCGTCACCTGGACCTGGGCCTTCATCGCCCCGATCGTGCTGGGCGCCGTCGCCCTGGTCGTCCTGGCCACGACCTGACCGACCCGGCCACCGGCCTGACCGACCCGGGCGCGGCCACGACCTGAAGACCCGGTCCCGGCGCGGAGCCGGCCTGCGCGCACCCCGGCTCCGGGCGACCACTTCGGCCGCCCGGAGCCGGAGGTGTTCAGCCGTTCGCGGGCGGGGCCGCCGGGGCGTCCGGGGTGAGCAGCAGGGCGCGGAGCCGGTTCAGCTCCGGCGCGGTCAGGCCGTGGGCGTGCAGGAAGGCCTCGGTGGAACCGTGGCGGCTGTGGATCCGGTCCAGGAACAGGCTGAGCAGGCCGGGGTGGACCGGGCGCGAGCGGCGTTCGGCGCCGTACTCGTCCACGTAGAAGACCGGGCCGTCGAGCAGCCCGAGGCCCAGGTTGGACAGGGCGTAGTCGGCCGCGATGTCCTCCGCGGCGACGCCCACCGCCGAGAGGATCACTCCGATGGTGACCCCGGTGCGGTCCTTGCCGACGGCGCAGTGCACCAGCGCCGGCAGCGCCCCCGGCGCGATCAGGCGCCGGACGCAGGCCACGATCGGCGGTCCGGCGGTGTCCGCCATGAACGCGTACAGGCCTTCGAGGCTGTCGTCGTCCGGCGCCCCGTCGGGGCCCTCGTCCGCCAGGTCCGCCGCGGTGTCGGGGTTCTGGACGGTCTCCGGAGGCAGCGTCGGCAGCGAGACCAGCTCGAAGTCCAGCCCGTGCCGCTGGTTCGGCCAGTGCACCAGTTCCTGCTCGCCGCGCAGGTCGACCACGGTGCGCAGACCCAGCCGGGCCAGCCGCTCCGCCCCGTCCGGGCTCAACTCGCTGAGCGAGGCCGAGCGGTAGAGCAGGCCGCAGCCGACGCTGCGGCCGTCGCGGACGGGGAAGCCCCCGGCGTCGCGGAGATTGCGGACGCCGGGGACGTCGATCAGCCGGTCCGCGCCCGGTATCGGGCTCTTCGGGCTGCTCGGGGCTGCTGGGTGGTTGGTGGTCGCCATGACCGCCACCCTAGACAGCTCGCGAGGACGGGGCTGTCAGATTCCGGCAGCTGCGGCGAGGTCGCGCTTGACCAACGCCAGCAGCCGCTCGGCGGACTCGCGGGCGGCGGTGAGGGCGTCGCCGGAGCCGACCGGGACGACAACCTCCAGGTAGCACTTCAGCTTGGGCTCGGTCCCGGACGGGCGGACCACCACCCGGGCGGCCGAGATCCCCTCCCCGCTGAGGCGGTAGCGAAGCCCGTCGGTCGGCGGCAGGTCGGCGCTGCCCTGCTCCAGGTCCTCCGCCGAGTCGACCCGCAGCCCGGCCAGCGATCGCGGCGGCTGCTCCCGCAGCCGGGCCATCGCCTTGGCGATCACGGTCAGGTCGTGCACCCGGACCGAGAGCTGGTCGGTGGCGTGCAGGCCGTGCGTCACGGCCAGGTCGTCCAGCAGGTCGCCGAGGGTGCGCCCGTTCTGCTTGAGGGTGGCGGCGAGCTCGGCGATGGACAGGGCGGCGCTCACGCCGTCCTTGTCCCGGACCGCGTCGGGGTCGACGCAGTAACCGAGGGCCTCCTCGTAGCCGTAGCGCAGGCCGTCGGCGCGCGAGATCCACTTGAAGCCGGTCAGCGTCTCCGCGTAGCCGAGCCCGGCCGCCTCGGCGATCCGGGACAGCAGCGAGGAGGAGACGATGGTGGTCGCGAAGGTGCCCTCGGCGTGCTTGCTGACCAGGTGCGCGGCCAGCAGCGCGCCGACCTCGTCACCGCGCAGCATCCGCCAGCCGGCCTCGGTCTCCGGCGCGGGGACGGCGACGGCGAGCCGGTCGGCGTCCGGGTCGTTGGCGATTATCACGTCCGGGCCGAGGGCGGCCCCGGTCTGGAACGCCAGGTCCATCGCGCCGGGCTCCTCCGGGTTGGGGAAGCCCACGGTCGGGAAGTCGGGGTCGGGGTCGGCCTGGACGGTGACCAGGCTCGGGGCCGGGAAGCCGGCCCGCTCGAACGCGGCCAGCAGCGTGTCGCGGCCGACGCCGTGCAGCGGGGTGTAGACGACCGCGAGGTCGCGCGGGGTGTGCGGGTCGACCACGGTGACCGCGCGGGCCAGGTACGGGTCCAGGATCTCCGCCTCGGTCAGCACCCGCCATCCGTCCAGGGCGCGCGGGACCTCGTCGAGTCCGCCGATGGCGTCGATCTCGGCGGCGATGCCCGCGTCGTGCGGCGGGACGATCTGCGAGCCGCCGAAGTCGCCGCCCAGATAGACCTTGTAGCCGTTGTCCCGGGGCGGGTTGTGGCTGGCGGTGACCATCACGCCGGCCGCGGCGCCCAGGTGCCGCACCGCGAAGGCGAGCACCGGGGTGGGCAGCGGACCGGGCAGCAGCACGGCGCGCAGGCCCGCGCCGACTGCCACGGCGGCGGTGTCGCGGGCGAAGTCGTACGACTTGTGGCGGGCGTCGTAGCCGATGACGACCAGCCCGTCCGGGCTGTCCCGGCGCACGTAGCGGGCCAGGCCGGCGGCGGCGCGGATGACCACGTCGCGGTTCATCCGCATCGGGCCCGCGCCCATCTCGCCGCGCAGCCCGGCGGTGCCGAACTGCAGCGTCCCGGCGAAGCGCTCGGCCAGCTCGGACCAGGCCCGGGCGGCGTCCTCCTCGCCGCAGGCCTCGGCGGCGGCGATGAGGTGGCCCAGCTCGGCCCGGGTGTCCGGGTCGGGGTCCTCGGCGAGCCAGGTACGGGCCCGGGCGAGCAGGTCGGTGTCGGGGGTCAGCGTCATCGCCGCGTCGCTTCTTTCTCTGGTTCGGGTCCGTACGACGAGCATGGCATCCGCCGGGACTCGGGCGGATGCCATGCGGGTCGTGCCGTGTCGCCGGTGTGGTCCGGACCGGGTGTGCCTCGGGCCGGGTGGCTCTCGGACCGGGTGTCCCCGGGAGCGGGTGTGCCTCAGATCCGTTCGAGAACCTTGGCGAGCAGCGCGCCCATCCGGGTGGCGGAGGCGCGGCCGGCCTCCAGGACCTCGGCGTGGTTCAGCGGCTCGCCGGTGATGCCCGCGGCCAGGTTGGTGACCAGGGACAGGCCCAGCACCTCGGCGCCGGCCTCGCGGGCGGCGATGGCTTCCAGCGTGGTCGACATCCCGACCAGGTCGCCGCCGATGGCGCGGACCATGCCGATCTCGGCCGGGGTCTCGTAGTGCGGGCCGGGGAACTGGACGTAGACGCCCTCTTCGAGGCTGGGGTCGATCTCCTGGCACAGGGCGCGCAGCCGCGAGGAGTACAGGTCGGTGAGGTCCACGAAGTTCGCGCCGACGATGGGCGAGGCCGCGGTGAGGTTGATGTGGTCGCTGATCAGCACCGGCTGGCCGGCGGCCATGCCCTCGCGGAGCCCGCCGCAGCCGTTGGTCAGGATGACCGTGCGGCAGCCGGCGGCGACCGCGGTGCGGACGCCGTGGGCGACGGCGGCGACGCCGTGGCCCTCGTAGAAGTGGGTGCGGCCGAGGAAGACCAGGGCGCGGGTCTCGCCGATGGTGATCGAGCGGACCTTGCCGGAGTGGCCGGCCACGGCGGGCGCCGGGAAGCCGGGCAGCTCGGTGATGGGGAACTCGTGGTCGGGCTCGCCCAGCTCGTCGGCGGCCGGGACCCAGCCGGAGCCCATCACCAGCGCCACGTCGTGGGTCTCGACGCCGGTGAGGGCACGCAGCGCGGCGGCGGCGTCCTTGGCGGCGGCGTAGGGGTCGGTGGGCCTGGGGTCTGCGGTCGTGCTGCGGGGGTCGGCTGCAGCGGGGACCGGCTGAGGAGATGCGTTCACGTAGTCGAGGATATCTGTTCCCCCTACGCGCGTAGAAGAACGACTGGGTGACGATCCGGTCAGTCGTTCATCTCTTCATTTCGGAGGTTCTGCCAATAGGCAGGGCGCGAGGCGCCGCGATAGCGGCTCCTCGCGCCCGTGGGTCGTGCGGGCCTCGGCTGATCAGAGCGTCGGCGGTGGTTCAGAGCGTCGGCTGTTCAGGGCCTCAGTTGTGCGCGCCCTTGCGGCGACGGGCGACGACGACGCCCGCGCCACCGGCCAGCACCAGGGCACCGGCGACACCGGCGATCATGCCGCTGTTGGAGCCGCCACCGGTGCTGGCCAGGGCCGGGCCGGTCGAGGAGGCGCTCGGGGCCGCCGAGGTGGGGGCGCTGCTGGGCGTCGCGTGGGTCGGGCTGGGGGCGGGGGTCGGCGTGCCGGCCGCCTTGACCACGGTGAAGTCGTGGTGGTCGAAGCCCACGTGGGTGGTGCAGGCCGCGGGGGTCATCGGCGTGGCGTTGCCCATGGTGCCCGTGGACAGGTTGCCGAGGTCCTTGGGGGTGACCGCGGTGCCGGCCTGCACGGTGCCGCTGATGGCGAGTCCGACGTAGGCGCCGAGCGGGGCGCCCTTCGGGGCGACGACGCGGAACTGGCCGCCGTCCTTGCCCTTGGGGGCGAGGGTGGGCGTGGTGCCGAGCACGACGAAGCTGTTGCCGTCGGCGTCGACGTGGTAAGTGAGCGCCTGCCACTTGCCGTTCACGTACTCCTCGACGGTGAGGGCGCTGCTGGCGGTGGGAGCGGCCCCCAGGCCCGTCTCGAGGAAGGTGACCACGTTGGTCAGCTTCTCGCCGGAGTTGTTGACCAGGGAGACGCTGCCGGTCGCCGCGGTGCCGCCGGCGGTCAGCTTGGTGTTGGTCAGGCCGGTCAGCGTCACGCCGAGGTCGGTCGACGGCTTGGGGCAGGTGACCTTGGTGACGCTCGTCGGCGCCGCGGCGAATGCGGACGGGGCCATGCCGAGGAGCGCGAGGCTGCCGAGCGCGGCGACGGCGGCCACGGACGAGGTGCGACGGAGGCGCATGTGGGTGATTCCCTCTGCTGGGATGACAGGGACGCGAATGGACTCGCGACCATCGCACGTTAGTGCGTAACCAAACCCGGCCGAGGGCGAAAGTGACGCCAGAAGGGTGTGAGAAAATCTTACTGATCCTCGTACAACCTTATGGTTCGCCAGGAGTCTCCTGTGTCATAGGGGATGAACCGGGACAGCCTTCCCCATGTCTGCTGAGAACGCCCGCTGACGTTCGCTCAGCGTTCAGCAGGGGCGTTTGCGGAGGTCCATGACGTAGTCGTACGGGGCGCCGGCGGACTCGGCGGCGTCGGCGATGATGCCGAGGTAGCGGGCCGAGGGGAGGCCGCCCTCGTAGTCGTTGAGGACGTAGGTCCAGGCCGTCAGGTCGCCCTCCAGGGTGTGCACCCGGACCCGGACCTTGCGGTAGAAGCCGAGCGGGAGGCCCTCCCAGCGGTCCAGGCCGGTCTCGTCGCCCGGGGCGATGTCGTACAGGCCGACGAAGACCTGATCCTTCTCGTCCTCCACCACGGTGGCGATCGAGCCCTCCCAGCCGAACTGCTCACCGCCGAAGGTGAGTCGCCAGCCGTCGAGCCAGCCGGTGCAGCGGAGCGGGGAGTGCGGCGCGCGGCGGCTCATCTGCCGCGCATCGAGGTTGCTGGCGTAGGCGGCGTAGAGCGACATGGGACCCAGCGTACGGGAGCGGTCCGTCCGGACCAGCCCGGTGTCACCCGGGGTCGGCGGTGCGGGACAATGGACGGCGTGACTCGCATTGTGATCATCGGTGGCGGACCTGGCGGATACGAGGCGGCGCTCGTCGCCGCGGACCTCGGCGCGGAGGTGACCGTCGTGGACCGCGACGGCCTCGGCGGCGCGGCGGTGTTGACGGACTGCGTGCCGTCGAAGACCTTGATTGCCACGGCCGAGGTGATGACCACCTTCGACAGCTCCTACGAGGAACTGGGCATCAAGGTCGGCCTGGACAGTGCGCACGACACCGGGCGGGTCGTCGGGGTGGACCTGGGGAAGGTCAACCGACGCGTCAAGCGCCTCGCGGTCGCCCAGTCGCACGACATCACCCAGTCCGTCACCCGCGCCGGAGTCACCCTGCTGCGCGGCCACGGCCGGCTCGCCCCCGGCGGGCAGGGGGTGGACGGCTCGCGCGGGGTCCTGGTGGACCTGGTCGACGGCGGTACCCAGGAGCTGCGCGCGGACGCGGTGCTGATCGCCACCGGCACCCACCCGCGCGAGGTGCCCGACGCGCTGCCCGACGGCGAGCGGATCCTCAACTGGACCCAGGTCTACGACCTGGACGAGCTGCCGGAGGAGCTGATCGTGGTCGGCTCGGGAGTCACCGGTGCCGAGTTCGCCGGCGCGTACCAGGCGCTGGGCTCGCGGGTGACGCTGGTCTCCAGCCGGGACCGGGTGCTGCCGGGCGAGGACCCGGACGCGGCGACGGTGCTGGAGGACGTGTTCCGGCGGCGCGGGATGAACGTCATGTCCCGCTCCCGGGCCGAGTCGGCGCGACGGGTCGGCGACAAGGTGGAGGTGGTGCTGCAGGACGGGCGGATGATCACCGGCTCGCACTGCCTGGTGGCCGTCGGCTCCATCCCCAACACCGCCGGGATGGGCCTGGAGGAGGCCGGGGTCAAGCTGACCGAGGGCGGCCAGGTCAAGGTCGACCGGGTCTCCCGGACCAGCGCGCCCGGCGTCTACGCGGCCGGTGACTGCACCGGCGTCTTCATGCTGGCCTCGGTGGCCGCGATGCAGGGGCGCATCGCGATGTACCACGCGCTGGGCGACGCGGTGCAGCCGCTGAACCTGAAGACCGTCGCCTCGAACGTCTTCACCGACCCGGAGATCGCCACGGTCGGCTACAGCGCCGCCGACGTCGAGTGCGGCACCATGGACGCGGTCTGCGTGAAGCTGCCGCTGCGGGGCAACCCCAGGGCGAAGATGCAGGGCATCAGGGACGGCTTCGTGAAGCTGTTCTGCCGTCCCGGCACCGGGATCGTGGTGGGCGGCGTGGTGGTGGCGCCGCGGGCCAGCGAGCTGATCCACCCGATCTCGCTCGCGGTGGACAACAATCTGACGGTGGAGCAGGTGGCCAGCGCGTTCACGGTGTACCCGTCGGTGTCCGGGTCGATCGCCGAGGCGGCGCGGCAGCTGCACATCCGCAAGCGCGGCGGCCACTGAGTCGTGGTCGCGGGCGGCCGTCACGGCGGCCGGGCAACCCGGTCGGCGGGGCGTGCGGCACCCGATCGGGGGGCGCGCGGAGGGCGCAGGCGGCGCACAGTGTAGCGCTCTGCGCCGATCCAGGGTGGACAACTTCGGCTACTAAGGGCAAACGCCTGAAAGCAGATGGTCACGCACGTTACCGTCTGTTTCGTGTTCGCAGCAGAACGTCGCCAGTTGATTCTTGAAATGGTGCGCGCCAACGGAGCGGTCTCGCTCCGGGAGCTCGCCCGCGTCGTCCAGACCTCCGAGGTGACCGTACGCCGTGACGTACGCGCGCTGGAGGCCGAAGGCCTGCTGGACCGCCGGCACGGAGGCGCGGTCCTCCCCGGTGGTCTGTCCAGAGAGCCCGGATATCCGCAGAAGACGCATCTCGCCGCCGCCGAGAAGAGCGCCATAGCCGACCTGGCCGCGACCATGGTCGCGGAGGGCGACGCCATCGTGGTGGGCGCCGGTACGACCACGCAGGAGCTCGCCCGGCGCCTGGCCCGGGTGCCCGGGCTGACCGTGGTCACCAACTCGCTGCTGGTCGCCCAGGCGCTGGCCCATGCCAACCGGGTGGAGGTGGTGATGACCGGCGGGACCCTGCGCGGCTCCAACTACGCCCTGGTCGGCAGCGGCGCGGAACAGTCGCTGCACGGCCTGAGGGTGTCCCGGGCCTTCGTCTCCGGCAGCGGGCTCACCGCCGAGCGCGGGCTCTCGACCACCAACATGCTCTCGGCGAGCGTGGACCGGGCGCTGGTCGCGGCCGCGGCCGAGGTGGTGGTGCTGGCGGACCACGGCAAGCTGGGCTCCGACACCATGTTCCAGACCGTCGCGACGGACACGATCGCCTGCCTGGTGACGGACGAGCAGGCCGGAGCCTCCGAGGTCGCCTCGCGGGAGCTGGACGCGCTGGCGGACCGCGGCGTGCAGGTGTGCGTGGCCGCCGCGGCGCCGCCGGTGGTGCCGCAGGGGGCCGCTGCCGCCGCGGTGGGCGGGGTGGGCGCGGGGCTGCCCTTCCCGGGGCAGCGCAGGCCGGTCCCGGTGGGCCGCAGCGGCGTCGTCCGCTAGTCCGGCCCCGTCCGGCTGCCCGCAGGGCCCTGGCGCGCGCACGGCACGGGGCTCGGGGCCCTGCTCGACGGACGAGCAGGGCCCCGAGCCCCGGTACTGCGATGCCTCAGTGCGGCGATGCCTCGGTGCAGCGGTGCGTCAGTCCTTGATCTCGCAGATCGCCGCTCCGGAGGTGACCGTGGCGCCGATGGCGGCGGCCAGGTTCACCACGGTGCCCGCCTTGTGGGCGTTCAGCGGCTGCTCCATCTTCATCGCCTCCAGGACGACGACCAGGTCGCCCGCGGCGACGGTCTGGCCCTCCTCCACGTTGACCTTGACGATGGTGCCCTGCATCGGCGAGGCCAGGGTGTCGCCCGAGGCCGCGGAGCCGGCCTTGGAGCTGGCCGCGCGGCGCTTGGACTTGGCCGCGGGCTTCGCCGCGGAGGTGGCGGCGAGGTTCGCGGGCAGCGAGACCTCGATCCGCTTGCCGCCGACCTCGACCACCACGGTCTCGCGGGTGTCCGGCTCGTCGCCGTCCCCGCCCGCCCCGGCATAGGCCGGGATGGTGTTGTCGAAGTCCGTCTCGATCCAGCGGGTGTAGATCGTGAACGGCTCGGCGGTGAACGCCGGGTCGGTCACCACGGCGCGGTGGAACGGGATGGCGGTGGCCATGCCCTCGACGTTGAACTCCGCCAGCGCGCGGGCCGCACGCTGCAGCGCCTGGGTCCGGGTGGCGCCGGTGACGATCAGCTTGGCCAGCAGCGAGTCCCAGGCCGGGCCGATGACGCTGCCGGACTCGACGCCGGAGTCCAGCCGGACGCCCGGGCCGGTGGGCGGGGCGAAGGCGGTGACGGTGCCGGGGGCGGGCAGGAAGCCGCGGCCCGGGTCCTCGCCGTTGATCCGGAACTCGAAGGAGTGGCCGCGGACCTCGGGGTCGTCGTAGCCCAGCGCCTCGCCGTCGGCGATCCGGAACTGCTCGCGGACCAGGTCGATCCCGGTGACCTCCTCGGTGACCGGGTGCTCGACCTGGAGCCGGGTGTTCACCTCCAGGAAGGAGATGGTCCCGTCCACGGCGACCAGGAACTCACAGGTTCCGGCGCCGACGTAGCCGGCCTCCTTGAGGATCGCCTTGGACGCGGCGTAGAGCTGGGCGTTCTGCGCGTCGGTGAGGAAGGGCGCGGGGGCCTCCTCGACCAGCTTCTGGTGCCGGCGCTGCAGCGAGCAGTCGCGGGTCGACACGACGACCACGTTGCCGTGGGTGTCGGCCAGGCACTGGGTCTCGACGTGACGCGGGCGGTCCAGGTAGCGCTCGACGAAGCACTCGCCCCGGCCGAAGGCCGCCACGGCCTCGCGGACGGCGGACTCGTAGAGCTCCGGCACCTCTTCCAGGGTGCGGGCGACCTTGAGGCCGCGACCTCCGCCGCCGAACGCCGCCTTGATGGCGATCGGCAGGCCGTGCTCCTGGGCGAAGGCCACCACCTCGTCCGGTCCGGAGACCGGGTCGGGGGTGCCCGCGACCAGCGGTGCGCCGGCGCGCTGGGCGATGTGGCGGGCCGCCACCTTGTCGCCGAGGTCGCGGATGGCCTGCGGCGGCGGGCCGATCCAGGTCAGCCCGGCGTCGATGACGGCCTGGGCGAACTCCGCGTTCTCGGAGAGGAAGCCGTAGCCGGGGTGAACGGCGTCGGCACCCGCGTCGGCGGCGGCCTTCAGCACCTTGGCGATGTCGAGGTAGCTGGTGGCCGGAGTGTCGCCACCGAGGGCGAAGGCCTCGTCGGCCGCGCGGACATGCAGCGCGTCCCGGTCCGGCTCGGCGTACACGGCGACGCTGGCGATACCTGCGTCCCGACAGGCCCGGGCGACGCGGACTGCGATCTCTCCGCGGTTGGCGATGAGCACCTTGCGCACAATGGCTCCCTTCTTGAACCGTGGATGAGTTTATGGACAACCGGGCACTGATGGTGAGTCCGGTCCGGTGGTGAGCTTGCCCACACGGAGGGTGATTCTTCGTCTCCCACGGTACGCCGGGCCTCCCGGGCGGGTCTTTCGGCGCACCCCTTCCGGAGGTGACTACTGGTCAGTAAGGTGCGGTCATGAGGATCTGGACCGCCGTCGCGACGGCTGTACTGCTGACGCTGGAAGCGCTGGTCGTGGGCGTGGTGGCGGTCGTGCTCGGCCTGGCAGTTGAGCAGCAGAAGATGTCGATGGGCGGCCTCGCGCCGACCGCGATGGCGGTGGGCGCCTGGGTCGGTTTGGGGGTCCTCGCCTTCTTTGTCCTGGTAGTCGCCGCGCTGGTTGCTCGCATGGCACTGCGGGGTGGTGCCATGGGGCGCCCCACAAGGATTCTGCTGATTGTCTGTGCCGTACTGCACGCGGTGCTCGCGACGGTGCTGCTGGCGCTGTCCGGAGTCGGGGCGTTCCTGGTGATGCTGGTGATCGTGGCGCTGCTGGTGCTGCTGCTCGCTACGCCGCCGGAGACGCCGAAGGATTCGGCGCCGGGCGGGGAGTTGACGCCTGCTCTGTGACGTCGCCGAGCAGCTCGACCACGTCCGCGCCGTAGGCGTCCGGCTGGATCACCCGCAGCAGCAGGCAGAAGCTGTCCTCGGGGGAGTAGCGGCGGATCAGGTCGCGGTGGTGCCGGGTCAGGTAGCGGACCGCGGCCAGGTTCGCGGTCGCGGTCTGACCGCAGATCAGGAAGGTCGGGCGCTCGCCCTCGCCGGCGGCTATCCGGCCGAGCACCGCGTGGTCGGCCTTGCCGATCTCGCGGACGTAGGACCGGTCGCCGACGGTCAGCTCGTTGATCCCGGCCTCCCACTCGGCGGTGACCGCGATCCCGGGCAGCTTCCAGCGCAGGTGCGCGGCGGTCCGCTCGTTCGCGACCGGGCCGCCGATGCAGAACTCGGCCTTGTCGCCCAGCCCTTGCTGGACCTCGTCGTGGGACACGATCTCGGCCTCGGCCCCGCAGTCGCGGACCAGTGCGGCCAGCTCCATCAGGGCGTAGACGTCACGCTGGGCGATCACCCGCTGGCTGACGCTGCTGCCCGCCTTGCGGGGCACCACCAGCCGCGACTCGGTGCCGGGGTAGAGGCCGAAGAAGCGGCGCCTGCGGTCCAGCTTCCGGCGGCGCAGCACGGCCTGCAGAGCCCAGGCGAGGCCGGCGCTGAACACGCTGGAGACCACGCCCAGGACGATGTTGAGCACGCTGTCGCCCACCGGCTCCCCCTCCGTAGCTGGTACGGGGACCACCGTAGCGTTGGCCGGGACCGGGCGTCAGGTCCAGAGGTCGGTGATCCGGACGTCCAGCTTCAGCAGCAGGGTGCGCAGCAGCGGGAGCGAGAGCCCGATGACATTGCCCGGGTCGCCGTCGATGCCGTCGACGAAGGGGGCGGACCTGCCGTCCAGGGTGAACGCCCCGGCCACGTGCAGGGGTTCGCCGGAGGCCACGTAGGCCGCGATCTCCTGGTCGGAGGGGGTGCCGAAGCGGACCGTGGTGGAGGCGGTGGCCGCCGCGCGGGCACCGGTGCGGGTGTCGATCACGCAGTGGCCGGTCTGCAGCACGCCGCTGCGGCCGCGCATCGCCTGCCAGCGGGCCAGCGCCTCCTCGGCGTCGGCGGGCTTGCCCAGGGCCTGCCCGTCGAGCTCCAGCACGGAGTCGCAGCCGACGACCAGGGCGGGCCCGGTGAGAGTGGCCGCGACCGCGGTCGCCTTGGCCTCGGCGAGGACGAGCGCGAGCTCGGCGGGGGTGGGCGCGGAGAGGGCGTCCTCGTCGACCCCGCTGACGATCACCTGCGGGTCGAGCCCGGCCTGGCGCAGCAGGCCGAGGCGGGCGGGGGAGGCGGAGGCGAGGACGAGTGGCACGGTCATGGGGCCAGCGTAGGGGCAGCGCGACTGACGTCGGATCAGATCCAGGCGAGGGCGATGAGCAGCACCGCGAGGAAGGCGATGAGCAGGCCGACGCGGCGCAGGTGTGCGGCGAGTCGCCGCCGCTCCCGCGCGGTGTCGTCCCTCGGATCCGCCCACAGCACACCCCTCACTCTGCAGGGGCGAGGCGCTCCGCGCCTGAGTAGCCGTACTCAATTAGCCGAGAGCAACCAAGGGGGCGCGGGGAACTGCGCTGCCAGCCATCTACGTAGGTGCATGGTTGGCAGCGCAGTTCCCCGCGCCCCTCAAGGTAGTAAGTGGTTACTCATCGCGCGTAAGCGCGCGTCAGTGCGCCCAGGCACTGGTGCGCCAGGCTGTGGGGCCGGGACGGCCCGTGCGCCGCATGGCGCGGGCCCGGTCGGACCAGACGCTCGCGGCGGGTGCGTCGGCGGCCCGGGCGGCGTTCGCGGCCGCCCGGGCGGAGACCACCGCCAGGACGGCGGCGAGCTCCTCGGGGCTGGGCTGTCCGTGCAGCACCCTGATCGGGGCCATCGGCTCTCTCCTCTCGGCGGCGGGATGCCCTACAGCGGGATGTTGCCGTGCTTCTTGGGCGGCAGTACCTCGCGCTTGTTGCGCAGCGCGCGCAGCCCCTTGACGATGTGCTGGCGGGTCTCGGAGGGCAGCACCACCGCGTCCACGTAGCCGCGTTCGGCGGCGACGTACGGGTTGAGCAGGGTGTCCTCGTAGGCCTCCATCAGCTCCACCCGGCGGCTGTCCGGATCCTCGGCGGCGGCCAGGTCCGCGCGGTGCAGGATGTTGACCGCGCCCTGGGCGCCCATCACCGCGATCTGCGCGGTGGGCCAGGCCAGGTTGAGGTCGGCGCCGAGGTGCTTGGAGCCCATGACGTCATACGCGCCGCCGTAGGCCTTGCGGGTGATCACCGTGATCAGCGGGACGGTGGCCTCGGCGTAGGCGTAGATCAGCTTGGCGCCGCGGCGGATGATGCCGTTCCACTCCTGGCCGGTGCCGGGCAGGAAGCCGGGGACGTCCACGAAGGTCAGCACCGGGACGTTGAACGCGTCGCAGGTGCGGACGAAGCGGGCGGCCTTCTCGGAGGCGTCGATGTCCAGGCAGCCGGCGAACTGCATCGGCTGGTTGGCGACGATGCCCACCGCGTGGCCCTCGACCCGGCCGAAGCCGGTGATCATGTTGGGCGCGAACAGCGACTGGGTCTCCAGGAACTCGCCCTCGTCCAGGACGTGCGCGATGACCGTGTGCATGTCGTAGGGCTGGTTCGCGGAGTCCGGGACGATGGCGTCCAGCTCCAGGTCCAGCTCGGTGGTGCTGAGGTCCGCCTCCTCCGGGAAGGCGGGCGGCTCCTCCAGGTTGTTGGAGGGCAGGTAGGAGAGCAGCGCCTTGACGTAGTCGACGGCCTCCTTCTCGTCCGAGGCCAGGTGGTGCGCGTTGCCGGACTTGGAGTTGTGGGTGCGCGCGCCGCCCAGCTCCTCCATGCCGACGTCCTCGCCCGTGACCGTCTTGATGACGTCGGGGCCGGTGATGAACATGTGCGAGGTCTGGTCGGCCATCACCACGAAGTCGGTGATCGCGGGGGAGTAGACCGCGCCGCCGGCGCAGGGGCCCATGATCAGCGAGATCTGCGGGATCACCCCGGAGGCCAGGACGTTGCGGCGGAAGATCTCGCCGTACAGGCCCAGCGAGGCCACGCCCTCCTGGATCCGGGCGCCGCCGGAGTCGTTGATGCCGATCATCGGGCAGCCGGTCTTCAGGGCGAAGTCCATCACCTTGACGATCTTCTCGCCGAAGACCTCGCCGAGGGAGCCGCCGAAGACGGTGAAGTCCTGGGCGAAGACCGCGACCGGGCGGCCGTCCACGGTGCCGTAGCCGGTGACCACGCCGTCGCCGTAGGGGCGGGTCGCGGCCTGCCCGAAGTTGGTGGAGCGGTGCCGGGCGAACTCGTCGAACTCGACGAAGGAGCCCTCGTCGAGCAGCAGTGCGACCCGCTCGCGGGCGGTCAGCTTGCCCTTGGCGTGCTGCTTCTCGATGGCGCGGGCGGAGCCGGAGTGCGTGGCCTCGTCCAGCCGTCGCTTGAGATCCGCGATCTTCCCGGCGGTGGTGTGGGCGGCCGCGCCTTCGTTGGCGATTTCGGCTTGGGACATCCGGCTCGACTCCCGTCAGGAGGGGGTAGTGCGGTCCAGGGCCGTGACGGCTCCCAGCAGCACGAACGGGTGAGGTTTCCGTGTCGTAGCGTAGCGATGACGGGAGCGTGGCGGATATGGCGAGTGACCGGGGTCATAAGGTGAATCCATGAGCTCTTCGCAGTGGAGTGACCTGGACCGGCCGCCGTTGCGCGGCGAGGCGCTGGAGCGGGCGCTGGTGCGTCCCGGTGGGCTGTGGACCTCGGTCCGGGTGGTGGCCGAGACCGGGTCGACCAACAGTGACCTGATGGCGGAGGCCGCGGCGGGCGCGCCGGGCGAGGCGGTGCTGATCGCCGAGGAGCAGACCGCGGGACGCGGACGGCTGGAGCGGGCCTGGACCGCCCCGGCCCGGTCCGGGGTGTTCCTGTCGGTGCTGCTGCGCCCGGAGGTGCCGCGGGTGCACTGGAGCTGGCTGCCGCTGCTGGTGGGCGTGTCGGCGGGCTCCGCGCTGAGCCGCGCGGCCGAGGTCGACGTCCGGCTGAAGTGGCCGAACGACCTGCTGGTGACGGTGGACGGGGAGGAGCGCAAGCTCGGCGGGATCCTCGCCGAGCTGACCCCGGACAGCGAGGCGGTGGTGGTCGGGATCGGCATCAACGTGAGCCTGCGCGAGGACGAGCTGCCGGTGCCCACGGCCGGCTCGCTGGAGCTGGCGGGCGCGAAGGTCACCGACCGGGAGACGCTGGTACGGGTGCTGCTGCGGACCTTCGAGGAGCTGTACCGGGAGTGGGCGTCGGTGGACGGCGATCCGGAGACCAGCGGCCTGCACGCCGCGTACAACGCGCAGTGTGCGACGCTCGGCCGCCAGGTCAGGGTCGAACTGCCGGGCGGACTGGACCTGGTGGGCGAGGCGGTGTCGGTGGACCCCCAGGGCCGGCTGGTGGTGCGGCGCGCCGACGGGACCGAGGAGGCCGTCGGCGCGGGCGATGTCGTTCACGTTCGACCTGGGGGGATGCCCCGGATCGGGTGAATCCATGCGAGGATTCGTGCGGGCGGAGTGTGAGCAAGGACACAGGGCGTGAGCGCGAGGGTGGACAGGTGGCCGACGACTTCCGGATGACCGAGCCGAACGGTCACGAGAGCGCCGACCCCGAGGGCGATGTCCACCCCGAGGCCGAGGACGAGGAGACCTCGGTCCCGCAGCAGCTGGAACAGCTGATCCTGGACTCCGAGCGGCAGTACACCCCGTTCCAGGCGGCCCGCACCGCCGGGGTGTCGATGGAACTGGCGTCCCGCTTCTGGCGGGCCATGGGCTTCGCCGACATCGGCCAGTCGCGGGCGCTCACCGACGCCGACGTGATCGCGCTGCGGCGGCTGGCCGGGCTGGTCGAGGCCGGGCTGCTGAGCGAACCGATGGCGATCCAGGTGGCCCGGTCGACCGGCCAGACCACCGCGCGCCTGGCCGAGTGGCAGATCGACACCTTCCTGGAGCACCTCACCTCCTCCTCCGAGCCCGGGCTGACCCGGGCCGAGGTCGCCTACCCGCTGGTCGAGCTGCTGCTGCCGGAGCTGGAGCAGTTCCTGGTCTACGTCTGGCGGCGGCAGCTCGCCGCGGTCACCGGCCGGGTGGTCCAGGCCGCCGAGGACGTGGACATGTCCAGCGGACGGCTCGCGGTGGGCTTCGCCGACCTGGTCGGCTTCACCCGGCTGTCGCGCCGGCTGGAGGACGAGGAACTGGGCGAGCTGGTCGAGAACTTCGAGATCACCTGTGCGGACCTGGTCGCCGGCCGGGGCGGGCGGCTGGTGAAGACCCTGGGCGACGAGATCCTCTACGTCTCCGAGGACGCGACCACGGCGGCCGAGATCGGCCTCGCCCTGGTGGAGACCCTGGGCAAGGACGACTCGATGCCGGCGCTGCGGGTCGGCATGGCCTTCGGCACGGTCACCACCCGGATGGGCGACGTCTTCGGCACCACCGTCAACCTGGCGAGCCGGCTTACCTCGATCGCGCCACGGGACGCGGTGCTGGTTGACGGCGAGATGGCGGCGGCGCTGGAACGCGAGGGCGCGGTGGCGCCGTCCGGCGCGGGCGGGGTGCTCGGGCTGCCGCCGGGGGCGGCCGACGCGCTGTCGGCGGTGGCGTCGGTGGGCATCGCCCCGTCGGACCGGCCGGCCGAGGTGGACGGCGCGGAGGCCGCGTACCACTACCACCTCCAGCCGATGTGGCGCCGCCCGGTCCGCGGCCTCGGCCTGGTCGAGCCCTGGCTGCTCAGCCGCCACACCGCCCGCCCGCCCGAGCTCTAGCCGCGGGCTCCGGCCCCGCCACGCCGCGCGCCCGGACGCGGGCCCCCGCTGGCACGCCGCGGGTGCGCAGGCGTGCATCGGTATGTCGGAATTGTCCCTATGATCGAGGCACGCGGGTCAGTGGGGGCGGAGCAGCGGGAAGGCGGAGGGCGTGTCGGGCGGTGGCGGAGCGGTCGAGGCCGAGGCGGACGCCCGGTTGCGGGCGGTGGTCGGGCTGACCCAGGCGATGGTGGCCGCCCCGTCGCGGATCACCGCGCTGCAGATGGCCGCGCTGCGCACCCGGGAGGCGCTCGGCGCCGACATGGCGGCGGTGTCGAGGTGGGACCGCGACACCGGCAGGCTGCGGGTGCTGGTCAACAACGGGCTGCTGGCGCCCGGCGAGGAGGAACTGCCGGAGGACGAGTCCTACCCGGTCGCCGACTATCCGGAGATCGCCCGGTTCCTGGAGCAGCGCGGCCTGGGCGAGCCCTGGACCGTGGACGGCCTGCCCCGCGCCTGGGTGCAGAGCGTGGACGACGACTCCAGCGACAACGGCCCGGCCTGCCGCCAGCGCGCGGCGGCGCTGCGGCGGCGCGGGCGGGGCTGCTGCCTGGTCGCGCCGATCGTGCTGCGCGGCCGGGCCTGGGGTGAGCTCTACCTCGCCCGTACCGTCGGGGAGCCGGTGTTCTCGGCCGGGGACGCCGAGTTCGCGACCGTCCTGGCGGCGCAGATCTCGGCCGGGCTGGCGGCCAGCGAGGAACTGGAGGAGGTCCGCCGACTGGCCTTCACCGATCCGCTGACCGGCCTGGCCAACCGCCGCGCGGTGGACGCCCGGCTGGAGGCCGGCCTGGAGGCGCACCGGCAGGACGGCACCGTGGTGACGCTGGTGGTCTGCGATGTCAACGGCCTCAAGCGGGTGAACGACGAGAAGGGGCACGAGGTCGGCGACCAGCTGCTGGAACGATTCGCCAACCAGCTCTCGGTCTGCGGCGCGATGCTGCCGGGCAGTGTCGCGGGACGTCTCGGTGGCGACGAGTTCTGCCTGGTCGCGGTGGGCTCGCCGGCCGACGAGGTGGTACGGGTGGCCGAGGAGCTGTGCGCCCGGGCGCTGACCCTGGACCAGGGCGAGGGCGTCGCCTGCGGGGTGGCCTCCACCGGCGACCCGATCGGGCCGGTCACCACGGCGGACCGGCTGTTCCGGCTGGCGGACGCGGCCCAGTACCGGGCCAAGTCCGGCCATGCCGCGCACCCGGTGGTGGCGGGCCGGGGCGAGCAGCCGGACCCGACGGTGCGGCTCGCCGAGACCGGGGAGGGGCTGCGCGGCGGCCGCAAGGCGGAGCGGCGGCGCTTCCGCGGCGCCCGCTACAGCGCCGATCCCGGACTGCTGCTCGCGCATGTGACCACTGCCCTCGACGAGGAGCAGCCGACCCGTCAGGTCCATCCCGCCGACACCCTGGGCCGGCTGGACATCGTCGCCGAGACGGCCGCCCGGCTGCTGGACGCGGTGGCCTGGTGGATCTCCTACGTCCCGCCCGGCTCGCTGCAGATGCGCACCGCGCACTACGGCGTCCGCCGGATGACCAGGGGCCCCGGCAGCGCCAGGGCCCAGGTGCAGCGGGCGGTGAACGAGGCCCCCGACGCGGTGTTCGACCTGCGTGCCTACCCCATGACGGCCCGTGCGGTGCGGGGCTACGCGTTCAGCATGCGGGCCGGCGTCCCCGGCAACGACGCCGGCGAGGAGGCGGTGCTGCTGGTCGGCGGCTACCGCGCGCTGCTCGCGGCGGGCGGCGCCAACGCGGCCGGCGGCTGGCTGGTCGAGCTCTTCGCCGACGAGTCCACGCTCTCCTTCGCCGCCCTCGGTCCGACCCTGCGGGCGCTGGTCGCGGTCGCGCTGTCCGGACCGGCCTCGCCGCCGTACTGAAGGCCGTACTGAAGTCGGCCCGTACGGGCCCGCACGGGCCCGCGACACGGCGGGCGGTGGACCACCCGGCCATCCGGCCAACGGGGTTTCCTGATTCGGCAGCTGAGTGTGCGTCAACGATGGGACCATGCTGCTCGGCCAGACCCTGCGGGACGGACCGTGCAGGCCGGACCGTGCAGGACGGATCGTGAAGGACCCTCGGGGGAGCAGCAGATGACCACCTTCGTACCCGGGCAGACCCCTGCGCCGGGCGCACCGGTCGTGGATCCGGTGGAGTTCCACGCCGGCCCGCCCGGCGGCGACGTCACCGCGTACCTGCGGGCGGCGGCGTACCTCTCGCGCCGGTTCCGGGACCAGACCATCGAGGAACTGGTCGAGAACCGGCACCGGGTCGCCGCGCCGTCTCCGGGTGCGGACACCGCACTGGTGCTGGCGGAGTGCCTGCGGGCGCGCCGGGAGACGGCGCTGGCGGGCGTCGCGGTCGCGCTGGTGGTGCTGGCCGGGCTGCTGCTGTCGTTCTCCACGGCGCTGTTCGTGCTCGGCGGCGCGCTGGCGCTGCGGCTCGGCGGGTCGGTGTCGCGGGCCGTCGTCTCGTACTGGTCCGCGCGGACCGGCGGCGACGCCGGCAGCCCGCACGCGGTGCTGAGCCGCCGGGTGCTCTCGTTCTTCTTCTTCCTGCTGGCGACCGGACTGGTCGGCTCGCTGCTGGCGGCGATCGTGTCGGCCACCGACTCCAGCGGGTCCGGCAACTCGCTCGACCCCTTCGGCTCGTCCTCCTCGGACGGGGGCGGCGGCTACTACCCGACCTCCAGCGGCCTGGACAGCGGCGCGGCCTTCTCCTGGCTGGCCTTCCTGGTACTGGCGTTCCTGCTGCTGGCCATCGGCGTGGGGATGCGGGTCCGGGTGCACCAGCGGCTGGCGGTGCTCGCCGAGCCCGGCGGCGGCCGGCTCCCGGTCGGCGCGCCGCCGTCGCTCACCGACGTCTTCACCCGGATCCGGGAGAACCAGGCCGACGCCGAGACGGTCTACGGCGCGTTTCGCCCGTTCGTCGGGGCGGGCCTGCCGGACCCGGTCTGGTCGCTGCAGATCCCGCTGCTGCCGGCGGTGCCGGGGCAGGACGCCGAGCCGCTGTCGGTGCCGCAGCTGCACGCCCGGATCGCCGCCTCGGTCGCCCATCTCGCCGGCGGCACCGAGTACCCGGGCGACCTGCTGCACCGCCTCACCGTCCGGGACCGGCTGGTCCGCTCCGGGCTGCGCGCCGACCGGGTCGAGAACTGGCACGGGCAGCTGTCCGAGCAGGAGCTGAGCACCGGTCAGCGGCGGCTCAACGCGTCCTGGGCGGAGCTGTTCGACCGGGCCGCGCACGAGCGGATCCGCCGCTACGTGGAGGTGCGCGCGGAGCTGTGGGAGCGTCAGGTGGTCGCCTCGTTCTTCCTGCGGGTGCAGGTCCAGGGCCAGATCCTGCGGCTGGAGGGCCTGCCGTTCGTGCTGCCGCCGGTGTCCGAGGAGTACCGGCTGATCGACCGCACGCTGCGGCCGAACGTGCTGGACCTGGCGGTCCACCTGTGGCGCGGGCTGGTGAACATCGGCCGGGACCTGTCCGGGTTCCTGCTGGAGCCGGGGCTGGTGCTCCGGTCGGTGCTGCGCGGCTGGATGAACCAGGTGCACTACGCGGAGATGCTCCGGGTCGGCCGTCCCGCCGACCACTCGCCCCGGGTCAGCGTCCGGGAGCTGGGCGCGTCCAGGAACTTCGAGCACCTGCTCCAGGAGCTGGACGTCGAGCGGCTGTTCGACGCGGTGGCGCTGCGGGTGCTGACCGCGCTGGTGGCCGAGCTGAAGCTCGCGGGCTACGACACCGCGCAGCTGGAGACCGCCGCGGTGAAGGTCAACATCGCCCACGCCGTCCGCAACGCGCCCCAGCCGCTCTCCCGCACCGTGCCCCAGCCCCACCTCGGCACCCGCTAGCGGCCCCGGCCGCCCCGGCCTGGTGGTCGGGTCGGTCCGCGCGTCCGGTCAGTCGGTTATGCGGTCGGGGGCGGCGTAGACGTTGGCGCCGCGGCCGCGCAGGAAGCCGACCAGGGTCAGGCCGAGCTCCTCGGCCAGGTCGACGGCGAGCGAGGAGGGGGCGGAGACCGCGGCCAGCAGCGGCAGCCCCGCCATCGCCGCCTTCTGGGTCAGCTCGAACGAGGCCCGGCCGCTGACCAGCAGCAGCTGCCCCCGCAGCGGCAGTTCGCCCTCGCGCAGGGCCCAGCCGACGACCTTGTCCACCGTGTTGTGCCGGCCCACGTCCTCGCGCAGACAGCGCAGCTCGCCGTCGGCGCTGAAGAGCCCGGCCGCGTGCAGCCCGCCGGTGGAGTCGAAGACCTTCTGCGCGGCGCGCAGCGCGTCCGGCAGCGCGTAGAGGGTCTCCGCGCTCACCCGCAGCGGGTCCTCGCCGACCGGGTACGGCACCCGGTTGCGGATCGCGTCGATCGTCTCCCGGCCGCACAGGCCGCAGGCGCTGGAGGTGAGCAGGTTGCGGTGCGCCGAGACCGGCAGCGCGCGCTGCCCTGGCAGGGCGGCGTCGATGACGTTGTAGGTGTTCCGGCCCTCCGCGTCGGTGCCCGCGCAGTACCGCAGCGCGCTCAGCTCCGAGGTCCGCGCGACCAGTCCCTCGGACACCAGGAAGCCCGCGACCAGGTCGAAGTCATGGCCCGGGGTGCGCATGGTGACCGTGAGCGGCTCGCCGTTGACCCGGATCTCCAGTGGTTCCTCCGCCGCCAGCGTGTCCGGCCGGACGCTCCGCTGCTGCTCGCGCAGCCGCACCACCCGGCGGCGCTCGGTCACCCGGTTCACGGTCTTCCTCCTCCGTCGGGCCCCACGGTACCGCCACGTGAGATGCCTGGCCTCGCCTAGTTGTCATATTGCCATTCACCTGATGAGATTCCGCATATGGATATGCACAACGTGGTGGACGGCCGGACCCAGGACGTGGTCGTCGTCGGCAAGGCAAACGTCGCTCCGGCGGATGTCATCGCCGTCGCCCGCGGGAACGCCCGCATCGAACTCTCCGCCGACGCGCTCGCGGAGATGGCGGGCTCGCGCGCCCGCATCGACGCCCTCGCCGCCGAGCCCCGCCCGGTGTACGGCGTCTCCACCGGCTTCGGCGCACTCGCCGTACGCCACATCGAGCGCCCGCTCCGCGCCCAGCTGCAGCGCTCGCTGGTGCGCTCGCACGCCGCCGGGATGGGCCCGCAGGTCGAGCGCGAGGTCACCCGCGCGCTGATGTTCCTGCGGCTGAAGACCCTTGCCTCCGGTCGCACCGGGGTCCGGCCGCTGGTGGCCGAGACCATGGCCGCGATCCTCAACGCCGGGATCACCCCGGTGGTCCGCGAGTTCGGCTCGCTCGGCTGCTCCGGCGACCTCGCGCCGCTGTCGCACTGCGCGCTGACCCTGATGGGCGAGGGCGAGGCCTACGGGCCCGACGGCGAGGTCCGCCCGGCCGGCGAGCTGCTGTCCGAGGCCGGGGTCACCCCGATCGAGCTGCACGAGAAGGAGGGCCTGGCCCTCATCAACGGCACCGACGGCATGCTGGGCATGCTGGTGATGGCGATCGCCGACATGCAGCGGCTGTTCACCACCGCCGACATCACCGCCGCGATGTCGCTGGAGGCCCTGCTCGGCACCGAGAAGGTGCTGCAGCCGGAGCTGCACGCGATCCGCCCGCACCCGGGCCAGGCCGCCAGCGCCGCCAACATGCTCGCCGTGCTGCAGGGCTCCGCCCTGACCGGGCACCACCAGGATGACGCGCCGCGGGTCCAGGACGCCTACTCGATCCGCTGCGCCCCCCAGGTGGCCGGCGCCGGCCGGGACACCCTGGCCCACGCCCAGCTGGTCGCCGACCGCGAGCTGGCCTCCTCGGTCGACAACCCGGTCGTGCTGCCGGACGGCCGGGTCGAGTCCAACGGCAACTTCCACGGCGCCCCGGTCGCCTACGTGCTGGACTTCCTCGCCATCGCCGCCGCCGACCTGGCCTCGATCGCCGAGCGCCGCACCGACCGGCTGCTGGACAAGAACCGCTCGCACGGCCTGCCGCCGTTCCTCGCCGACGACCCGGGCCTGGACTCCGGCCTGATGATCGCCCAGTACACCCAGGCCGCCCTGGTCAGCGAGAACAAGCGGCTGGCGGTCCCGGCCTCGGTGGACTCCATCCCGTCCTCGGCGATGCAGGAGGACCACGTCTCCATGGGCTGGTCCGCCGCCCGCAAGCTGCGCCAGGCCGTGGACAACCTGGCCCGGGTGCTCGCGGTGGAGCTGACCGCCTCCGCCCGCGCCCTGGAGCTGCGCTGCCTGATGGCCGGCGTCAGTACGGTCGACGGCCCGCTCGCCCCGGCCACCGCCGCCGCCCTCGCGGGCGCCCGTGCGGCCGGTGTCGGCGGCCCCGGCACGGACCGTTTCCTGGCCCCCGACCTGGACGCGGCGCATGTCTTCGTGGCCACCGGCGGCCTGGTCACCGCGGTCGAGAAGGTGACCGGCCCGCTGGCCTGAGCCCGACCCGTCCGCCAGGTCGGGCCTACCGAGGTCCGATCTGGCGGACGCCCCCTGAGGCGTCCGCCACGTCCGTTCCCGGGCTCCCGGGGATTGCGGTGGGGGTCCGGCGGGCGAGACGGTACTTGCCCACCCTGTATGGGTTCATGCAGAGTCTTGGCCTACTGAATCAAGGAGGCAGCCGGATGAGCACCGGGACACCTGAGGCCGTCGCCGCCGGTCCTTCCGGCAGGCTGCTGCGGCTGTTCGACGGCCACCGGCTGACGCCCACCCAGCGCCGGATCGCCCACTGCCTGGTGCGCAACGCCGCCGAGGCGCCGTTCCTGTCCAGCGTCGAGGTCGCCGAGCTGGCCGGGGTGAGCCAGCCCTCGGTGACCCGGTTCGCCGTCGCGCTCGGCTTCGACGGCTATCCGGCGCTGCGCCGGCAGCTGCGCGAGCTGGGCCTGGGTGAACCGGGCCAGCGCGGAGCCGGCCGGGAGACCGCGCAGGACGTGGTCCGCAACGAGCAGCAGCAGGCGGTGCTCTCCGAGATCGCCAACCTCCAGCACCTCGCGGCCGTGCTGGCCGACCCGGAGCCGGTGCTGGAGGCAGCCAGGCTGCTGGCCGCCTCGCGTCCGCTGCTGGTGCTGGGCCTGCGGGCCGGGTCCGCCCAGGCGGCCGGCTTCGCCTACTTCGCGGCCAAGGTGCACCCCGACGTCCGGCTGCTGGACGAGGGCGGCAGCATGATGCTGGACCGGATCGAACGGGGCGCCGCCGCCGGTGCGACCACGCTGATCTGCTTCGCGCTGCCGCGCCACCCGCGCGAGCTGCTGGACGCGCTGACCGCCGCGAAGCAGTGCGGGCTGACCGTGATCACCGTCGCCGACAGCGCCTTCGCGCCGGTCGCCGGGCTCACCGACCTGATGCTGCCGGCCGCGGTCGGCTCCAGCCTGATCTTCGACACCGCCTGCGCGCCGATGATGCTGGGCCGGGTGCTGCTCCAGGCGATGTGCGACGAGCTGCCGGGGGCGGTGGGCCGGCTGGAGGAGTTCGAGCAGGCGGCGGCGGTACGCGGCCTGTTCGTGGGCTGAATCCTGCGGGAGCCCACCGTTTTTCAGCCGTTCCTCACGCACAGGCGTTATGGTCCCGCCAAGTCTTTCGGCTTCGTTGGGAGGGTAGCCATGAGGGGTACCTATGCCCTGGCCCGGGTGGTGGTCATCCGTGGCGCGGTGGCGCGCACACTGCTGTGGATCGGTACGGTCGGCGTGCTGGCGGGACTGCTCGTCCCCAGCCTGACCGGGCGGACGCACGGCCTGCTGCTGGGGGCGGGACTCTTCGTCCTGGCCGCCCTGGCCGGGCTGCTGCAGCGCCGCCGCTGGTACGCCGCGAAGGCGCGGTCGGCCGAGAAGGCCGCGTTCGCGATCACGCTGGAGCCGCCGCAGGCGACCCGGCACCGGCTGGCCCGCGACAACGCGCTGTGGCTGCTGGTCGGATCGGGCGCGGTCTGCGCCCTCGGCCTGCTCGGCGGTCCGGCGGCCGGGCTGGCGGTGCTGGGCTACGGCGCCGGGATGCTGCTGGCGGTCGCCCTGCTCGCCCGGCGGGAGCGCAGGACCGAGACGCTCTTCTGGGCCCGTACCGACGACGGCCGGCTGCTGGCCCGACGCAGCCGCATCGGCGCCTTCGCCTCCACCGGCCCCGCCGCGGGCCAGGTCCGCCCGGTCGTCCGTGGCGCGGCCCGCGCCTGACCCCTACAGCAGTACGACAAGAGCGGTACGAACAAGAGCGGTACGAGCACACCCGCGGGGCCCTGTCTGATCAGTTGATCAAGCAGGGCCCCGCACCGCTATCCGGCCTAAACGGATATCAAAGGGACATAAGGGGCATGATGCCCCTGGTGCCGCGCTGAATGATTGGCTATCTTCAGAGACGACAATCCTGAATGGATGTATCCATCGAGAGGCCGGGAGAGCCATGACCCAGCACCAGAGCGGTCCGCGAACCGTACGAGCGGCCCGTGGCAGCGCGCTGACCACGCAGGGCTGGCAGCAGGAAGCCGCCCTGCGGATGCTCATGAACAACCTCGACCCCGAGGTCGCCGAGCACCCCGACAAGCTCGTCGTCTACGGCGGCACCGGCAAGGCGGCCCGCGACTGGCGCTCCTTCGACGCCATGGTGCGCACCCTGCAGACGCTCAAGCAGGACGAGACCATGCTGGTCCAGTCCGGCCGTCCGGTCGGCGTGATGCAGACCCACGAGTGGGCCCCGCGCGTGCTGCTGGCCAACTCCAACCTGGTCGGCGACTGGGCCAACTGGGAGGAGTTCCGCCGCCTGGAGCACCTCGGCCTCACCATGTACGGGCAGATGACCGCCGGTTCGTGGATCTACATCGGCACCCAGGGCATCCTCCAGGGCACCTACGAGACCTTCGCCGCCGTCGCCGCCAAGAAGTTCAACGGAACGCTCGCCGGGACCATCACCCTCACCGCCGGCCTCGGCGGCATGGG
Organism: Streptacidiphilus sp. EB129; assembly: GCF_041262645.1. NCBI lineage: Bacteria > Bacillati > Actinomycetota > Actinomycetes > Kitasatosporales > Streptomycetaceae > Streptacidiphilus > Streptacidiphilus sp. EB129. The sequence continues at coordinate 72,180 of NZ_JBGCCS010000019.1, forward strand.
CGGCGCCCAGCCGCTGGCCGTCACCATGAACGACGGCGTCGCCATCTGCATCGACTGCGACCAGTCCCGGATCACCCGCCGGATCGAGCACAAGTACCTGGACGTCGAGGCGAAGAACCTCAAGCACGCCCTCGAACTCGCCGTCGAGGCCCGCGACCAGCGCAGGCCGCTGAGCATCGGCCTGCTCGGCAACGCCGCCGAGCTGGTCCCGCAAATGCTCGCGATGGACGCGCCGATCGACATCGTCACCGACCAGACCAGCGCGCACGACCCGCTGGCCTACCTCCCCATCGGCGTGGACTGCCACGACATGGCGAGCTACGCCGCCGAGAAGCCCGCCGAGTTCACCACCCGCGCCCGCGAGGCCATGGCCAAGCACGTCGAGGCGATGGTCGGCTTCCAGGACAAGGGCGCCGAGGTCTTCGACTACGGCAACTCGATCCGCGGCGAGGCCCAGCTCGCCGGCTACACCAGGGCCTTCGACTTCCCCGGCTTCGTGCCCGCCTACATCCGGCCGCTGTTCTGCGAGGGCAAGGGCCCGTTCCGCTGGGCCGCGCTCTCCGGTGACCCCAAGGACATCGCCGCCACCGACAAGGCCGTCCTCGACCTGTTCCCCGAGAACGAGTCCCTGGCCCGCTGGATGAAGATGGCCGGCGAGCGGGTCCACTTCCAGGGCCTGCCCGCCCGGATCTGCTGGCTCGGCTACGGCGAGCGCGACAAGGCCGGCGAGCGCTTCAACGAGATGGTCGCCGACGGCACCGTCTCCGCGCCGCTGGTCATCGGCCGCGACCACCTGGACTGCGGCTCCGTCGCCTCCCCCTACCGGGAGACCGAGGCGATGCTGGACGGCTCGGACGCCATCGCCGACTGGCCGCTGCTCAACGCCATGGTCAACGTCGCCTCCGGCGCGTCCTGGGTCTCGATCCACCACGGCGGCGGCGTCGGCATCGGCCGCAGCATCCACGCCGGCCAGGTCACGGTCGCGGACGGCACCAAGCTCGCCGGCGAGAAGATCCGCCGGGTGCTCACCAACGACCCCGGCATGGGCGTCATCCGGCACGTGGACGCCGGCTACGACATCGCCGTGGACGTCGCCGACGAGCGCGGCGTCCGCATCCCGATGCGTGAGGGCGAGTAGTCACCGTGACTGACTGGGAAGAGCGGCTCGGCAGCGCGACCGACGGCTACCGCCGGATGTGGTCCGAGCTGCTCCCCGTCGGACGCTTCGACGCGTCCGGCGGCTACCGGCGGCATGCCTGGACGGCGGCGGACGCGGAGTGCCGCGCCTGGTTCGCGGAGCAGGCCGCCGCCCGCGGCCTCACCTACGAGCTGGACCGCAACGGCAACCAGTGGGCCTGGTACGGCGACCCCGAGGGGGAGGGGGCCGTGGTCACCGGCTCCCACCTGGACTCGGTCCCGGACGGCGGCGCCTACGACGGCCCGCTGGGCGTGGTCTCCGCCTTCGCGGCGCTGGACGCGCTGCGCGAGCGCGGGGTCGTCCCGACCCGTCCGCTGGCGATCACCAACTTCGTGGACGAGGAGGGCGCGCGCTTCGGCGTCGCCTGCGTCGGCTCCCGGCTCAGCGCCGGCGTGCTGACCCGGGATCAGGCGTACGACCTGCGCGACGCCGCCGGGGTCCGGCTGCCGGACGCCATGGAGGCCGCGGGCCAGGACCCCGCCGCCATCGGCAAGGACAGCGAGCGGCTGTCCCGGGTCGCCGCCTACGTCGAGCTGCACGTCGAGCAGGGCAGGTTCCTGTCGGACACTCCGCACGCGGTCGGCGTCGCCTCGGCGATCTGGCCGCACGGGCGCTGGCGCTTCGACTTCCACGGCGAGGCCAACCACGCGGGCACCACCCGCCTGGAGGACCGCCGGGACCCGATGCTCAGCTACGCCAACACCGTGCTGGCGGCCCGGAAGAAGGCCAGGCTGCACGGCGCGCTGGCCACCTTCGGCAAGGTCATGGTGGAGCCCAACGGCACCAACGCCATCGCCTCGCTGGTGCGCGGCTGGCTGGACTCGCGGGCCGCCGACGAGGCGACGCTGACCGCGCTGGTCGAGGAGATCGCCGTCGCGGCGCGCGAGCGGGCCGAGCGGGACGGCGTCCGCGCCGAGGTGGTACGCGAGTCCTACACTCCCGTTGTCGACTTCGACGCACCGCTGCGGGACCGGCTCGCCGCCCGTCTCGGCCCGGGAACCCCGGTGCTGCCGACCGGCGCCGGCCATGACGCGGGCATCCTGTCCGCCGTCATCCCGACGGCGATGCTCTTCGTCCGCAACCCGACCGGCGTCTCCCACTCGCCCAGCGAGCACGCGGACGAGACCGACTGCCTGGCCGGGGCCGCCGCACTCGCCGACGTTCTGGAGGACCTCACATGTCAGTGACTCAGTTCTGGGCTCCCTACGCCTGGATCGACCCGGTCGTGGAGTCCGATGTTCTGATCACTGTCGGGGCCGAAGGTACCGCCACCGAGGGCCGGATCACCGCGGTCACCCCCGACAGCGGCCCGGCCCCGGCCGGTGCGACGGTCCTCGCCGGACTCACCCTGCCCGGCATGGCGAACGCCCACTCGCACGCCTTCCACCGCGCCCTGCGCGGCACCGTGCAGGTCGGCTCCGGGACGTTCTGGACCTGGCGCGATACCATGTACCGGACCGCCGACGCGCTGGACCCGGACAGCTACCTGGCGCTGGCCACCGCCGTCTACGCGGAGATGGCGCTGGCCGGGATCACCGCGGTGGGCGAGTTCCACTACCTGCACCACGCCCCCGGCGGCGCCCGCTACGACGACCCCAACGCGATGGGCGAGGCGCTGATCGAGGCCGCCGCCCGGGCCGGCATCCGGATCACCCTGCTGGACACCTGCTACCTCTCGGCCGGCTTCGGCGAGGCCCCCAACCGCCACCAGCAGCGCTTCAGTGACGGCGACGCGACCGCCTGGGCGGACCGGGTGAGCGCGCTCCGGCCCCGGGAGCACGCCAGGATCGGCGCGGCGGTGCACTCGGTCCGGGCCGTCCCGGCCGACCAGATCGGCACCGTGGCCGGGTGGGCCTCCGAGCGCAAGGCCCCGCTGCACGTGCACCTCTCGGAGCAGACCGCCGAGAACGACGCCTGTCTGGCCGCACACGGGCTGACGCCCACCCAGCTGCTGCACCAGCACGGCGCGCTGGGCCCGCGCACCTCGGCGGTGCACGCCACGCACCTGACCGACACCGACATCAAGCTGCTGAGCTCGACCTCGACCGTGGTCTGCATGTGCCCGACCACCGAGCGGGACCTGGCCGACGGCATCGGCCCGGCCCGCCGGCTGGCCACGGCCGGCAGCCGGCTGTCACTCGGCAGCGACAGCCACGCCGTGATCGACCCGTTCGAAGAGGCGCGGGCGATGGAGCTGAACGAGCGGCTGGCCAGCCACCAGCGCGGCCACTGGACCGCGGCGGCGCTGCTGCGCGCCGCAACCGAGGACGGCCACGCGTCGCTCGGCTGGTCCGAGGCGGGCCGGATCGAGCGCGGGGCGCTCGCCGACTTCTGCACCATCGCCCTGGACACCCCGCGCACGGCCGGCGCGAACCCGCGCCTCGGCGCGGAGACGGCGGTGTTCGCGGCCGGGGCGTCCGACGTCCGCGACGTCGTGGTCGGCGGCCGCACGGTGGTCCGCGACGGCGTCCACCAGACCGTCCCGGACGTCGGCGCGGCGCTGCGCGCGTCGATCGCCGCGGTCACCACCTGACGCAGTGACCATCTGACGCAGTGACGACCCAAAGACGTGACGACCCCAAGACGTGAGAGGTCCCAGTATGAGCACGCTGATCACCGGCATCCACAGCCTGGTCACCAACGACCCCGAGCTGGGGCTGGGCCCGCTCGGGCTGCTGGCGGACGCCGCCGTGGTGGTCGAGGGGGAGCGGATCGCCTGGGTCGGTCCGGCCGCGTCCGCGCCCTCGGGTACTGACACGGTGGTCGACGCGGGCGGCCGGGCGGTGATCCCCGGCTTCGTGGACTCGCACGCGCACCTGGTCTTCGCGGGCGACCGCACGGCCGAGTTCAACGCCCGGATGTCCGGCCAGGCCTACACCGCCGGCGGTATCAGGACCACGGTCGCGGCCACCCGCGCGGCCAGCGACGAGGCGCTGGACGCCAACGTGGCCCGCCTGGTCGGCGAGGCGCTGCGGCAGGGCACCACCGTGCTGGAGTGCAAGTCCGGCTACGGCCTCACCGTCGAGGACGAGGCCCGCGCGCTGCGCATCGCCGGCCGGCACACCGACGAGGTCACCTTCCTCGGCGCCCATGTGGTTTCCCCGGACTACGCCGACGACCCGGCCGGATACGTCGACCTGGTCACCGGGCCGATGCTGGACGCCTGCGCCCCGCACGCCCGCTGGGTGGACGTGTTCTGCGAGCGCGGCGCCTTCGACGGCGACCAGGCCCGCGCGGTGCTCACCGCCGGCGTCGCCCGCGGGCTGGTCCCCCGGGTGCACGCCAACCAGCTCGGTGAGGGCCCCGGGGTCCAGCTCGCGGTGGAGCTGGGGGCGGCCTCGGCCGACCACTGCACCCACCTCAGCGAGGCCGACGTGGCCGCGCTCGGCTCCTCCGGCACGGTGGCCACGCTGCTGCCCGGCGCGGAGTTCTCCACCCGCGCCCAGTACCCCGACGCGCGCCGGCTGCTGGACGCGGGCGCGACCGTGGCGCTGTCCACGGACTGCAACCCCGGGTCCAGCTTCACCACGTCCGTGCCGTTCTGCATCGCGGTCGCGGTGCGGGAGATGGGGATGACCCCGGACGAGGCGGTCTGGTCGGCCACCGCCGGTGGCGCGGCCGCGCTGCGGCGCACCGATGTGGGGGTGGTGAAGGCCGGAGCGCGCGCCGACCTCGTGCTGCTGGACGCCCCCTCCCATGTCCACCTCGCCTACCGTCCGGGCGTTCCGCTGGTCACGGCGGTCTGGCGGGCCGGAGTACGCGAGGTCTGACGGCCGGGTCATGGGTGAGCGCGGCGGGGCTTCGGCCCCGCCGCGCTCTGCTGTCCCGGTACGGCGGCCGCGCTGTCGCTGCCACCGTCCACTGAGAAGGTCCGTGCATGGTGGTTCCCTCCGGTGCGCAAGGGGCGTACCGTCGGCCACGATCTGACGGGTCGTCAGCACAAGTGTGGCGGAGGCGAAGGGCGGGACCAGAATGCGAGTCAGCAGGTTCGCGGGAGGGGCGGCTGCCGTGCTGGCCGTCACCGGCGGCGCGGTGTTCGGGGGAGCCGGGGTGGCCGGGGCGGTGACCGATGTTCCGGTGGACTACCACTGTGCGACGCCCATCGGGCCCAAGGACGCGGTGTCGAACGTCGAGGTGACCGCGACCCCCAGCGGGTCGGGCTATGCCGTCACCATGACCTTCACCAACGGCGTCTCCTCCAGCCCGGTCGACCTGGCGGCCGGGGTGATGAAGCCGAGCGCGGTGCTCGTCCTGGGTGGCAGCGACCAGGGCACGGTCAAGGTGTCGGGTCCCGGCAACGCCGCGACCATCCCGGCCAACACCCCGATCAAGATCGGCAGCCTGACCGGGACCTACACGCCGGGCCACAGCGGGACGGTCACGCTCACCCCGGGCACGCTGACCATCTCCGCCCTGGGCACCACCACCACCTGCACCGCGAGCGGGTCGGTCGGCGTCGGACTGACCCTGACCGTGACGGCGGCCGGCGGCTCCTCCGGGTCGTCCGGCTCCTCGGGCTCTTCGGGGTCCTCCAACTCCTCCGGCTCGGCCGGGTCGGGCGGCACGCTGCCGCAGACCGGTCCGGCCGACGACGCCGTGGCGTTCGGGCTGTTCGGCGGGACGGTGCTGCTCGGCGGGGTCGGCGGGGCGCTGCTGCTGACCAGACGCAGCCGGCGGCTCCGGGTCTGACGGACGGGCCGGGCCGCGCGGGGCCGGCGTCGGGCCGGGGCCGCACGGAGCCGATGCCACGGTCGTGTGCCTTGACTTCTAAATCTGACGGGTCGTCAATTATGGGCACCACAGGCCGACCGCCCCGTCCACGGCAAGGAAGTCAGGGCGGCCGGCCCGCACGGCACCGAAGCGCCGATCACACAGTAGTCCTGGTGGGGGCATGCCGGGAGATCGGGGCCGGTGACCGTTACGGCAGTCACGCGACGTGCGTGGCGCTCTGCCGTCCGTCCACCGAAAGGGGCACCAGGACCGTGTTCCAGTCCACAGCACCACAGCGCAGAAGCATCCCGCACGGCCGACGCCGCGCCGCCCTCTGGGCTGCGGTCGTCCCGCTGCTCGTGGCGGCGCCGATCGCCCTCACGGGCGAGGCGCAGGCAGCGACTCCGGGGACCTCCGTCTCCTACGCCACCACCTGTACCCCCGGCGTGGTCCCGGCGATCCACGGCACCACGATCTCCGAGATCACGGTGGACAACGCGACCCCCAAGGTCGGTGACACGGTCAACGTCACCTACGACGTGACCCAGCCGGCCTCCGGCAACCCGACCTCCACCGCCCTGCCGGCGAACGTGATCCTGCCCACCGGCGTGGTCAGCCTCGGCGGGGCGCAGACCGGCACGGTCACCGTGTCCGGCACCCGCACCAACCCGCCGGTCCCCGGCAACGCGCCGTTCCCGGCGTTCCAGATGACCGGTTCCTTCGTGGTCAGCAACCCGGGTGCGATCACCCTGAGCCCGGGCAACTACAACATCAACTCCAACTACATCATCAGCCTCGACACGCCCTGCACCATCGACACCCCGCCCGCAGGCGTGTCCAACACCATCACCGCCAGCCCGGCGACGGTGCCCAACAACCGGGTCATCACCGACAGTCCGAGCTCCGGTCCGGCCGGCACCAAGGTCGCGATCAGCGGCAGCGGCTTCACCGCCGGTGCCACAGTGACCGTCGCCGGCTTCAGCGGCACCACCGCCACCTCCGACGTCACCCAGGCCACCGCCGACGCCAGTGGCAACCTCACCGCCACGCTGACCGTCAACGCGGCGGCCACCACCGGCATCATCGCGTTCGAGGGGGCCACGTACACCCCCGCGACCGCGTCGCCGCCGGTCGCCTACAGCGTCACCGCCGTCGTCCCGCCGGGCGGGTCCAGCCAGACCCTGAACAGCTCGGTCAAGGGCGGCACGCTGAGCATGACCCAGGCCGGATCCACGGTCACCATGACCCCGGTCGACTTCGGTACCGGCGGCAGCTCCACCGGCGCGCTCAACGCCATCACCGTCAAGGACTTCCGAGGCGGGTCGAGCGGCTGGTCGCTGACCGCGAGCAACACCAACTTCACCGGCCCGGGCGGGAGTTCCCTCCCGGCCGCCGGCCTGAGCTGGACGCCGTCCTGCACCACCACCGCAGGCAGCCCCAGCACCTGCGCGGCCGGTTCGGCGGGCGCCGTCGGCACCGCCGGCGCGACCCTGGCGAGCGCTCCCGCCGCGACGCTGACCGGTGGTCAGTTCGCCGCCGGCGCGAACCTCTCGCTCACCGTCCCGGCGTTCACCGCGCCCGGCTCCTACAGCTCCACGCTCACGCTGACCCTGGCGTGAGTCCGCACTGACCGGGTGCGGGCGGCGGCCACCACCGCCGTCCGCACCCGGCCGCATCCGCCCCGGCGGTGCAGCTCCACCGCACCATCCGCACCACCCGCACCACCAACGACACCGCACCCGTCCGCTGGAGGGCCGCCGATGTTTCCCCGACCGCCGCTGGGATCCCGGCGATCCCCGCGCCCGCTGCGGCTGCTGCCGGCCCTGCTCTCGGCGCTGCTGCTGGCCCTCTGCGCCGTCACCCTGGCCGCAGGCCCGGCCCCCGCCGCCGACAACGGCACCTGGGCGGTCTTCCCGACCCCGGAGAGCACCACCGCCACTCCCGCCACCCCGGACCGCCAGTACTACTACCTGGAGGCCGGGCAGGGCGCCACGGTCAGCGACAAGGTCTCCGTCGTCAACCTCTCGACCCAGCCGATCACTTTCAAGCTCTACGGGGCGGACGCCTACAACACCCCGCGCGACGGCGGCTTCGCGCTGCGCTCCGCCGACCAGGCGCAGACCGGCGTCGGCGCCTGGGTCCACCTCGCCCGGAGCACCATCACCGTGCCGGCGCGCACCCGCGCCGACATCCCCTTCACGCTGTCCATCCCGTCCGGCGCGCTCCCCGGGGACCACCCCGGCGCGATCGTCGCCCTGGACACCACCGCCGACTCCACCACCAGCAGCGGCAATGTCGCGGTCGGGGTGCACCGGGCCGTCGGAGCCCGGATCTACCTGCGGGTCTCCGGTCCCACCGTGCCCGCGCTGAGCGTGGAGAACGTCCACATCGACCGCAGCGCGCCGCTGATCCCCGGCCTGGGCGGATCCACCGCCACCGTGCGCTACACCCTGGTCAACCGGGGCAACGTCACCGTCCATCCCAAGATCGCGCTGAAGGCCACCGGCTGGCTCGGCGGAACCGTCCTCAGCACCTCCGCCCGTGACGCCGGCATCGACCTGCTGCCCGGCCAGCAGGTGCAGCTCTCCGCGCCCTGGCCGAACGCGCCGCAGTTCGACCACGTCACGCTGACCCTCACCGCCACCGGCGTCGGCCTGGACGTGACCGCGACCGCGAGCGCGGGCTTCACCGCCGTCCCCTGGCTGCCGGTCGGGCTGGTCCTGCTGGCCCTGGGCGCGGCGCTGGTGCTGCTGTGGATCCGGCGCAAACGGCGGCACCCGCACCGGGGGCCCTGGAGCTGGAGCCGACACCCCCGCAGCTGGAGCCGGCGCGGACGGGCCCGCGAGCACGAGCCGGTGGAGGCGGGGGTATGACGCGTCCGCTCCGCCGCCGCCTCGCCGCGCTGTCGGCGCTGCTGCCCCCGGTCCTGCTGCAGGGGCTGGTGCTGCTGGCGGGCCTGGTACTGCTGCCCACCGCCGCCTCCGCGAGCGGGGCCGCCAGCCCGACCGTCCAGGCGGCCACCGCTCCCGCCACGCTCGGGACGACGACCACGGTCACCGGCAGCGGCTGGCCCGGCAACGCCCTGATCATCCTGCTGCTCTGCGGGCAGGACGCGCTGAGCGGCACCGACTCCTGCGCCAACGCCACCGGGCACGCCACCACCACCCGGCCCGACGGCAGCTTCAGCGTCCCGCTGGAGGTGGTCGCCCCGCCCAAGCCCTGCCCGTGCGTCATCCACGCCACCACGGTGCTCGGGACCACCCTCACCGTGGACACGCCGATCATCCTGCCGGGCGTGCCGGTCGTCCCGATCCCGGCCGCCAGCACCGCCGCCGAGCTCCAGGCGCTGAACCAGGACGTCAGCGGCGACAGCGGCCTGATGAACTGGTTCGGCGCGCCGGCCCACCGCACGCTCAAGGTGATCATCGCCAACATGGGCAACATCCCGGTCAGCGACCCGGTGTTCCGGCTCGGCACCTCCTCCTCGGTGTACGCGCCGACCTGGCAGGACTTCCAGTGGAACGGCGTGATCGCGCCCGGCGCGAAGCAGGAGATCGACGTCCCGGTCGACTTCGGGTCCGGGGCACACGGCGACTACAAGCTGCAACTGGACTACGGCAACCGGGAACTGACGTTCTCGCCGGTGTCGCTGCCGCGCTCCTGGGGGGTGACCCTGTTCTGGCTGCTGCTGTGGGTGGTGATCCCGGTCGGGCTGTTCCGGATCGGGATGGCGATCCTCGACCGGCTCCGCCCCGACCTGGCCACCCGCCGCGACGAGCGGTACCGGGCGCGCCGCGACCGCAAGCGCGCCGAGCTGGGCCGGCGCCGGGCCGGGGACCCGCTGCCGGTGCCCACGGCGCCGGGCCAGGGGCCGTCCTTCGCCGCGCAGGACACCCTGGTCATGCCGCCGATGCCGAACCACCCACCGGCCACCCCGCCCGAGCGCTGGTCCGCACAGCCGCCGTCGCAGCCGGGACGGCCGGCCGGCCAGCCCGTGCTGCCGTGGTTCCCGGCGGGCACCATCCCCTCGCTCTCCCAGGTCCGCACCCCTGGTTCGCAATCCACCTCCAGAAAAGGAACCTGACACGTGTACAGGAAAAGGCTGGCCTGGGCGGCCCTGCTGGCGGTCGCCGGCGCGACCCTGGCCTTTGGAACACAGGAGGCAGTGGCGGCGGGCAACGGCTACGCGGCCGCCACCGGCGGGAACGGTGACTTCCCGGGCACCCCGGTCACCCTTGACTACACCTGTGCCACCCCGATCGGCCAGAAGACCAGCACGCCCTCCGTCACCATCAGCGCCAAGGAGACCAACGGCGTCTACGCCCTGACCGAGTCCTTCGCCAGCGGCACCTCCACCTCGCCGGTCGACCTCCCGGCCGGTGCGATGACGCCCAGCACCACCGTCCTGCTCAGCGGGGTGGACACCACCACGCTGAAGCTGACCGGTCCGGCCAACGCGTCCGTCATCCCGGCCAACACCCCGATCAAGCCCAGCGACATGACCGGCAGTTACAGCCCGACCGCGACCGGCCAGATCCAGCTGACCCCGGGCGTGCTGACGATCAACGCGCTGGGCACGACCACGACCTGCACGGCCACCAACCATCCAGGTGCCTCCCTGACCCTCGACGTCACCGCCGTGACCGGAAGCAGCTCCGGGGGCTCCGGCGGCACCACGGGCAGCAGCTCTGGCGGGACCACCACCACCGGCGGTACGACCACCACCGGCGGGACCACCACCACGGGCGGAACCACCGGCGGCACAACCACCACGGGCGGTACCACGACCGGCGGGACCACGGGCGGGACAACCACCACCGGCGGCACCACGACCGGCGGGACCACCGGCGGCACCACGACCGGCGGGACCACTGGCGGCACAACCACCACCGGCGGCACGACGACGGGCGGCACCGCCGGCGGCACGACCAGCACCGGCGGAGCCACCACCGGCGGAGCCACCACCGGAGGTACCCCCGGTGGAAGCGGGGACTTCCCCGGCACGCCGGTCACCCTCGACTACACCTGTGCCACCCCGATCGGCCAGAAGACCAGCACGCCCTCGATCACCATCAGCGCCAAGGAGACCAACGGCGTCTACGCGCTGACCGAGTCCTTCGCCACCGGTGCCTCCTCCTCCCCGGTCGACCTTCCGGCCGGTGCGATGACGCCCAGCACCACCGTCCTGCTCACCGGCGTGGACAACGCCACGCTGACCCTGACCGGTTCGGCCAACGCGGCCGTCATCCCGGCGAGCACCCCGATCAAGCCCAGTGACATGACCGGCAGTTACACCCCGGCCCACACCGGCCAGGTGCAACTGACGCCGGGCGTGCTGACGATCAACGCGCTGAGCACGAAGACGACCTGCACCGCCACCAACCACCCGGCCGCCTCGCTCACGCTCAATGTCACCGCCAAGTCCGGTGGCGTGGGTGGAGGTTCGGGCGGCACCACCAGCACGGGCGGTACCGGCAGCACCGGTGGCAACCTCGCCGAGACCGGCAGCGACAACTCCGACGTCACCGCCATCGGCCTGGTCGGCGGCACCGTCGTACTCGTGGGTGCGGCCGTCTTCGTGCTCACCCCCTGGCGCCGGCTGCGCCGCCCGTAGCGCGGAGCCTCAACGGGCCGACCCCGGCACGGCAGGCGCCGTGTCGGGGTCGGAGGTCACGCCGCCGCTGCGGCGCGGCGGGGCCGGTCAGTGGACGTCGCCCAGGAGTTCCCGGATCCGCCGGCGGTACATCAGCACCGCGAACCCGGCGAACAGCGCCGCCGCGCCCTGCACCGCGAAGGACGCCGTGCTCAGGAAGGCGTTGCCGAGCAGCTGCTGCAGCACCGCCGCGACCGAGTCGCCGACGGTGACGGCGAGGAACCAGACGCCCATCATCTGGCTCGCGTACTTCTGCGGGGCGAGCTTCGTCGTCACCGAGAGGCCGACCGGGGACAGGCACAGCTCGCCGACGGTCTGCACCAGGTAGACCAGGACCAGCCAGAGCGGGGTGACCTTGGTGCCGCCGCCGGCCGCGGCCATCGCCAGCATCATCACGCCGAAGGACGCGCCGATCAGCACCAGGCCGCCGACGAACTTCACCGCCGTGCTGGGGTTGCGGTCGCGGCGCGCCAGCCAGACCCAGAGCCAGGCGAGCACCGGGGCCAGCGCCATGATGAACAGCGGGTTCAGCGACTGGAACCAGGTGGAGGGGAAGTTCAGCCCGAACAGCGAGTTGGCGGTGCTGTCGGAGGCGAAGACGCTCAGCGTGGAACCGGACTGGTCGTAGATCATCCAGAAGACCGCCGCGGCGGCGAAGAACCACAGGTAGCCGGAGAGCTTCCGCTGGTCCTCGGGGCTGACGTCCCGGTCCTTCTTCATCCGGACCAGCACCAGCACCGGGACGATGATCCCGACCACGGTCAGCGGCCACACCAGCCAGCCCGTGCTGTAGTTGCCGGTGGCGACGAGGACGCCGTAGCAGAGCGCCGCGAAGCCGGCCCACAGGGCGGTCTTGCGCAGGATCGAGGCACGCTCGGGCGCGCTGATCGGGGAGCCGACCACGTCGCTCTCGCTGCTGAGGTGGCGGCTGCCGAGCACGTACTGCCCGAGGCCCAGGGCCATGCCGACACCGGCCAGGGCGAAGCCCAGGTGCCAGTTGACGTCCTGGCCGACGGTGCCGATGACCAGCGGCGCGAAGAACGCGCCGAGGTTGATGCCCATGTAGAAGAGGGTGAAGCCGCCGTCCCGGCGCGGGTCGTTCCGGTCCGGGTAGAGGTGGCCCACCATCGTCGAGATGTTGGCCTTGAGCAGTCCGGAGCCGACCGCGATGAAGCCCAGCCCGGCGAAGAACGAGCCCGCGGCGGGGACGGCCAGCAGGAAGTGGCCGCACATGATGATCAGTCCGCCGATGAGGACGGTCCGCCGGGGGCCCCAGAACCGGTCGCTCACCCAGCCGCCGGGCAGCGCCAGCAGGTACACCAGGGCGTTGTAGACGCTGTAGATCGCCAGCGCGGTGCCCAGGTTGAGGTGCAGGCCGCCCTTGGCGGCGGGCGCGGCCATGTAGAGCACCAGCAGCGCGCGCATCCCGTAGAAGCTGAAGCGCTCCCACATCTCCGTCATGAAGAGGGTGGCCAGTCCGCGGGGGTGGCCGAGGAAGGTCTTCTTCGTGGGGGTGTTCGACAGCACTGCGGCCGTCTCGACGACGGCATCGACAGGTATGGGCGGCATGCGAAAGCGTTTCCTTGCCTGGCTGAGCGGGGGTCGGCACACTCTACGCTCGGAGATGGCCGTAAATCCGTGCCGATAGCCTGATATAGCGGCATTTTGATCACCACGACCTGGCCATCAAAGCCAAATCCCCACCCTTGGGTCTTGGATCAAAGACCATAGTAACTTTTGACCATGGAACCATGCGCTGCATCCGAGGTGGGCGCTGTGGACTAGTTCACACCGCGCATCAGCGCCCGGATCCGCCCCGCCGCCAGGGAGAAGGCGACGGCGCAGAGCACCGCCAGCCCGCCCTGGGTGCAGAAGTACGCGTTCTGGCTCATCACCCTGGTCAGCTGCGTGGTCCAGCCGGCCACGGCGTCGCCGGTGGCCGACGCCAGGAACCACAGCCCCAGCATCTGGCTGACGAACTTCGCCGGTGCCAGCTTGGTGGTCACCGAGAGCCCCACGGGGGAGAGGAACAGCTCGCCGAGGGTCTGGATCAGGTACACCGACACCAGCCACAGCGGCGACACCAGGGTGCCGCCTCGCGCCGCGATGCTGGCCAGGCCCATCACCCCGAAGGACAGTCCGATCAGCAGCAGCCCGGTGGCGAACTTGCCCGGCGTGCCCGGTTCTCTCCCCCGCCGCGCCAGCGACTGCCAGATCCAGGCGAACACCGGCGCCAGCACGACGATCAGCAGCGGGTTCACCGACTGGAACCAGCTGGACGGGAAGCGGAAGCCGAAGGCGCTGAGGTCGGTCTGGGTGGTGGCGAACACGGTCAGCGTCGACCCGGTCTGGTCGTAGATCATCCAGAACACCGCGGCGGCGACAAAGAACCACACATAGGCGCCGATCCGGGCCCGGTCCTGGGCCGTCAGGCCCCGGTCCCGGCGCATCCGCGCGAAGTAGAGGACCGGCAGCAGCACCCCCACCGTCGCCAGCAGGTTCACCACCTGGTGGATCGAGAACGTCCCCAGGCCCGCGTCCACCCCGAAGGCCGACACCGCGAGGCCGCCCCACAGCCCGGCCAGCCGCAGCGCCCGGCGCCGCTCGGCCGGCGCCGCCGGACGGGCCGGCAGCAGCCCGGCCGCCCCCAGGTGCCTCGCCCCCCGCACGTACTGCGCCAGCCCCAGGCACATCCCGACCCCCGCCAGCGAGAAGCCCAGGTGCCAGTTCACCCGCTGGCCCACCGTGCCGATGACCAGCGGCGCGAGGAACGCACCGAGGTTGATGGACATGTAGAAGAGCGTGAAGCCGCCGTCCCTGCGGAGGTCGTCCTTCGCGTACAGGGCGCCCACGATGCTGGAGACGTTGGGCTTCAGCATCCCGGTGCCCACCGCGATCAGCGCCAGGCCGAGGTAGAAGGTCGTGGTCTGCGGGATCGCCAGCACGAAGTGCCCGGCGGTGATCACCACCCCGCCGATCAGCACCGTCGTGCGGGCCCCCCACAGCCGGTCCGCCAGCCATCCGCCCGGCATCGACAGCATGTAGATCAGGGAGTTGTAGACGCTGTAGACGCCCAGCGCCGTCGCCGTGTCCAGCCCCATCCCGCCCCGGGAGGCGGGCGTGACGAGGAAGAGCGTCAGCAGCCCGCGCATCCCGTAGAAGCTGAACCGCTCCCAGAGCTCCGTCATGAACAGCGTCGCCAGTCCGCGCGGATGCCCGAGGAACGCCTCGTCCTGCCCGGTCGGGCCCTCGCCCAGCCCGACCATGGTCCCCTGAGCCATCCGCCCGCCTCTCCGAGTTGCCCTGGACGAGTTGCCCCGGACCGGGAGGTCTCCAGACGGGGAGATCTCCGGACCGGGAAGTCTCTGGACCGACGCTAGGTGACACACCGTGACCTCGCCCCGTGGAGCGGTGCGCCCGTGGGCTGTTCGGCTGAGTCGGCCCCGGCGCGGACTACGATCAGGGCATGACCCGTGTTCTGCTCGCCGAGGACGACATCGCCATCTCGGAACCGCTCGCCCGCGCGCTGCGCCGTGAGGGCTACGAGGTGGTGGTGCGCGAGGACGGACCGTCCGCGCTGGAGGCCGGCCTGGAGGGCGGCAACATCGACCTGCTGGTGCTCGACCTCGGCCTGCCCGGCATGGACGGGCTGGAGGTCTGCCGCCGGCTGCGCGCCGACGGGCACGGGTTCCCGGTGCTGGTGCTCACCGCCCGCGCGGACGAGGTGGACACCGTCGTCGGCCTGGACGCCGGCGCCGACGACTACGTCACCAAGCCGTTCCGGCTGGCCGAACTGCTGGCCCGGGTCCGGGCCCTGCTGCGGCGCGGCACCGTCGACCTCACCACCGGCGCGCACGGCGTGAAGATCGACGTCGAGTCGCACCGCGCCTGGATCGGCGAGGAGGAGCTGCAGCTCTCCGCCAAGGAGTTCGAGCTGCTCCGGGTCCTGGTCCGGGACGCCGGTCGGGTGGTCACCCGCGAGCAGATCATGCGACAGGTCTGGGACACCACCTGGTGGACCTCCACCAAGACCCTGGACATGCACATCTCCTGGCTGCGCAAGAAGCTCGGCGACGACGCCGCCAGCCCCCGCTACATCACCACCGTGCGCGGCGTCGGCTTCCGCTTCGAAAAGGGCTGAGCGACGGCGTGAAGCGCAGGCTGATCAACTCCACCCTGGCCGTGGTGCTCGTGGTGGTGGTGCTGTTCCTCGTCCCGCTGGCCCTGGTCGAGAAGCGCAGCATCGAGTCCAACGCCCAGCAGCAGGTCACCACGGAAGCCATGCACCTGCTCGGCGTGATCGAGAACCGCCTGGTCGCCGGGGAGCAGATCGACACCGAGGCGCTCACCGGGCTGACCAGCCAGGACGCCCAGCGCTACGCCGTCGTCCAGATGCCGGGCCAGGCCGTGATCACGTTGGGCTCGCCGCCCGCCGGCGGCGACCCGATCAGCGCCACCGAGAGCGGTCCGCACGGCGAGAAGGTCACCGTCCAGGAGTCGCGTGACCCGGTGCAGCACGACATCCGCACCATGCTGCTGCTGCTCGTCCTGGTCGCGGTGCTGACCGTGGCCGCCGCAGCGATGCTCGCCTTCTGGCAGGCCCGGCGGCTGGCCCAGCCCCTGGTCGACCTGGTCGAGACCGCGGAACGGCTGGGCTCGGGCGACCCGCGCCCCCGCCAGCGCCGCTACGGCGTGGTCGAACTGGACCGGATCGCGGAGGTGCTGGACGGCAGCGCCGAACGCATCGGCCGGATGCTCACCGCCGAGCGCAGGCTCGCGGCCGACGCCTCGCACCAGCTGCGCACGCCGCTGACCGCGCTCTCGATGCGGCTGGAGGAGATCGTCGAGACGGACGACCTGGAGACCGTGAAGGAGGAGGCCGCCATCGCCCTGGGCCAGGTCGAGCGGCTCACCGACGTGGTCCAACGGCTGCTCACCAACAGCCGGGACCAGCGCAGCAACGCCTCCGCGGTGGGCTTCGAGATGGACGACGTGATCAAGCAGCAGGCCGAGGAGTGGCGCCCGGCGCTGCGCCGGGCCGGCCGCACGCTGCACCTGGAGGGCCCGCCCGGGCTGCGCGCCGTGGGCACGCCGGGCGCGGTGGCCCAGGTACTGGCGGCGCTGATCGAGAACTCGCTGATGCACGGGGACGGCGCGGTGACCATCCGCACCAGGGTCCGCGGCAGCTCGGTGGTGCTGGAGGTCCAGGACGAGGGCGCCGGTGTCCCCAGCGAACTCGGCGCACGCGTCTTCGAACGGGCCGTCAGCGGCCACAACTCGACGGGCATCGGGCTCGCCGTCGCCCGCGACCTGGCCGAGGCGGACGGCGGCCGGCTCGACCTGCTGTCCCAGCGCCCGCCGGTGTTTGCCTTGTTCCTGGGCCGTGAGGTCCAGGACCGATAGAGGAAGCCTGGGCCGTGAGGTCCAGGACCGATAGGACCGGTGGCTGTTACGGCCGCAGGCTGCGGATGCCGCGCTTGCTGGTTTTGACCTGCTCCGCGGCGAGGATCTGCTCGGCCTGCTCGACGGCGGTGACCGCCGGGCCGTCGCTGCCGGGCTTCCCGCTGAACACCCAGGTCCGGTAGGCCCAGAAGCGGAACAGGGTGGCCACGCCGATGCCGAAGATGGTGAACACGAGGGTGACCGACTTGCTCCGCATGTCCAGCCCGTAGGTGAGGGCGAACAGCACGCCGTTCTGGATCACCAGGCCGATCCCGCTGAACACCAGGAACAGCATGATCTCGTGGGCTCGGGTCTTCTTGTCGGTGTCCCGATACACCCAGTAGCGGTAGCCGATGTAGTTCGTGCCGATCGCGATCAGCGTCGCGATGATGTTGGCGCGGACGCTGGCACCCGGCATCAGGTCCAGCAGCACGGTGAGCGAGGCCAGCTGGACGGCGACACCGACTATGCCCACGATCCCGAACTTCGCCAGCTCTTGCCCGAGCCGCCGCAGAAGGCCGGTCGCCGCTGACGCGGCTCCCGGAGTGCTCGGGTCTGGAGTAGTCGTCATCGGGATCCGTCTCTGTGTCGTCACTCAGGAGCCAGGTCAATGCTAGGTCGCACACCTGCTCCGCTGCCCGGCCGGAGAGCGAACCTCATCCGACTCTCACGCGCCATCCCCGGACCGCACTCAACTATCCACGATAGAGGACGTTCCGATACCGGTCTTGGTTCGACCGAGGCCCCCGGTCCTCAGTCGCTTCCGCTCCGGGTCCGTTGGCCTGCGGTAATGCGGAACCGTAGACACCGATATCCTCGTTCTTGTGACTTTTCCGGTAGTCGGCATGATCGGTGGCGGGCAGCTGGCCCGCATGGCGCACCAGGCGGCAATCCCGCTCGGCGTGCGCTTCAGGCTCCTCGCGGACACCCCGCAGGACTCGGCGTCCCTGGTGGTGAACGACGTGGTCCTGGGGGACTACCGCGACCTGGACACGCTGCGGCGTTTCGCGGCCGGCTGCGATGTGATCACCTTCGATCACGAGCATGTGCCCACCGAGCACCTGCGGGCGCTGGAGGCCGAGGGTGTGGCGGTCCGCCCGGGCCCGGACGCCCTGGTGTTCGCGCAGGACAAGGGCCTGATGCGGGCCAGGCTGGACGCCCTGGGCGTGCCCTGTCCCCGGCACCGCCTGGTCAGCGACCCGGCCGATGTGGCGGCCTTCGCCGCCGAGGGCCCCGAGGGCTGGCCGGTGGTCCTGAAGACCACCCGTGGGGGTTACGACGGCAAGGGCGTCTGGGTTGTCGCCAGTGAGGCCGAGGCCGCCGAGCCGTTCCGGGCGGGTGTTCCGGTGCTGGCCGAGGAGAAGGTCGACTTCGTCCGCGAGCTGGCGGCGGACGTCGTGCGTTCCCCGCACGGCCAGGCCGTGGCGTACCCGGTGGTCGAGTCGGTGCAGAAGGACGGCATCTGCCACGAGGTGATCGCCCCCGCGCCCGGCCTGTCGGCCGAGCTCGCTGCGGAGGCCCAGGCCATGGCGCTGCGGGTGGCCGGCGAGCTGGACATCACCGGCCACCTGGCCGTGGAGCTGTTCCAGACCCGGGACGGGCGGATCCTGGTCAACGAGCTGGCCATGCGTCCGCACAACTCCGGGCACTGGTCCATCGACGGCGCGGTCACCTCGCAGTTCGAGAACCACCTGCGGGCGGTGCTGGACCTGCCTCTGGGCGACCCCCGCCCGCGCGCCCGCTGGACCGTGATGGTCAACGTCCTGGGCGGTGACTATCCGGACATGTACAGCGCGTACCTGCACTGCATGGCCCGTGACCCAGGACTGCGTGTGCACATGTACGGGAAGGACGTGAAGCCCGGACGTAAGGTGGGCCACGTCACAGTCTTCGGTGACGACCTGGACGACGTCCGCGAGCGTGCCCGCCATGCGGCGGCGTATCTGCGCGGCGACATCACCGAGTAGCGCGGCACGGGCACCGGGCCGCGCTGTCCCGGGCGTCCGTCCGGGCGTGAGACATCCGTGCAGTTAGACCATTCGAGTGGGTATGAGGGGACAGCGAATGACCGAGCAGCCGTTGGTCGGGATCGTGATGGGATCGGACTCCGACTGGGCGGTGATGGAGGCGGCGGCCAAGGCCCTCGACGAGTTCGAGGTCCCCTACGAGGTCGACGTCCTGTCCGCGCACCGGATGCCGCGCGAGATGGTCGAGTACGGGGAGCAGGCCGCCGGGCGCGGCCTGAAGGCGATCGTCGCCGGGGCGGGCGGCGCGGCCCACCTGCCCGGAATGCTCGCCTCGCTCACCACGCTGCCGGTCATCGGCGTGCCGGTGCCGCTGAAGTACCTGGACGGCATGGACTCGCTGCTGTCCATCGTGCAGATGCCGGCCGGCGTCCCGGTGGCCACCGTCTCCATCGGCGGTGCGCGCAACGCCGGCCTGCTCGCGGTCCGGATCCTCGGCGCCTATGACACCGACCTCGCCGAGCGGATGCGGGACTTCCAGCAGGAGCTGAACAGCCAGGCCACGGACAAGGGCAAGAAGCTGCGGGCCAAGGTCAGCGGCAGCAGCAGCTTCGGCTTCGGGAGCTGACCCCGATGAGCGAGCCGACTGTCCAGGAGCCCCCTGTCGACGGTGCGCGTGTCGACGCGCCCGCCGCGGGCGAGACGTCCGCGACGCGGAACGACCTGCTGCGCCGCGCTCGTGCGCTGCTGGCCGAGTATCCCGTGGTGGACGGCCACAACGACCTGCCCTGGGCGCTGCGCCAGCAGGTGGGCTACGACCTGGACCGCCGCGACATCGGCACCGACCAGCGGGACCATCTGCACACCGACCTGGCCCGGCTGCGGGCCGGCGGGGTCGGCGGCCAGTTCTGGTCGGTGTACGTGCGTACCGACTACGCGGGGGACCAGGCCGTCAGCGCGACGCTGGAGCAGATCGACTGCGTCCGCGCGCTGGTCGACCGCTACCCGGACCAGCTGCGGCTGGCGCTGAGCGCGGACGACATGGAGGCGGCCCGCTCGCGCGGCCGGATCGCCTCGCTCATGGGCGCCGAGGGCGGGCACTCGATCAACAACTCGCTCGCCACGCTGCGGGCCCTGCACGCCCTGGGCGTCCGCTATATGACGCTCACTCACAACGACAACCTGGCCTGGGCCGACTCGGCCACCGACAAGCCGGTCGCGAACGGCCTCACCTGCTTCGGCGAGGAGGTCGTCCGGGAGATGAACCGGATCGGCATGCTGGTCGACCTCTCCCACGTCTCCGCGGACACCATGCGGGACGCGCTCCGGGTCACCTGCGCGCCGGTGCTGTTCTCGCACTCCTCCGCGCGCGCCGTCTGCGACCACCCGCGCAACATCCCCGACGACGTGCTGGCGAAGCTCCCCGACAACGGGGGCGTGGCGATGGCCACCTTCGTGCCGAAGTTCATCCTGCCCGAGGCCATCGCCTGGACCCTGCGCGCCGACGCCAACATGGAGGCCAACGGCCTCCACGCGCTGGACACCACGCCCCAGGGGATGGCGGTCCAGCGCGCCTTCGAGGCCGCGAACCCGCGTCCGGCCGCCACGGTGGCGACGGTCGCCGACCACCTGGACCACATGCGCGAGGTGGCCGGCATCGACCACATCGGCATCGGCGGGGACTTCGACGGGACGGCGTTCACGCCCGACGGCCTGGAGGACGTCGCCGGCTACCCCAACCTGATCGCCGAACTCCTCGGCCGGGGCTGGTCGGAGGCCGATCTCTCCAAGCTGACCTGGAGCAACGCGGTCCGGGTGCTCCGCGACGCGGAGTCGGTGTCCCGGGACATGCGCGACAAGCCCCCCTCCATCGCCACCCTCCCGCAACTCGACGCCTGACCCCGGCCGGTGCCGGGGCCGCGGAGCACAGTGTCACCTCCGCAACCCCGGCGCCCGGTCCGTGGCGGGCGTCAGTGCTGCGGGCCCGTGGAGAGGGAGAAGTCGGCGAAGGAGGAGTGGGTGGTGGTCTTCGGCCCCCAGGTGGTGTCGTGGCCGCCGTAGAAGGTGGAGAAGAACACCCCGCTGAAGGGGATGCCGCCGATGCCGGAGGCCACCCCGCTGAGCGAGGCGACCTGGGCGCCGTCGTACCAGACGGTGACGTTGCCGGTGCTGCGGTTCACCATCTGCTCGACGGTGTGCCAGTTGCCGTCGGCGGCCCACTTCCAGTCGCCCAGGCCCAGGTCCACGCCGTAACCGGTGGGGCCGGAGTTGGTCGGGGTGTAGAGGTAGACCTCGCCGTTGTTGGCGGCGGAGCTGTTGCCGCGCCACATGTAGCGGGTGGACCAGCCGTTGCCGTGGTTGCCGCCCGACTCCTGGCCGATCTGGCCGCCGTAGAGGCCCGGGAGCTTGCCCGCCTTGCCGAAGTCGTAGCCGGCCGGGAGCTTGAGGTGGTACTTCAGGTCGAGCGTGGTGGCGGTGGTGAGGCGGCCCAGGCCCAGCGAGTTGAGGTCGGTGTAGAACTGTCCGCCGCCGGGGTTGGGGCAGTTGCCGCAGGAGTTGGCGGACGAGCCCGCCCCGTAGGTGACTTGAAGCGCGGAGCCGTCGCCCGGCGCGCTGGAGTCCTTGATCTGCTGGAAGTCCGAGAAGCCCCAGGTGCCGGCTGAGGCCATGCCCCAGGCCGACTTCCAGGCGGAGGAGTTGAAGCCGGTGAACTGGCCGGTCCAGGCCGTTCCGGGCGGGGTGGGGGTGGGCGTCGGGGTCGGCGTGCCGGTCCCGCTCGGAGTGGGCGTCGGGGTGGGCGTGCCGGTGGCGGAGCCGCCGAAGATCTCGAACTCGTTCACCGAGAAGCCGTTGCCCCCGGTGAACTGTTGCAGGTAGAGCTCGATATGACGGGCCTTCACCCCGGCCGGGAGGGCCACCGTCTGTGTCCCGCCGGTACCGCCGGTCACCGCGGTCTGGGTGTGCCAGCTGCTGCCGTCGGGCGAGGTGCGGACCTTGAAGGAGGTGGCGTAGCCGGCGCCCCAGGCCACCGTGACATGGTCGATCGCCTGGGTGGAGCCCAGGTCCACGGAGAGTTCCTGCGGGCGCGCGGTGCTGCTCTGCCAGCCGGTGCCGGTGGCGCAGTCGGTCGCGGCCGACGGGTTGCCGCCGCTGGTGGCGGTGGTGGTGGCGCCGCAGGCGAGGTCACCGGGGATGCCGCCGGTGCCGGCCATGGCCAGGCTGACGCTGCCGGTGGCGATCAGCACCGAGGCCGTCGCCAACGCGCCGATGGCGAGCCGGCGCCGGGACGGGCGGGACGGGCGGGATGTGGGGGGTGTGGGGGACGTGCGCGAGGCGTGGCGGTGGGACACGTGGGGGTCCTCTCGTCGTTCACGTACAGGAACGATGAACACGTACATGAAGAAGCTGAGAGCAGAGGCTAGTCGTGACCGTGACAAGAGTCCACAGGGCAGGGGAAAGTGACGGTTAGTCGGTCACTCCGCGTGCCGCCAGCTGAACGACCGCCGCTCCGGAGACGGCCAGCAGCCCCAGGGACGCGAGCAGTGGCAGCAGCGGCAGCGTGGTCGTGGCGGTCGGCGAGCTGGAGGTGAAGACGTCCCGGATGGCGTGGTTCACCGGCGACACCGGCGCGACCAGCAGCAGCACCGAGGCGGTGGCCAGGGTGAGTACGCCGATGGCCGGGCGGCCCAGCAGCGGGGGCGCGCAGAGGGCGCCGACCGCCGTACCCACCAGCAGACCGACCAGGATCGCCGCCGAGCCGTGCAGGGCGATGGCCGCCAGCGGTGGATGCGGCAGATGCGGCGGTGGGCTGCTCAGCAGCCACTCGGCGGACCCGCCGGCGAGCGCCAGCACGCAGCCGCAGACGAGTGCCGCGAGCAGGGCGGAGAGATGGGCCCGGCGCGGCCCGACCGGCGCGGCCAGGCAGGCACGCGCCGCGGCCGGCTCGCCGGTGAGGACAGTACGGGTCAACCAGCCGGCGCCGGGCACCAGCATGCCGGCGCACCAGCCGAGCGAGTCGCCGTACTGCTGGCCGCCGAACGCCCCGGCGGTGATCAGCATCGCGAACATCAGCAGCGGCGGCAGCCAGCGCTGCGAGCGGAGCAGCAGGGCCAGCTGATAGCGGATCAGTGCGCTCACCGGACCGACTCGATGTGCACGGCCGGGTCCGCGAGCAGGGTACGCAGCAGGTCGTCGCCGTGGGCGGCGTCGACCTCGACCTCGAAGCGCTGGTCCGGCAGCTCCCGTACCGAGCGCACTCCCGGCAGTTCGGAGAGCTTCCGTCCGGACGGCCCGTCGTCCGAGCACAGTCCGTCGTCCGAACGCGGTCCGTCCTCGGAGCGCGGCCGGTCGTGGCGGCCCTGCCAGTTGCTGAAGGTGAGCCGCAGTGCGGCGGTGGCACGTGCGGTGTCGCTCTCGCGGACCCGGGCGTCGCCGACCTGCCAGTGCACGGCCGGGACCCCGGCGAGCCGCAGCGGGTCGTGGTCGACGAACAGCACGGTGCCGTCGCGACGCAGCCGCTCGTCGACGGCGTCGTCCAGGGCGTCGCGGGCGTCCTGGTCGAGGCCGGTCCAGGCCTCGTCGAGGACGAGCAGGTCGGGTTCCCCGAGCAGCGCCTGGGCGACGGCGACCTTCTGGCAGGTGCCCTTGGACAGCTGGGCCAGCGGGGTGGCCGCGAACGCGCCGGCGCCGAACCGCTCCAGCGCGGCCGTCGCCCGCCGGGCCGGCTCCTGGCCGCGCAGGCCGTGGATCCGGCCCAGATGGCAGAGGTAGTCGTGCGCGGTGAACGGCAGCGCGGCGGGGAACCGCTCCGGGACGTAGGCCCGCCGCGCCGGGCGGTCCCGTACGCCGCCCCTGGTCGGCGCGCAGACTCCGGCGGCCACCCGCAGCAGCGTCGACTTCCCGCCGCCGTTGCCTCCCCGCGCCCGGATCAGCCGCCCCTCGGGCAGTTCCAGCGTGACGTCCCGCAGCACCCACGGCTCGCGCCACCCGTAGCGCACACAGACCCCCTCAAGCCGCATGCCCTCCACCCTACGTGGCCGCCTCCCCGGGCAGGCGGGGGATCTCGATGGCGGGGCAGCGGTCCATGACCATGGCGAGGCCCGCGGCGCGGGCCCGGGCGTAGGCGTCCTCGTCGATGACGCCCAGCTGGAACCAGAGCGCGCCGGCCCCGATCGCCACGGCCTGGTCGGCCACCGCACCGGCCAGGTCACTGCGGACGAACACGTCGACCACGTCGACGTCGAAGGGGATCGCGTCGAGCGAGGGGTATCCGGGCTCGCCCAGGACGGTCTCCGCCTTCGGGTGCACCGGCACGATCCGCTTGCCGTAACGCTGCAGCACCCCGGCCACGCCGTAGGCGGCCCGGCGCTGGTTGGTGGACAGACCCACCACCGCCCAGGTGTCACCGAGTTCGGTGAGGATCCTGCGGACCGTCTCGGTGTCGCCGTACATCGCGCACTCCTCGGGGGAAGGTCGGGTGACCATCCCAACCCCGGCGGTGGTCCGGTCATTCCGGCCCCGGTCGGGGCGGTCCGAGCGCGGCCGCTCCGCGCCTGGTCGGTCCGGGTGCCGGACGGCGTCGTCAGCTGGGGCGGCCCAGGGCGCGGTACGTCCAGCCGGCCTCGCGCCAGCGCTGCGGGTCGAGTACGTTGCGGCCGTCCAGGATCCGGCGCTCGGAGACCACTCCGGCGAGGTCCCTGGGGTCCATCTCGCGGAACTCCTGCCACTCCGTCAGGTGCAGGACGACATGGGCGCCGGTGGCGGCCTCCAGTGCCGACTCGGCGAAGCTCAGCCCGGGGAAGAGCTTGCGGGCGTTGTCCATGGCCTTGGGGTCGTAGACGGTGACCTGGGCGCCCTGGAGCTGGATCTGCCCGGCCACGTTGAGTGCGGGGGAGTCGCGGACGTCGTCCGAGTTGGGCTTGAACGCCGCGCCGAGAACGGCGACCCGGCGGCCGAGGAAGCCGCCGCCGCACTGCTCGCGGGCCAGCTCCACCATGCGCGACCGGCGCCGCATGTTGATCGAGTCGACCTCGCGCAGGAACGTCAGCGCCTGGTCCGCGCCCAGTTCGCCGGCCCGGGCCATGAAGGCCCGGATGTCCTTCGGCAGGCAGCCGCCGCCGAAGCCGAGGCCGGAGTTGAGGAACTTCCCGCCGATCCGCTCGTCGTAGGCGAGGGCGCCGGCCAGCTGGACCACGTCGGCGCCGGAGGCCTCACAGACCTCGGCCATGGCGTTGATGAAGGAGATCTTGGTCGCCAGGAAGGAGTTGGCGGCCGCCTTGACCAGCTCGGCGGTGGCGAAGTCGGTGACCACCAGCGGGGTTCCGGCGTCCAGCAGCGGCGTGTACACCTCGCGCATCCTGGCCTCGGCCGCCTCGCTGCGGACGCCGACGACGATCCGGTCCGGGTGCAGGGTGTCGTTCACCGCGTAGCCCTCGCGCAGGAACTCAGGGTTCCAGGCCACCTCGGCGGCCGCGCCGGCCGGGGCACGCTCGGCGAGCCGGTCGGCCAGCCGCTCCGCGCTGCCGACCGGGACGGTGGACTTGCCGACGACCAGCGTGGGCCGGTCCAGGTGCGGGGCCAGCAGGTCGAAGGCCGACTCCACGTACGACATGTCGCAGGCGAACTCGCCGCGCCGCTGCGGGGTGTTGGTGCAGACGAAGTGCATGTCGCCGAAGGCGCCGACCTCCTCCCAGGAGGTGGTGAAGCGCAGCCGCCCGGTGGAACCGGGCATCCCGACCAGGTGCTTGCGCAGCAGCTCGTCCAGGCCCGGCTCGTACATCGGGATCCGTCCGGCGGACAGTGCCTCGATCTTCTCCGGCACGATGTCCAGACCCAGCACCTCGAAACCCAGCTCGGCCATGCAGGCGGCGTGGGTGGTCCCCAGGTAGCCGGTGCCGATGACAGTGATCCTCACGGCTGTCGTCCTTTCCGCCGAGAATGGGTGGTGGAGCGGGCCAAGCCTGGCGATCCTACCCAGACGTCCTGAGAGCTGTTGTGCACGTCACGCCTGGGGTGGGAACGGCGAAGCCATAGACTCTGGGGAGGGCTGGATGTTACTTAACGGTAGATAACATGGGGTGAGCGTGATGGCGGCCGACGGTTCCGCAGATTTTGACCTGTTCCGGATCTCGGAGGAGCACGAGATGCTTCGGGATGCGGTGCGTTCGCTGGCGGAGTCCAAGATCGCGCCGTTCGCGGCGGAGGTGGATGAGCAGGCGCGGTTTCCGCGGGAGGCGCTGGACGCGCTGACGGCGAATGATCTGCATGCGGTGCATGTGCCCGAGGAGTACGGGGGTGCGGGTGCGGACGCGCTGGCGACGGTGATCGTGATCGAGGAGGTGGCGCGGGTGTGTGCGTCGTCCTCGCTGATTCCGGCGGTCAACAAGCTGGGGTCGTTGCCGGTGATCCTGTCGGGGGACGAGGCGCTGAAGCGGAAGTACCTGGCGCCGTTGGCGCGCGGGGAGGGGATGTTCTCGTACTGCCTGTCGGAGCCGGACGCGGGTTCGGACGCGGCGGGGATGAAGACCCGCGCGGTGCGCGACGGGGACTTCTGGGTGCTCAACGGTGTCAAGCGGTGGATCACCAACGCCGGGGTGAGCGAGTTCTACACGGTGATGGCGGTCACCGATCCGGAGCTGCGCAGCCGGGGGATCTCGGCGTTCGTGGTGGAGAAGGGCGATGCGGGGGTGTCGTTCGGGGCGCCGGAGAAGAAGCTGGGGATCAAGGGCTCGCCGACGCGTGAGGTGTACCTGGACAATGTGCGGATTCCGGCGGACCGGATGATCGGCGCGGAGGGCACCGGGTTCGCGACCGCGATGAAGACGCTGGACCACACCCGGATCACCATCGCGGCCCAGGCGCTGGGTATCGCGCAGGGCGCGCTGGACTACGCGGCCGGGTACGTCAAGGAGCGCAGGCAGTTCGGCAGGGCCATCGCCGAGTTCCAGGGCATCCAGTTCATGCTGGCCGACATGGCGATGAAGCTGGAGGCGGCCCGGCAGCTGACCTATGCCGCCGCCGCCCGCTCCCAGCGTGGTGACGGTGACCTGACGTTCTTCGGTGCGGCGGCCAAGTGCTTCGCCTCCGACGCCGCGATGGAGATCACCACCGACGCGGTCCAGCTCCTGGGCGGGTACGGCTACACCCGTGACTACCCGCTGGAGCGGATGATGCGCGACGCCAAGATCACCCAGATCTACGAGGGCACCAACCAGGTCCAGCGCATCGTCATGGCCCGCAACCTCCCGTAACCCCCAGCCCCACACCACCGATGGAGAGGCACCCCACGGGGTGCCTCTCGTGTTCGCTGGGGTCGTCAGCGCGAGGGCCTCTCCGTCGAGTGGGCGGGGGTGAGCCAGGTTTGCCAGTGGGGGGTGATGAGGGTGGTGATCGCGTCGTAGCCGGCGGCGGCCGGGTGGGCGCCGTCGCCGGTGCGTACCTCGTGCATCCATGCGGCGCTGTCGCGCAGCGGGTGGTGGACCGGGGCGTAGGGGACGGACGCGGTGCGGCAGATGTCGGCGAACCGCTCGTCGAGCGCTGCGGTACGGGCGTTGTGCTCGACGTCGTGGATGGGCGGAGGGGCGACCACCAGGACGGACCACCCCCGGGCGCCGGCCTGGTCGAGCATCCGGGCCAGGTTGGCCGACGACTCCTCGGCGGGTACGCGGGTGCGTCCGTGCTCGCCGGTGGCGTCGTTGACGCCGAACGACAGGACCACCCGCAGGTCGTCGCCCTCCTGCAGGCGCTGGGCGCACTCGTCCTGCCAGCGGGCCAGGATGTCGGCGGAGGTCTGGCGCCGCACGCCGAGGTTGTAGGCGGTCACCGGCTGCCCGTCGGCGAAGGCGCGCGCGGTCAGACGCCCGGCCCAGCCGAGACAGAGGGGGTCGCCGACGCCGGCGACGAAGGAGTCCCCGACGAAGCAGATGCGGAGGTCACGAGTCATGGAGTGATCTTCGCAGTTGCGTCGCAGCGGGCCGGTGCGGGGCCGGGAGGCCGCGCGCGGGCCGGTGGTTACGCCTCGGCCAACTCGGCGTTGGCGCGGGCGGTGACGGTGGTCAGCACGCGGGCTGCGGCCGCCAGGTCGTCGGCGGGCAGGTCGCGGTACAGCCGGGCGGCGATCTCGGCGCCACCCGTGCGGATCTCCTGGCTCAGCATCTGGCCCGCGTCGGTGAGCCGGAGGCGGGAGTCCTCGGTGGGCAGGGTCTCCAGCAGCCCGGAGGCGGTCAGCTCCGCGATGGCCGCAAGCACCGCCGAGTCGTCGATCTTCAGGGCGTCGGTCATCCGGGCGACGAGCTGGTCGCGGTCGATGGGCGCACCGCTGCCCGCGACGGCGTTGAGCGCCACCGACTGCTGGAACGTGGTGCCGGTGCGGGCCAGCAGGCGCTCCAGGACGGCCCGTGTGGCGTGGTGGGCGAGGCCGACGACCTGGCCGTTGACGGTGGGCGGGGCGGGTGCGGCGGGCGTAGCGGGCGTGATGGACGCGGTCGGTGTGGTGGACATGGCTACTCCTTGGTCGAGGGATCAACTGGTACGTCGAGCAGGGCCGCCAGCTCGCGGGCGAACACCTCGGTACGCGGGCCGTCCAGGCCGCCCAGCGGAGCCAGAAGCTGGTCGTGGAGCCTGCGGACCATCGCGATCGCGGGTCCGGTGACCTCGCGGCCGTGGTCGGTGAGCGACAGTTGTACCGCTCGGGTGTCGGCGGGGTCCGGGGTGCGCTCGATGAATCCGGCGGTTTCCAGGGTGCGGGCCAGCTTCGAGACGTAGAGCGGTTCCAGCCCGGTGTGGTCGGCGAGTTGGCGTTGGCTCGGCCGCAGCCCGGAGGCCTGCATGCCGAAGAGCGACGCCAGCAGTGAGTACTGGGCGTGGGTGAGGCCCAGGGAGGCGAGGGTCCGATCCATCGCCACTCGCCACTTCATCGACAGCCGCCAGACCAGGAAGCCGGGCGTGGGCTGCGGGTGCGTTTCGCTCATGAGAGATACAGTACATGGCTACTAAGTACATGGCTACTAAGTACATGGCTACTGTCTTCTCGCTTCCTGGCCGGGCGGGGAGCCGGGCCGCCGGGGCCGGGGGAGGAGGCTCGTGCCTCTGCGGGCCGGGGTGGGCCGGGTCCGGCAGAGTGGGGGCATGCGGTGGTTCGACGCTTCCGGGTACTGGCTCGGTCGGCTGCTCTTCCAGCGCGCCCTGGCCGGCGTGTACCTGGTGGGGTTCCTGGCCGCGGCACGGCAGTTCCGGCCGCTGATCGGGGAGCACGGGCTGCTCCCGGTGCCGGGTCATCTCGTCCGGACGTCCGCGCGGCGGACGCCGACGCTGTTCCGGCTGCACTACTCCGACCGGTTCTTCGCCTCCGTCGCCTGGACCGGTGTCCTGCTGGCCGCGGCCGTCGCGGCGGGACTGGCCGACCTGGTGCCGCTGTGGGGCGCCATGCTGCTCTGGATCGCGTTGTGGGCGCTCTACCTCTCCATCGTCAACGTCGGGCAGACCTGGTACTCCTTCGGCTGGGAGTCGCTGCTGCTGGAGACGGGCGCGCTCGCCGTCTTCCTCGGGAACGCCCACACCGCACCGCCCTGGCCGGTGCTGCTGCTGGTCCGCTGGCTGCTGTTCCGGGTGGAGGTGGGCGCCGGGCTGATCAAGCTGCGCGGGGACAGCTGCTGGCGTGAGCTGACCTGCCTGTACTACCACCACGAGACCCAGCCCATGCCCGGGCCGTTCAGCTGGTGGTTCCACCATCTGCCGCGTCCGTTGCACCGGGTCGAGGCGGCGGCGAACCACCTGGTGCAGCTGGGCGCGCCGGTCGCGCTGTTCCTGCCACAGCCGGTGGCGACCGTGGCGGCGGGGCTGGTGGTGCTCACCCAGCTGTGGCTGGTGCTGTCGGGCAACTTCGCCTGGCTGAACTGGCTGACCATCACCCTCGCGCTCAGCGCCGTGAGCACCGGCTCGCAGCGGGCCTACCCGGCCACCCCCGACTGGTTCCTGGCCGGTGTGCTGGCCTGGACCGTACTGGTGCTGCTGCTCAGCTACCGCCCCGCGTCCAACCTGCTGTCGCCGCGCCAGGTGATGAACCGTTCGTTCGACTCGCTGCACCTGGTCAACACCTACGGCGCCTTCGGCAGCGTGACCCGGGTGCGGCACGAGGTGGTCCTCGAAGGCAGCGCCGACGGGCACACCTGGCTCTGCTACGAGTTCCGGGGGAAGCCGGGCGACCCGCGGGCGCGACCCCGGCAGTTCGCCCCGTACCACCTCCGGCTGGACTGGCTGATGTGGTTCGCCGCGATCAACCCCGGCTACGCCCGGCCCTGGCTGGCGCCGCTGTTGCGCAAGCTGCTGGCCGGTGACCGGGACACGCTGCGGCTGCTGCGCGGAAACCCCTTCCCGGACCGGCCTCCGGTGCAGGTCAGGGCCACGCTCTACCGCTACCGCTTCACCACCCCGGTCGAACGTCACGCCACCGGGGCCTGGTGGCACCGCGACCTCGTCGGCCCGTACCACCGGGTGCTGAGGCGATCCGCGAACGAGTGAACCGGACGGGGGGTCGCGCGCGTATCTGCACTGGGCCGACCTGGAGCGGGCGTCCGTGGCGGCGGAGACGCGGTGGAGACGGAGGCGCGGTCGTGTGGATCCGGGGTGTGCTGGGTGCGTTGCTGGTCGTGGTCGGCGGAGTGTGGATCGCGCAGGGCACGGGGGCGATGAAGGGCTCGATGATGACCGGGCACAGCCAGTACGCCGCGCTGGGCGCGGTCGCGGTGCTGGTCGGCGTGCTGCTGCTGGGGTGGGCGTGGCTGATCGCCGGGCGGCGCTGATCGCCGGGCGGCGCTGATCGCCAGGCGGCGCTGACCGCCGGGCGCGCGCCGGCTCAGTCGGCCGAGGGGTGCCGGGCCAGAAACCCGGCGGCGGCCTCCACGTCGGGGGTGAGGTCGCGGTCGACGGTGCCTGGACTGAGCAGCGCCCCGGCGTCCCGCTGGAACCGGCCGAGCGCGCCGGCCGGATCCAGCGAGGTGCCGCGCATCCTCAGGGCGCGCACCGCCGCGACGAGCTCGCAGGCCAGCACCAGGCGCAGCGTGGTGACCGTCTCCAGCAACTGGTGGGCGCCGGTCGCCGCGAAGCTGGCGTGCTCCTCGACGCCCCGGGACAGCACCGCGTGGCCGAGGGTGACCGGCTGTGCCAGGCCGCGGAGCCGGGCCAGGGCGGACTGGGCCGCGTACTCGGTGATCATGATGCCGCTGCTGCCGTCCTCGTCCTGGGCCAGGAACGAGGGCAGGCCGGTGAAGGACGGTGAGACCAGCACGCCGAAGCGGGCGGTGGAGAGCTGTGCGGTGCCCAGCAGGGCCAGCCGGAGCTGGTCCAGGGCGAGGGCCAGCGAGGCCTGGTGGAAGCCGCCGTGGTGGTGGTAGTCGGCGGGGTCCAGTGAGAGCAGCGGGTTCTCCGAGGCCGAGTTGATCTCTATCCGGAGCACCTGCTCCAGACCGTCGGCCGCGTCCAGGGCCGCGCCGTGGACCTGGGGCAGGCAGCGGAAGCCGAACGGGTCCTGGACCAGCGCCGGGGTCCACGGCACCGGGTCCAGCAGCCCGCGCATCCGGGCCGCGACCCGGCCCGCCCCGGCGTGCGGGCGCAGCGCGTGCACCACCGCCGCGTACGGTTCGGTGGAGCCGTGGACGGCGGTCAGCGAGAGCGCCGCGATCAGCGGCACGGTGGCGAGCAGCGCGGCCAGGTCGGTGTGGGCGAGCGCGGTCTGACCGATGGTCAGGGCGCTGCTGGACATCAGCGGCAGCGCGTCCCAGTGGTCCAGCGCCAGCGGTGCGGGCGGCCGGCCGGCGCCGAAGCCGCTGCGCCAGGGCTGCTCCCCGGCCAGGGTGAGGCCCAGCTCGGCGAGTGCGGACAGGTCGCCGGTGCCGACCGAGCCGTAGGCGTGCACGCTGGGGATGTGCCCGGAGCCGAGGGCCTCGGCGAGGCGGTCGGCGACGGTGGCGCTGATCGCGGATCCGCCCCGGAGCAGCTGGTTGAGCCGGACCGCGAGCATGGCCCGGGTCTGTTCGGCGGGGACCAGCGGGCCGATGCCGCCGCTGTGGCTGCGCAGCAGGCGCATGCCGTGGTTGGCGGCGGGTCGGGCGGCCTCGGGGGCGGCGGGCCGGGCGGCCGGGCCGGCGGCGATGGGGACCGCGACGGTGCGGTTGGCGCCGACGCCGGTGGTGTGCCCGTACACCTGGCGGCGGCCGGCGACGTCCTCGGCGACCGCGCGGGCCCGCAGCATCCGGGCCCTGGCGGCGGGTGCGACGGACGCGCGGGCCTCGCCTCTGGCGAGGGCGGCCACCTCGGCGGGGGTGAGTGCGGTTCCGTCGAGGGTGAGCGCGGGTATCGCGACCAGCGGTGTCACGGGCGGGCTGCCTTCCGGAGCGGGTGGCGGTCTTCTCGGGCCGGAACGCCCCGCGCGGTGCAGCGGGGGTCGCGGCCGGACTCTGTGCGCCGGGGTTCCTGACGGTCCCGCCGGGGTGTGGCTCACCGCGCGCACCGCGGCGACTTGCCGACGCTGCTGCCGCGTGCCGGGTCAGTTCCTGCCGTCGCGCCGGATGCGCACGTACTCCCAGCGGCTCAGGCCGACCAGCAGCGCGGCCAGCAGGCTCAGCATGGCCAGTGCGGGAAGCAGCGGGACCAGCGGCAGCGTCGCCAGGATCAGGCCGGCGACGATCAGCCGGGTCGTCGAGTGCACCCGGAACATCCGCCACCGGGTGTAGCCGAAGGTCGCCAGGTAGAGCGCGCAGCCGCCCACCAGCAGGGCTCCGCCGCCGGTGGACAGCACCCGGCCGGGGTGCTGCACCGACTCGGTGAGTCCGACGGCTACCGCGATGATCGAGCCGACCAGGCTCAGGTGCCCGTAGGACAGCACCTGCCGGACGATGTCGGTGCGGACCGCGGCGGTGGTCAGCGCATGCCGAATCGCGTCCGCCGCGTACGCGAAGTACACCCACCACAGGCCGGTGATCAGCACGAACGACACGGCGACGGCGACGACTTCAGCGGCCGTCACCCGCGCGTTGGCGGCGACCGGTGCGCCCACCGAGACGATGGTCTCGCCCAGCGCGATCAGCACGAAGGTGCTGAAACGTTCCGGCAGATGGGTGGGGTGGATCCGGACCGCCTCCAGCCGCCGCCGGGCCAGCGCCGGGGTCGACAGGTCGGTCACGGCGGCGACCGCCCACAGGACGGTCCGCAGCTCGCCGTGGAGCAGACCGCCGACGGTCAGCAGCGGGCCGGTGACCAGGGCGCCCGCGCCGTACGGCCCCATCAGCACTCCGCCGAGCCGGACCATCCGCAGCGCGAGCACGATCCGGGCGGCGAGGTACGAGGCGCCGAAGAGCAACCCCAGCGAGCCGAACGCCTGCGGCACGGCCAGGGCCATGAACATGCCGCAGAGCGCGATGGCGAAGATGGCCAGCCGGTCCTGGTGGTTGTCCACGTCATGGGTGCTGGCCTGGACACTGGTGCCGACCCAGGTCCAGTACATCGGCACGAACACGACCAGGGCCCGGAACACGCCCGCCCCGGTGTGGTGCGCGTGCAGCATCACCGAGACCTCGGTGACACAGAGCACGAACACCAGGTCGAAGAAGAGCTCGGCGTTGGTGACCCGCTTCTCCGACTCCTCCTCGGAGTCGGCGTCCGGCTGCTCACTCACGTGGTCTGCCCCCTGTCGCTGGAGTCCCGATGGAGCCCTGCGGGAGATCCTGCCACTGCCCGGAGCCTGCCCCGCGCCGACGGACGGGACGTCAGCCGTCCTGCCAGCCCGTGCGGCTGACGCCGGAGCAGGCGTGAGTGCTGAGGTGTCAGTGCGCGGCGTCGCCGAGGTTGAGGGCCACCACGCCGCCGATGATCAGGGCGATGCCGGTCAGCTTCCAGGTGTTCACGCCCTCGCCCAGGAAGGCGAAGCCGATCGCCGCGACCACCGCCGTGCCGACACCCGACCAGATCGCGTACGCGGTGCTCACCGGCACCTGCTTGAGCGCCTGGGAGAGCAGCACGAAGGACAGGATGTAGCCGACCACCACGATCACGCTGGGGACCAGCCTGCTGAACCCTTCGGTGAACTTGAGCGAGACCGTCGCGCAGATCTCACTCGCGATTGCGAAGGTGAGGAACAGGTAGGGCATGGACCAGCGGCCTTCCGAGCGGTGGAGGTGTTCGACGGTGCAACGGTCTCCGACCGCTCAGGCTTCCCCGGCCTGCACGCTCTCGGCCTGCGGCGTCGTGGGCAGCGGCGTCCTGGACTGCGCAGTCCCGGCGCCGGCCGCGGCCAGTGCGCGCAGCAGCGGCAGGTCCACGTCCAGCAGGCTGCCGACGACGACCCGTCCCGGGCCCGCCTCGATCACCGTCGCGGACGGGACGGCGACCACCGAACAGCCGGCCGCCTCGGCGGAGGCGATCCCGGTGGGGGTGTCCTCGACCGCGACGCAGGACCCGGCCGGGACGCCGAGCGCGTCGGCCGCCGCGAGGTAGGGGTCCGGCGCCGGCTTGGTCTGCGGGGTCTCCCCGGCGGCGAAGGTGACGGTGAAGCGGCGCCGTCCCAGCGCCTCCAGCACGATGTCGACGACGTGCCGGGGCGACGCGGAGACCAGGGCGGTCGGGATGCCGGCCGCCTTGAGCTCGTCCAGCAGCTCCAGCGCCCCGGGCAGCGGCACGACCTGGGCCTCGACCAGCGCGGTGAAGCGGCGGTCCAGCGCGGACGCGACCGAGGCCTCGGTCCGGGTGGTGGTGCCCTGGGCCGAGCGGAACAGGTGAGCGGCGGTGTCGTCCACCGCACGGCCGAGGACGTGCGGCTGGTCCGCGTCGCCGAGTACCAGCCCCAGCAGTCTGGCCTCGCTCTCCGCCGCCTGCCACCACAGGCCTTCGGTGTCCACGAGGGTGCCGTCCATGTCGAACAGGACGGCGTGCAGGGGGCCGCCTGAGGCGGGGGTTACGCGGGTCGGCACGGTTGTTGCTGCTCTCTGTCGCTCGGAGTGGGAAGGGCTCGGGACGGTGTCGCCCGGGGTCGGGACGATGGGGAACGGGACGGCGCGGTGCGGGCCCGGTGCGGCCTGGTCGATCGTAGGCGCACCGGTGCGGACCGACTGGGCCGGTCCGCACGCCGGCCGGTCCGGTCGGCCGGACCCGTCAGACGGTGCGGCGGTCCACCAGGACCGGGCGCTCCGGCAGTCGCACGGTGACACCGGTGCCGGCCGGCAGCGCGGCGGCGTCGTGGGTGGACAGGTCCGCCTTGAGCACGGTGCCGTCCGGGAGCTGGACCGAGAGCCGGGTGACCGCGCCGAGGAAGGTGCTGCCGCTGACGATGGCTCCGCCACCGCCCTGCGCCTCCAGCACCAGGTTCTCCGGGCGGACCAGGACGTCCACGTCGGTGTGCGGGGTCGCGGCGGCGGGCGAGCCGTCCACCGGGACCCGCTGGCCGAGGACCTCGACCGTGCCGGTGTCGTC
Source organism: Streptacidiphilus sp. EB129 (assembly GCF_041262645.1). Classification (NCBI taxonomy): domain Bacteria; kingdom Bacillati; phylum Actinomycetota; class Actinomycetes; order Kitasatosporales; family Streptomycetaceae; genus Streptacidiphilus; species Streptacidiphilus sp. EB129. Next base: position 107,605 of record NZ_JBGCCS010000019.1, read on the forward strand.
GCCGATCCGGCCGGCCAGGCGGTTCATGGTGCCGACGAACTCGGCGACGAACGCGGTGGCCGGGCGGGCGTAGAGCTCGGCCGGGGTGGCGCACTGCTCCAGCCGTCCGGCGTGCATCACCGCGACGCGGTCGGCCATGGACAGCGCCTCCTCCTGGTCGTGGGTCACGAACAGGGTGGTGATCCGCAGCTCCTGCTGCAGCCGGCGGATCTCCTCACGGAGCGTCAGCCGGACCTTGGCGTCCAGCGCCGACAGCGGTTCGTCCAGCAGCAGCACCCGGGGGCGCAGCGCCAGCGCGCGGGCCAGCGCGATGCGCTGCTGCTGGCCACCGGACAGCTGGTGCGGGTAGCGGTCGCCGTACTGGGGCAGGCCGACCAGTTCCAGCAGCTCGTCGGCGCGCTTGCGGCGCTCGGCGGTCGGCGTCTTGCGCATCCGCATGCCGAAGGCGACGTTGTCGCGGGCGTTGAGGTGCGGGAAGAGGCTGTAGGACTGGAACACCATGCCGGCGTCGCGACGGTGCGCGGGGATCCGGGTGATGTCCTCGCCGTCGACCAGGACCGCGCCGGAGTCGGGCGTCTCGAAGCCGGCGACCATCCGCAGCGCGGTGGTCTTGCCACAGCCGGACGGGCCGAGCAGGGCGAGCAGCTCGCCGGGCTGGACGGTGAGCTCCAGGCCGTCGAGGGCGGTGGTCGCACCGAAGCTGCGGCGCAGCGAGCGGAACTCGACGGTGGCGCTGGCGCTGGTGTCAGTGCCGGCTGATACGACTGAGGCGACGGTGGGGGCCGCATTCGACATGGGGGTGGCTCCCTCTGAGCTGGTAGGCATGGCGGGTTCTGCGGGTCTCTCGGCTGGTCGTGCGTGCGGATCGTGCGTGCGGGTCGGACGTGCTGGTCAGGCGGGGTCGGCGGGGGCGCCGCGGCGCCGTCCGGCCGTCATCGAGACCACCAGCAGCAGCGCCCAGGTGAGCAGCAGGCTGACGATGGAGACGGCGACGGTGACCGGGCCCTGCCCGGCGGAGTTGCCGTTGACGATCCACACCGCGAAGGGGGTGAACCCGAGGATGGAGGCGACCGTGAACTCGCCCAGCACCAGGGCCAGGGTGAGCAGCGCGGTGTTCAGCAGCGCGCCGCGCAGGTTCGGCAGGATCACCGTGACGATCGCACGCAGCCGGCCCGCGCCGTTGTTCTGCGCGGCCTCCAGCAGGGTGCGGACGTCCAGCACCCGCATACCGGCGTCCAGGGTGCGGTACGCCAGCGGCAGGGCCATCACCACGTAGGCGAGCAGCAGCACCACCGGGAAGTTGGGGTCCTGGATGTCGTTCAGGGTCTGGAAGAACGGGGTGCTGGCCAGGTTGTCGGCGCCCCAGCGGAGCACCGTGCTGAAGCCGGCGGTCAGCGCGATCGAGGGCACCACCAGCGGCAGCGTGCAGGTGATCTCGACCACCATGCGCAGCCGCTGGCCGCCCAGCCGTACCGCGATCACGGCCGGGATGAGCAGCAGGAACACCACCACGATGGTCGCCGCGGCGAGTTCCAGCGACAGCTGCAGCGCGGGCCACAGGCCGGCGACGCTGAAGATGTCGCTGTAGGCGCTCAGCGAGAAGCCCTGGTTGCCGTTGTCCACGGTGAACAGCAGCGTCGCGAGCAGCGGCACGGCGAAGTACACGCCGCAGATGACCAGTACGGCCGCGCGGCCGAAGCGGCGCGGCTTGCGGCGGCCCGCACCGGCGAGGACCTCGGCGGGCTGGGGTTCCGTCAGGTTGGACAGGGCGGTGGTCACACCAGCCATCGGGCGCTCCGGCGTTGCAGGGGCAGGTACACGGCCATGACCAGGGCGGCGATGACCACCATGTCCAGGCTCATCGCCAACGCGACGTTCCCGGCGTCGGCGGAGACGTTGCCGTTCAGGGCGTTGGCGATCTGAAGGGTGATCAGCGGCACGGACGCGCCGACCATCGCGGCCGCGGTGGCGTACGCGGCGAAGGCCGTGCCGAAGAGCAGCACGAACCCGCCGAGCAGCGACGGGGCGAGCACCGGCAGGGCGACGTGGCGCCAGTACTGCCAGGTGGTCGCGCCGTTGTTCTGCGCGGCCTCACGCCACTGGCGGCGCAGGCCGTCCAGCGCCGGGATGACGCTGAGCACCATCAGCGGGATCAGGAAGTAGAGGTACACCAGGGTCAGGCCCCAGAAGGTGTAGAGGCTCCAGCCGGCCTTGTCCAGGTGCAGGTGGGTGGTGAGCACCCCGGCGTTGCCGAGGGTGGCGATGAACGCGAACGCCAGCGGCACGCCGCCGAAGTTGGCGAGCACGCCCGAGGCGCTGAGCACCACGCTGCGCAGGACCTTGAACCGGGAGGTGACCACGGCCTGGGCCAGCAGCAGCCCGACCACGGTGGCGACCAGTGCCGACGTCGCGGACAGCTTGACGCTGCCCAGGAGCGCGGTGAGGTAGCCGCCGGAGAGCGAGGCGCTGAGGTTGCCGGAGGTGTAGGTGGCCGGCGTTCCCGGGGTGTTGGTCGTGAACGCGCCATAGGCCATGGCCACGGCGGGCACGCCGAAGGCCACGACGACGAAGAGGATCAGGGGGAGGACCGTGGCGCTGCCGCGCAGGGAAACGGCGGCGCGCCCCGCCGCGCCCCCGCGCAGCCGGCGGCTGCGCGGGGAGCGACGGGGCCGGTCGGCCCCAGCAGTGGAGATGGGGTCGACGGTGCTCACCCGTTGATGGCCTTCGCCCAACCGGAGGCCAGGGTGGCCTTGGCGGTCGTGATCTGCGCCTGGGTCGGGAAGGTCGGGGTGCCGCTGACCACGGGCAGCGCCGCGGCGGCGGTGGTGTCCAGGGTGCCGGCGGTCTGCAGGGCGCCCATCTCGACCGGACGGGCGAAGCCGCCGAGGAAGAGGTTCTGGCCCTCAGCGCTGTAGAGGTACTCCTCCCAGAGCCGTGCGGCGGCCGGGTGCGGCGCCCACTTGTTGATGGCCTGGTTGTAGTAGTTGGCGTAGAGGCCGTCCGTGGGGACGTTGACCTGCCAGTTGATGCCCTTGGACTTGAACTCGGCCGAGTAGCCGGCGTTCAGGTAGTCCCAGTCGATGGTGATCGGGGTCTCGCCCGACTCGACGGTGGACTGCTTGGCCTGCACCGGGTTGAAGTTGCCGGCCTTCTTCAGCTTGTTGAAGAAGTCCAGACCGGGCTGGATGTTGTCCAGGCTGCCACCGTTGGCGAGCGCGGCGGCGTAGACGCCGGCGAACGCCGCACCGGCCTGCGTCGGGTCGCCGTTGAGCGCCACCATGCCGTGGTAGGCGGGCTTGAGCAGGTCAGCGAAGGTCTTCGGGCAGGTGGTGACCTTGGTGGCGTTGCAGCCGATGGAGACGTAGCCGCCGTAGTCGTAGGTCCAGCTGCCGTCGGTGGCGGCCTGGCCGGCCGGGATCTGGGCGAAGGTGGCGACCTTGTACGGCGCGAACAGGCCCTGCTGGGCACCGCTGAGCGCGAAGGCGCCACCGAGGTCGAGCACGTCGGGGGCGCGGCCCTGGCCCTTGCGGGTGGTGACCGCGTTGATCTCGTCCTGGCTGGAACCCTCGGGGTTCTCGTCGTTGATCTTGATGCCGTACTTCTTGGTGAAGCCGTCCATGATCGCGCCGTAGTTGGCCCAGTCGCGGGGCAGGGTGATCGCGTTCAGCGAGCCCTCCTGCTGCGCGGCCTTGACCAGGGCGTCCATCCCGCCGAAGGCGGCAGCAGAAGCAGCGGTGGCGGCGTTGGTGCTGCCACTGGAACCGCTACCGGCGGTCTTGGTGGAGGTCGCGGAGCCACAGGCGCTGATGGTGAGCGCTGCGGCCACCAGGACGCCGGTGAGGGCGGCGGCCCGGGCACGGGAGGGGGTCACGATGTCTCCTGAAGAGGCGTCTGAGCAAGGGAGTGAGAACAGGGGGTCCAGCGGGACTTGTTCGGACAAGTCGATGACAGTACGCCCGACAATGGTGACGGGATAGTGAACAGGACACATACGGACGCGTGCCGTTGTCTGTCGTTATTCTGGTTGTCGGACCGGAATTTCATTCATGGTGCAGGTAACGGTACGATCACGCCGCTTGGTATGTACCGGCTGCACTCCATCGCTCCCGCAGGGTGCCGGTGTGCGCAGCCCGACCCCGGAAGCCTGATCGATGGAAGGACGCCGAACTGTGGCCGCACGCCACGAGGAGATCGCCGAGGAGCTGCGTCACGCCATCGACCGCGGCGAGTACCCCGTCGGCGGCACCCTTCCCACCGAGAGTGATCTCGCCTCCCGCTACCAGGTCTCGCGCGGGACGGTCCGTCAGGCCGTCGCCGCCCTCACCTCGGAGGGCCGGATCGGCTCCCGCCAGGGCGCCCGCAGGGTCGTCCTCGGCAACAAGCGCAGCCAGAGCTTCGCCGAACTGCGCAGCTTCGCCCAGTGGGCGGGTGCGATGGGCCGCACCGCGAGCGGGCGGGTGGTGGAGCAGTTCCGCCGGCCGGCGACCGCGGAGGACGCCGAACGGCTGCAGATCGCCATCGGCGACGACGTGCTGCAGGTGCTGCGGGTGCGCGGGCTCGACGGCGAACTGGTGCTGGTCGAGCGGAACGTCTACCCGCTGTGGGTGGCCGAGGCGGTGGAACGGCTGCCGGTGGACTGCGAGTCGGTGGTGCAGGCGCTCTACGAGGACATCGGGATCATCTTCGCCTACGGCGAGCATGTGATCGACGCGGTGGCCGCCGGAACGCAGGACGCCGACCTGCTCGGCATCCGTCGTGGCGGCCCGCTGCTGCGGATCCGGCGGACCACCACGACGCACGCGGGCCGCCCCATCGAGTGGTCCGACGACCGCTACCGCTCGGGCTCGGTGAGCTTCGCGGTCTCGAACTCGATCGGATCCAACCCGCTGGTGCGGCACGCGGAGTAGCGGTGTCAGCCGGAGAAGGTGGGGACGGCGGTGTCGTTCTTGAAGGCGTCGAAGACCTGCTGAGCCTCCGTCATGTTCCACTTGACGGCGACTCCGTCGGCCGGGGTCTGCAGGTTGGCCGTGGCGATCGGCACGGTGATGGTCTTGCCGTTCCCGCCCTTGACGTCCTTCATCGCGAAGAACATCGAGCTCAGGTCGGTCAGCCCGGTGTTGTTGTCCACCGTCAGCATGGACAGGCCGCTGTCCAGGGTCGGGTAGAGGACGAACGGGTCGAGCAGCGTGCCCATCGAGGTCGCCTTGTGCGACAGCGCCGCCAGGAACTGCTGCTGGTGCTGCATCCGGGCCAGGTCCTGGGTGGCCTCCTGGTGCCGCTCGCGGACGAAGGCCAGCGACTGCTGACCGTTCAGCGTCTGGCAGCCCGCCTTGAGGTTCGCGCCGGAGGCCTGGTCGACGATCGGCTTGTCCAGGCACATGTCGACGCCGCCCAGGTCGTCGACCACGCTGACGAAGCCGGAGAAGCCGATCTCGGCGTAGTGGTCGATGTGGATCCCGGTGTTGTACTCCAGGGTCTGCACCAGCAGCGGGCCGCCGCCCTCGGCGAAGGCGGCGTTGATCTTGTGCCTGGCCGCGCTGTGCGACACGCCCTTGCTGTCGGTCCAGGCCGGGATGGTGACGTAGGAGTCGCGCGGGATGCTCATCAGCGTGTTCCCGTTGCCGCCGGTGTGCAGCAGCATCATCGAGTCGGTACGGGCGCCGGTGTCGTAGCCGGTGTGCAGCTGGTCCATCTGCTGCTGGCTCAGGCCCTGGCGGCTGTCCGAGCCGAGGATCAGCCAGTTGGTGCCCTTGCCGGCCGGGGGGCGGCCCGCGTAGTCGACCAGGACGTTGTTGTGGTTGATCTTGGAACCGGCCCAGAAGTAGGTGCCGACGCCGACCACCAGCAGCGTCAGCACCAGCGCGAACAGCGTGAACCGGATCCTGCGGCCGCGCGACCAGCGGCGGCGGCCGCCGGGTCCGACCCCGCCGCCGCTGCCCCGGCCCGCACCGCGCCCCGGACCGCGCGGGTCCAGCTCGGGCGGCAGCGGGGCACCGGGCCCGGCCGGCTGGTACGACCCGGCCGGCTGCGCCGGGGACGCGGGACGGGTCGGCGGCCGGCCCTGGGCCTGCGACTGGGCGGCCTGGGCCGGGGGCTGGGCCGGCGGGCGTGGAGGCTGCTGCCGGGACGGGCGCCGGACCGGGCCGCCGGTCCTGCCGCCGCCGGGACCGCGCGGGTTCAGCTCGGGGGGCAGTGGAGGCTCGCCCTGGCCGGGCCTGGTGGTACGCGTCTCCCAGCCACTGATGTCCTGCCCCGGGGCAGGTTGCTCGTTCCAGTCGTCGCGCGTCGTCATGTGCCCGAGGATGCCCTGTTTCACGCCGCCAAGCAGGACAGAACGGTCTGAATCGACGAGCTGTAGCGGTTTTGGTGCACAGCGGTGAAGTATCTGTTCCGATACGACCAGGACGGTGACAGAGTCCGCGTCCGATGCCACGAGCGGGGCGGAACGGGGCGGGTGCGGGGCGGGGTCAGTGGCAGTCCACGGTGTCGCCCCGGGCGGCGTCCACCCCCGCCGCGGCGGCCGCCGTCGACGGGGACGGCTGCGGCGGCGGGGCACCCGCGGTGGTGGCGCCCGTGGAGCCCGCGGTGGTGGGCGCGGTGGTGGGCGCGGTGGCCACCCGCCGCACGCCGGTGTAGTCCTTGCCCAGCACCACCTGCAGCGTCCGGCCCAGCCCGGGCACCGCCTGGAGCTGCGCCCCGGGCAGCGCCGCCGCCAGCGTCTTCACCGACTCGTCCCAGCGCGGGTCGTAGCGGATCACCGTGTGCTGGGCGTTGCCGGTGCCGCCGGGGGCGTTCGCGGGCAGGCCGGTGGTGGCGAACCCTGCTGTGCGCAGCTCGTGCTCGGCCGCCGCCCCGAGACCCGGCACACCCGCGCCGTTCAGCACCTGCACCCGTACCCAGTCCGGCGGCACGCTGACCTCGGGCTCGGCCGCAGCGGCGGCGCCGGTCGCACGGGCCGCACCGGCGGCGCCGGTGGCCGCGGGCGCCGGCGACGGGCTCGCGGGCGGGGCCGACGGGGTCAGCGGGGTGTCCGCGCGCAGCGCGGCGAACAGGGCCTCGGCCCGCGGCCGGTCCCACAGCACGGTCTCGCCCCAGCCCGGCACCGGGTGGTTCAGTGTCGCCGGCGGAATGGTGGTGAACGAGGCCGAGGACGGTCGCAGGTCCTTGAGCCGGCCGGCCAGGGTCAGCAGGTCCTGCGTGCTCAGCGACTCGTCGGCCTTCACCGACCGCAGCACCGCGGTCATCACCCCCTGCAGCCGGAGCGGGTTCAGCAGCGTCCCGGAACTGGTGGCCTGGGCGATGATCTGGGCCACGAACTTCTGCTGCCGCCGCATCCGGCCGAGGTCGGCGCTGGGGTCGACATAGCGGGCCCGGACGTAGGTCAGCGCCTGCGCGCCGTCCAGCCTGGTGGTACCGGCCGGCAGGTCGAGGCCGGACTTGGGGTCGTGCAGCGGCCGGTCGGTGCAGACCGGGACTCCGCCGAGGGCGTCGACGGTGCTGACGAAGCTGAGGAAGTTCAGCTGCAGGTAGTGGTCGATGTGCAGGCCGGTGGCCTGTTCCACGGTCTGCACGGTGAGCGGCGGGCCGCCCATGCCGTAGGCGGCGTTGATCTTGCCCATGGACTCCGGCATCTGCCGGCCGGTGCCCAGGTCCTGGTGGGCGGGGATGTCGACATAGCTGTCGCGCGGGATGCTGACCACGCTCGCCTGTCCGCCGGAGGCGGACAGATGGACCAGCATCATGGCGTCGGTGCAGTGGCAGGCCTCGCCGCCGGCGTGCAGCGCGCGCAGCACGTCCGGCGGAACGCCGGCCCGCTCGTCGGTGCCGACCAGCAGGAAGTTCAGCGCGCCGTCGCCGGCCGGCCGGTTCCGCAGGCCGCCGAAGACGTTGACCCGGCTGATCGAGTCGCCCAGGCCGAGCGCCACGGTCCAGCCGACCCCGCTGGTGGCGAGCACCGCGCCGGAGAGCAGCCCGGCGACCCACACGCCCCGGCGCAGCGGGCGTCGGACCAGCTGTCCCCGGGAGCGGGGCCGGCGGTCGGGAGCGGCGCGGTCGGCAGGCATCGGTGGGATCGTAGGCGCGCGCGGCCCGGGCCGGGCACAGCGCGGACGGGGTGTCGGCGAGGTTCCCCCGAACGGAGAATCGTTCCGTCCCCCGGTTCCGGCGCAGGCCGGGGACCCGTTCGGTGTCGGGCCACCCCCGGCGGTACGGTGGCGTCCATATGAACGCGACCTCCGCCCCCCGTGGTGGGCAGTCCCTGCCCGCCGTTTCGGTGATCATGCCCGTCCTCAACGAGGCCCGGCATCTCCGTGAATCCGTCCGGCAGATCCTGGACCAGGAGTACGCGGGCGACATGGAGGTGGTGATCGCCCTCGGACCGTCCGGGGACGACACCGACGAGATCGCCGCGGCGCTGGTCGCCGAGACCGCCGGCACCGGCCGCGAGGTACGGACCGTCCCCAACCCGACCGGACGCACCCCGGCCGCGCTCAACGCCGCGATCCGGGGCTCGCGCCACCCGATCGTGCTGCGGGTGGACGGGCACGGACTGCTCACCCCCGGCTACGTGGCCACCGCCGTCCGGCTGCTGGGCGAGACCGGCGCCGCCAACGTCGGCGGGATCATGCACGCCGAGGGCGAGACCGAGTGGGAGATGGCCGTCGCGGCCGCGATGACCTCCCGGATCGGGGTCGGCAATGCCGCCTTCCACACCGGCGGCGAGGCGGCCGCCGCGGACACCGTCTACCTGGGCGTGTTCCGGCGCGAGGTGCTGGAGCAGCAGGGCGGCTACAACGAGGAGTTCATCCGGGCCCAGGACTGGGAGCTGAACTACCGGATCCGCCAGGACGGCGGGCTGATCTGGTTCACCCCGGACCTCCGGGTCACCTACCGCCCGCGCCCCACCGTGCGGGCGCTGGCGAAGCAGTACCGCGACTACGGCCGCTGGCGCCGGGTGGTGACCCGGTACCACCGCGGCTCGGTCAACCTGCGCTACCTGGCCCCGCCGGCGGCGGCCCTCGGCGTCGGGATCGGGCTGCTGGGCGGGCTGCTGCTGCACCCGGCGCTGTTCCTGGCACCGGGTGGCTACGCGGCGGCGATCCTGGTGGGCTCGCTCCGGGAGGGGCGCGGGCTGCCCGCGAAGGCCCGCGTGCAGCTGCCGGTGGCGCTGACCACCATGCACATGTGCTGGGGCTGGGGCTTTCTGACCAGCCCCCGCTCGCTCGCCAGGCGGGTCATCGCCAGCACAGCGCCCGCCCCGATGCGAAGCGCGGACCGCACCCCGTCACCCTGAGGCTGCGTCACCATGAAACTGCGTCACCATGAAGCTGCGTCACCATGAATACACCGGATTGACCTTGGCGCACTTGCTCTCGCTGCCGCTCTGCTGAGGGGCGGTGGTGGGCACCGCGCCGGGGGCCGGGGTGATGGTGACCGGGAAGCTGCCGCCCGTGGTCCAGTCGGCGCCGACGACCAGGGTCGTCCGCGTCGCGTCCGCGCTCTCGTGCAGCGCGCTGGGCGGCAGGCGCAGGGCTGCGGCGAGGGCCTGGGCCGCCGCCTGGTCGGCCGGGGCGAAGGTGAGCGTCGTGCTCTGCTGGCGGGCGGGCGCGTTCAGGCCGTTGCGGGCCCGGGTGAAGCCGAGCGCGTGCAGTGCGGCGGTGACCGTGGTCGCCCGCCCGGCGGCGCCGCTGCCGTTCTCGACGGTGAGCCGGACCGCCGCCGCGGTCGGTGCGGCGGAGGCGGTCGGTGCGGACGACGGCGAACCCGACGGCGCGGCGGCGGCGCCGTGGGCGTCCATCGGGACGTCCCCGCGCACCATTGCGAACAGCCGGTCGGCGTCACCGGGCATGGGGATGACCCAGGCCTTCGGGTTCTTAGGGTCCTCTGCGTAGGGCATGGTCACCGTGGTCAGCCGGTCCGGCTGCAGGTTCTTCAACTGGTTGACCAGGCCCACCAGTTTGCCGACGCTGTCGAGCCCGTCGTCCACGCTCAGCGCCTTGGTCGCGGCGTCGGCGAGCGAGAGGATCCTGCCCGGGTCGGTCAGCGTCCCGCCGGAGCGCAGCTGGCGCAGCATCGAGGTCAGGTACATGTGCTGGGTCTGGGTGCGGTAGAGGTCGCTGCCGTCCCCGAACCCGTGCCGGGTGCGCAGCCACTCCAGCGCCTCGACCCCCTTGATCACGTGGTCCCCCTGGGTGAGCCGCAGATGCGAGTACGGGTCGGCGACATTGGCGTTGAGGCAGACCGGCACGCCGCCGATCGCGTCCGCCATGCTGACCACCCCGCCGAAGTCGACCATCATGTAGTGGTCGATGTGGATGCCCGTCAGCTGGTGCCAGGTGTAGACGGTGCAGCCGGGCCCGCCGTGGGACAGGCTGTCGGTGATCTGCTCGTGCGGCGACTCGGGGTAGGTCTTCCCGGTGGCCGGGTCGGTGCAGGCCGGGATGTCGACCATGGTGTCGCGCGGGATGCTGATCAGCGAGGCGTTGCTGCGGTCGGCCGAGACGTGCAGCAGCATCTCCACGTCCGCGTGCGCCGGGCCGCCGACCGAGTCGCGCGAACCGCCGAGCTGCAGGTCGGCGGCGGTGTCCCGGGTGTCGGAGCCGATCAGCAGCACGTTCAGCGCGCTGTGGGCGGAGTCGGAGGAGTCGCCGCCCTGGTCGCCGAAGCTCAGGGCGCCGTGCCTGATGTTGCTGTTCAGGTACTGCACATAGCCCCAGCCGCCGACGGCGACCAGGGTCAGCACGATGCCGACCGTGAGCGCGACCGCCCGTCCGCGCCGACGCGGCCGCCGTCGGCGGTCGCACCTCCGGTCGCCGCGCCTGCCGTTCACCGCGGACGCGCCGCCGATCCGCGACGGCGCCCTGCGGCGGCGGGAGTTGGTGGGGTTGCTGGTCATCGGCGGTGCCTGCCTTCAAGCTCTCGGGCGTATGCCCGGAACTCGCGCCGGGCTACTGGCTGCCGCAGCCGGTCTTTCCGGTCATGCCGGTGGTGGCACTCGCCGTCGCCGGGCCGGTCGGGGCTGCGGGGGAGGGGGCCGCGAACGGCTTGCCTATGCCGTGGAAGTCCTGGCCGAGCGTCAGCACCATCGAGTCGCCCGCACCGGTGGTCTTTCCGTCGCCGTGCAGCGCGGTGGCGGGCAGCTGCATCGCCGCGGCGACGGTACGGGCCTGGTCCACGTGGTCGGGCGCGTACACCAGCGTGGTCGTGGGGACGATCGGGTTGGGGCCGCCGTTGCTGGCCCGGCGGAAGAGCTTGTCGTTCTGCATCCAGCTGAGCACCACCTCGGCCTGCCCGATGGTGCCGGTGCCGTTGAGGACGACCACGTGGATGTTGACCGGCGCAGCCTTCGGGCCCTGCAGGAACGAGCCGGAGACAGCGGGTTCCGGCAGCGGTACGGCGGCCTGCGCTGACGGTGCGCCGCCGGCGCCGGCGCCGGGGGAGGCGCAGCCGCTCGCGGCGCTCGCCGTGCCGCTCTCGGCGGCGCTGCTGCTGCCGCCCTTGAGCAGCACATAGCCACAGACCGCGCCGGTCGCGAGCAGGAAGCAGGCCACACCGGCCAGCCACCGCCCGCTGTGCTGCTGGCCGCCCCTGTCGGCCCCGCCCCGGTTGCCACGGCCCGGGGTGCCACGGCCGCGAGGCGCCGCTGCGCCGCGGCGACGGGCGGCGCGGCCGGGCTGGGGCGGTGCGGACGGCGTCGGTCCGCCCTGCGCGGGCGGCGGGGACTGCCACTGCGGGTGTGATGACGGTGCGGACGGCGGCTGATGCGGAGGCGCGGGCCTGGGCGGCGGCGGACGCTCACCGGGCAGGCGCATCCGGTACTCGCCGCTGACCGGGTCGAGCACCCACAGGTCGGCGGCATCGGCACCGCCGAGGTCGCCCGTCCCGTGTCCCGTCTGCACGCCTTGCTCCGCTCTTCCGGACGTCTCTCCGTTCCCCGAGTCGGCCACACTAGCCGGTCGGCCTGTGGCTGCGACGCCCAGCCCGGGAGAAGTGCACGGAACGGGTGGAGTTGCCCCCGTTTCTGAGGGAAAGGTGTCTGAGGGAAACGTGTACGGAACCGCTCACCGCCGCGGGTCGCGGAACCGTCCGGGCAGAGCGGGGTGTCAGCTGATCCGGCGGGTCACCCGCTCGGCGGCGATCCGCTGCTCCATCAGCGCCTCGTCCAGCTTCTCGCTGTTGCGGCAGAGCACCACGGAGGCCCCGGCGGCGATCGGCACCAGCAGTCCGCCGCCCAGGCCGGACCAGTCGTCGAAGGACAGCGTGCTCAGCACCCGGTCGCCCGGTCCCAGCTCCAGCGCCTCGGCCTGCTCGATGGCCAGCGACACCGTCCGCGCCCCGCTCAGCTGCTCGCCGTCGATCACCAGCGCCGGCCGCTCCGGATCCACCGGCGCGTACGGGACGAAGCGGTCGCCCTGGGCCGGAACCTCGGCCGCGTAGTCCAGGAAGCCGGCCGGCAGCTCGGGGAACCGTCCGCCCAGCGGGCGCAGCGCCAGCGCCACCCGCTCGCCGGGGCAGGCGAGCGCGTCGGTGAGCGTGTCCGGGCCGCTGACCACCAGCGACGCCTCGGCGGGGTCCCCGCCCGGATACACCGTCAGCCCGACCGACCAGCAGGCGAACAGCCAGATGGCGGTCTGCCAGTGCGCCGGGAGCAGCAGCGCGGCACGGTCGTCGGGCCCGGCGGCGAGATCGTCCTGCAACAGGTTGGCGGTCTTCGCCACCCAGTTGTCGAAGGTCTTGACCGACAGCTCGACCCGTTCACCGGTCGCGTCGTCGTAGTAGGTGATCAGCGGACGGGCCGGGTCGGCCGCGAGAGCGGAGCGCAGCAGATCGGCGGGGGTCTCTGCGCCGCTGGGAGGTGTCTGGCTCATGGTGGACTCCAGCCTATGCCCTGGGACGGATGTGGTCGCGCACCTGTGCGGCGCGTGCTGCGGCGGCAGGAAGGACCTTGAAAACAGTCACCGTTGAACGTCCCCCCGGGGCTCGCACGGTACCAAAGCGCCCCCTGGTGCGCAGGTGCGCCCCGTACTCTTACGGGGTGGATCGGACGGCTGTCGGGACGGACGGGCGCGAGCGGATCTGGCGGCCCGAGGGGCCCCTGGACGTCGCGGCCACCGTCGGCGTGCTGCGGTTCGGCCCCGGCGACCCGGCCTACCGGACCACCGCCGACGGCGCGGTGTGGCGGGTGTCACGTACCCCGGGCGGGCTGGGCACGCTGCGGATCGCGGTCCGGCGCGCGCAGGGCGCGGTCGAGGCACGGGCCTGGGGCCCCGGCGCCGAGTGGCTGCTGGACCGGCTGCCGTCGCTGCTCGGCGCGGACGACGACCCGTCCGGCTTCGACCCGGGCGACCATCCGCTGCTGCGCGACGTGCACCGGCGCCACCCCGGGCTGCGGATCGGCCGGACCGGGCTGGTGCTGGAGTCCCTGGTGCCGGCCGTGCTCGGGCAGCGGGTCACCGTGGGCGAGGCGCACCACGCCTGGCGCGAGCTGCTGCTGGGCCACGGGGCGGCGGCCCCCGGCCCCGCGCCCGCCGGGATGCGGGCGGCGCCCGCCGCACGCGACTGGGCCATGATCCCCTCCTGGGACTGGCACCGGGCCCGGGTGGACGGCAAGCGCAGCGCGGCCGTGGTCCGGGTGGCGCGGCTGGCCGCGCGGCTGGAGCGCGCCTCGGTGCTGCCGGCCGGAGAGGCCGCCGCGCTGCTGACCACGGTCCCCGGCATCGGCGTGTGGACCGCGGCCGAGACGCTGCAGCGCAGCAACGGTGACGCCGACGCGGTCACGGTCGGTGACCTCCATCTGCCGAACACCGTCGGCTGGGCCCTGGCCGGGCGCGAACGCAGCGACGACGGCGTGATGCTGGAGCTGCTGGAGCCCTACCGGGGCCACCGGCACCGGGTCTGCCGCCTGCTCCGCCTCACCTCGGTGCGCGCCCCCCGGCACGCCCCCCGCTACGCCCCGATCGACTTCCGGGCCATGTGACCGCCGCTGCGGCGAAAGCCTTCAGCGGACCTCGACGAAGGCCTCAGCGGACCTCGACGAAGGCGTCCGCGTCGCGGGGGAGCCGTTCCGGGGCCGGTGCGGCGGGGTGGCCGACGGCGACCGCGCCCATCGGGTCCCAGTCGGCCGGCAGCCGCAGCGCCTCGCGTACGGTGTCGCGGCAGAACATCGTCGACGACACCCACGCCGTGCCGAGCCCCTCTCCGGAGAGGGTGACCAGCAGGTTCTGCACGGCGGCGCCCATCGCCACCACGAACATCTCCCGCTCCGCCGCCGCCCGGCGCGGGTCCGGGTAGTCGTGCGCGCCGGTCGTCACCAGGCAGGGGACCACCAGGTACGGGGCGTCGCGCAGCACGTCCCCGCGCCGGACCCGGGTGGCGATCCGCTCCGGGCCCCGGCCGTCCAGCTCCCGCAGGTCGCGGTTCCAGGCCGCGAGCATCGCGTCCAGCAACGCCGTCCTGGTCTCCTGACGCTCCACCAGGACGAAGCGCCAGGGCGTGGTGTGGTGCGGGGCGGGCGCCGTGACGGCCGCGGCGACGGCACGCCGCACCGCCGCTCCGTCCACCGGTTCCGCGGTGAACCGGCGCACCGTGCGCCGTCCGGTGACCGCCTCGCGGACCGCCTCGGAGGTGCCGAGCCGGAACATGTCCTCGGCGGCGGTACGGATCATCGGCCGGACCCCGGGCCCGTCGTCCTCGGTGACCAGGTGGCCCAGCCCACGGACCACGGCCACGGGGCGGCCGCTGGCCTTGCCCTTGACCAGGTCGGCCGCTGCGGCGAGCTCGTCCGCCGTCGCGGTGACCGTCATCGCCAGCTCGTTGCCGTGGGCGTCGAGCCGGCCGCGGTGGTCGTCCAAGACCTCGATCCCGGCCGCGCCGATGGCCACGTCCGTCAAGCCGTTGCGCCAGGGTCGCCCGAAGGTGTCGGTGATGACCACCGCGACGCGCCTGCCGGTGAGCTCGCCGAGCCGCTTGCGCAGCGCGCGGGCGGAGGCGTCCGGATCCTCGGGCAGCAGCAGTACCGTCCCTGACGGCGTGTTGGACGCGTCCACGCCGGCCGCGGCCATCACCAGCCCCTGCCGGTTCTCGACGATCCGGGTCCGCCCGCGCCGGGCCACCACCCGTACCGTCTCGGCGTCGATCGCCGCCTCCCGGTCGTCCGCGTGCACGATCCGGCCCTCGGCCTTGCTCACGATCTTCGAGGTCACCAGCAGGATGTCGCCGTCGGCGAGCCAGTCGCCGTCGAGGCCGGCGGGGCCGTCCTGGCCGTCCGTCTCGCGGGCGAAGCGGGCCAGTGCCGAGGCGAGGACCTGGCCGAGGTCGTCGCCCGGGGCGATCTCGGGGACGCCGGGGAACGCGACGACGGAGAAGTTCGTTGGCGTGGTCACGGCTTGCGCACCGCCTCCGCGAAGTCCAGCGCCGCGCGGGCCATCGCGGCACTCGCGTCGACGTCCGTCATCCACAGCGGCACCGCGCGGCAGGGGATGCCGGCGGCCTCGACCTCGGCCACGGACGCCTCGTCCGCCTCGTCGACCAGCCAGCCGTCGATGAGGTCGCTGCCGTAGCGCTTCGCCACCGCCGCGGCGGTGGTCTCCACCCCCACCGCCTCCAGGACCTTGTCGGCCATGCCCCGCACCGGCGCCCCGCCGATGATCGGGGACAGGCCGATCACCGGAGCGGCGGACTGCGCCACCGCGCGGCGGATCCCGGGCACGGCGAGGATCGTGCCCACGCTCACCACCGGGTTCGACGGCGGGAAGAGGATCACGTCCGCCTCCGCCAGCGCCTCCAGCACGCCCGGCGCGGGCTTCGCCGTCTCCGCACCGACGGGGACGATCGCGTGCGCCGGGATCAGCGCGTGGTGTTTCACCCAGTACTCCTGGAAGTGCACCGCCTTGCGCTCGCCGTCGACGTCGGTGACCACATGCGTCTCGACCCGGTCGTCCGACATCGGCAGCAGCCGCACCCCCGGCTGCCAGCGGGCGCACAGCGCCTCGGTGACGGCGCTCAACGGGTAGCCCGCGCCCAGCATCTGGGTCCGGACGATGTGCGTGGCGAAGTCCCTGTCGCCGAGGCCGAACCACTCCGGGCCGACCCCGTACTCCTTCATCTCCGCCTTGATGGAGAAGGACTCGTCGGCCCGCCCCCAGCCCTGCTCCTCGTGGATGCCGCCACCCAGGGTGTACATGACGGTGTCCAGGTCGGGGCAGACCTTCAACCCGAACAGGTGAATGTCGTCGCCGGTGTTCCCGATGACGGTGATCTCACCCTCGGGACCAACCGCCTGCTTGAGGCCGCGCAGGAAGCGCGCGCCGCCGATTCCTCCGGCCAGTACCACGATGCGCATGCCGACCATCCTCGCAGGTGCCTCCGACAAAGCGGCGGCGGACCCTTACGGACCGCTGACGGATCGTCGAGGACCGTCGCCGCGCGGCGCTTCCGCGCCTACCGTCCCCAGGTATGGACGTACTCCTCACCGGCGGAGCCGGATTCATCGGGTCGGCCGTCGCCGCCCGTCTCGCCGCCTCGGGTCACCGGGTGCGGGTGCTGGACGCGCTGCTCCCCGCGGTGCACCAGGACCGCGGCCCGCTCGACCTGCCCGACGGCGTCGAGTTCGTGCGCGGGGACGTCCGCGACCGGGAGACCGTGGAGCGGGCGCTGCGCGGCGTCACCGCGGTCTGCCACCAGGCCGCGATGGTCGGCCTCGGTCTGGACCTCGACGACGCGCCCGACTACGTCGGCTGCAACGACCTGGGCACGGCGGTGCTGCTGGCCGCGATGGCGCGGTCCCGGGTGCGCCGGCTGGTGCTGGCCGGTTCGATGGTCGTCTACGGCGAGGGCCGCTACCGCTGCGCCGAGCACGGCGACGTCGCCCCCGGCCCGCGCCGCACCGTCGACCTGGACGCGGGCCGCTTCGAGCCGCCGTGCCCCCGCTGCGGTGCGGCGCTGCAGGCCGAGCTGGTGGACGAGAGCGCCCCGACCGACCCCCGCAACGTCTACGCCGCCAGCAAGCTGGCCCAGGAGCACCTGGCCTCGGCCTGGGCCCGGGGCTGCGGCGGGCAGGTGATCGCGCTGCGGTACCACAACGTGTACGGGCCGGGGATGCCGAAGGACACCCCGTACGCGGGGGTGGCCTCGATCTTCCGCTCGGCGCTGGCGCGCGGCGAGGCCCCGAGGGTGTTCGAGGACGGCGGTCAGCGCCGGGACTTCGTGCACGTCGCGGACGTGGCCGAGGCCAACCTCGCCGCGCTGCGGTCCGTGCCGGACCGGCCGGAGGGGAGTTCGCGCTGCTACAACGTGGGCAGCGGGGTGGTGCACACGGTCGGCGAGATGGCCACCGCGCTGTCCGCGGCGCGGGGCGGCCCGGCCCCGGTGGTGACCGGGGAGTACCGGCTCGGCGACGTCCGGCACATCACGGCCGACTCGCGCCGGCTGCGCGAGGAACTCGGCTGGCGTCCGGTGGTCCCCTTCAGCTCGGGCATGTCCGGCTTCGCCCACGCCCCCCTCCGCGGCCAGGCCTAGCCCCTCCCGGGCTGCGCTGAGCCCCTGGCGGGGCTGCGCCGAGTCCCTGGCTGGCTGCGCCTGACGGTTTCGGGGGGCGGTACCCGGACAGGCGCAGCCTCGCGCTTCACATTCCGGGCTGCGCCGTTCGCCTGCCGCGTTCCGAGCTGCCGTGCCGGGGCAGGGTGCCGGGGTCAGTGGCGGGCCGCGGCGGGGAGGGCGATCTCGAAGCAGCAGCCGCCGAGCACGTTGTGGACCGAGGCGTGGCCGGCGTGGGCCTCGACGATGCCCCGCACGATCGCCAGTCCCAGGCCCGCGCCGGTATCGCCATGGTGCTGGACCGCGTCGACGGTGCCCCGGGGCGCGCGGGGTGTCCGCGCGCTGCCGCCACGCCAGCCGGTCTCGAACACCCGCCCGAGGTCCTGCTCGTCGATCCCGCCGCAGCCGTCCGTCACCGACACCACGACCTCGCGCTCCTCCAGCCGCGCGGCCACGGCGACGGTGCCGTCCACCGGCGTCGAGCGGATGGCGTTGATCAGCAGGTTCCCCAGAACCCTGGTGATCTCCCGGGGGTCGACCTCGACCGGGGCCGGTGCCACCCGGTCGCCGACCAGGTGCACCCCGCGCTCGCGGGCCAGCGGGTAGGCACCGGCTATGGCGTCGCCGACCAGGTCGTAGACCGAGACCCGGGAGAGGCTCAGGGTCAGCGCGCCGGCCTGGATCCGGGACAGCTCGAACAGGTCGTCGACCATGCCGGTGAGCCGGTCCACCTCGGTGCGGATCCGGGCGTGGTAGCGCTGCGGGTCGTCGGCGACGCCGTCCTCCAGCGCCTCGGCCATCGCCCGCAGCCCGGCCAGCGGGGTCCGCAGGTCGTGCGAGATCCAGGCGATCAGCTCGCGCCGCGAGCTCTCCAGGGCACGCTCGCGCTGCCGCGACTCGGCCAGCCGCGCACTGGTCGCGGAGAGCTCGGCGCTGAGCGCGGACAGCTCGGAGGCCAGTGGCGCGTCCGGCGCGGTGAAGCCGGCGTCGCTGCCGACCGTGCGCGCGGCCACGGCCAGCGCCCGGCTCCCGGCCACCACCTGACGGCTCAACAGTGCCGCGACGGCCAGCGAGACCAGCGAGCCCATGGCGAGCACGACCGTGACCACCCAGTAGTCGTGCCGGTCCAGGAACATCGCCTGGGCCACCGCGATGGTCGCCGCGCCCAGCGCCAGCACGGTCACCAATGCGACCGTGAACAGGGACATCGCCAGCGACCGCCGGCGCAGCAGCAGGATGGCGGCCCAGCCGATCACCCCGGCGGCGCCCGCGCCGCCCGCCGCGTAGCTGGCCATCAACAACAGGTCGCTGCCGCTCATGCCTGCACCGCCTCCTTCGTCTCGCTCCCGGCCGGGTCGAAACGGTAGCCGACGCCCCAGACCGTGGTGATCAGCTTCGGTGCCGCCGGATCGTCCTCGATCTTCTCCCGCAGCCGCCGCACATGGACGGTCACCGTGGACATGTCGCCGAAGTCCCAGCCCCAGACCTTGTGCATCAGCTCCTCGCGTCCGAAGGCCGTCCCCGGATGCTGCAGCAGGAAGGCCAGCAGGTCGAACTCGCGCAGGGTGAGGGCCAGCTCGCGGCCGCCGCGCTGGGCCCGCCGGGCGGCCGGGTCCAGCGTCAGGTCCCCGGCGCCGAGCAGTTCGGGGGTGGTGGCGGGAGCCGACGCGGCCGCGCTGCGGCGCAGCACCGACTGGATCCGCAGCACCAGCTCGCGCGGCGAGAAGGGCTTGGTCACGTAGTCGTCCGCGCCGAGCTCCAGGCCGAGGATCCGGTCGTGCTCGTCGCCCTTGGCGGTGAGCATCACCACCGGTACCCCGCGCGCGGCCGGGTCGGCGCGGAGCCGGCGGCAGACCTCCAGGCCGTCGATCTCCGGCAGCATCAGGTCGAGGACGACCAGGTCGGGGCGGGTCGCGGTGGCCTGCTGCAGCGCGGCGCGGCCGTCGGCGGCGCGGTCGACGGCATAGCCGGCCCGCAGCAGGTAGCCGGTGACGACCTCGGCGACGGTGGGGTCGTCGTCGACGACCAGGATCCGTCCCTGCGGGGTGGGGGTCGGTGCCGTGGGGGGCTGCGCTGGTGTTGGGCTCACCCTTCGAGGGTAGAAGCCCGCGGCCTGCGGCGATCCGTTCCGGTGCGGCGCCGTAGGACTTCCGTAAGGTGGCTGCGAGGCATTTGTCCGGCTTTCCGCTCGTACCTTGAGCCGCATGACGAATCACCTTGCGCCCCGCCGCGCGCCCGGAAGCCCGGCCGTGGACGTCGTTCTGCCCTGCCTCGACGAGGCGGAGGCGCTGCCCTGGGTGCTGGACCGGATGCCGGACGGCTACCGGGCGATCGTCGTGGACAACGGCTCCCGGGACGGCTCCGCCGACCTGGCGCGGGACCTCGGCGCGCTGGTGGTGCCCGAGCCCAGGCGCGGCTTCGGCTCCGCCTGCCACGCCGGACTGCTGGCGGCGACCGCCGAGTTCGTCTGCTTCTGCGACTGCGACGCCTCGCTGGACCCGGCCGAGCTGCCGGCCCTGGTCGACCTGGTCCGGGACGGCGACGCCGACCTGGTGCTGGGGCGCAGGCGCCCCACCGCGCGCGGGGCCTGGCCGCTGCACGCCCGCCTCGCCAACGCCGAGCTGGCCCGGCGGCTGCGCGGTCGCACCGGGGCCGCGCTGCACGACCTGGGGCCGATGCGGGCCGCCCGGCGCGAGCGGCTGCTGGGCCTGGGCCTGGGCGACCGGCGCTCGGGCTACCCGCTGGAGATGGTGCTGTCCGGCGCCGCGGCCGGGCTGCGGATCGTGGAGCGGGACGTCGCCTACCGGCCGCGGGCCGGGCGGTCCAAGGTCACCGGCACCCTGCGCGGCACCCGGCAGGCGGTGCAGGACATGCGCGCACTGCTCGCCGCACCGGCGCCGACGCTGCTGGTGCTGGCCAAGGCGCCGGTCCCGGGCCGGGTCAAGACCAGGCTCACCCCGGCGGTCAGCCCGGAACAGGCGGCCCGGCTCGCCGAGGCGGCGCTGGCGGACACGCTCCGGACGCTGGACCGGGTCCCGGCCGCCAGGCGGGTGCTGGTCCTGGAGGGCGCCCCCGGGCGCTGGCTGCCGCCCGGCTGGGAGGTGGTGCCGCAGCACGGCGGCGGACTGGACGTACGGCTGGCCGCGGCCTTCACCGAGGCGGCGGGCGCGGGACCGGCACTGCTGGTCGGCATGGACACCCCGCAACTGGACGCCAGGACCGTGGCCGAGCCGCTGTCCCCGGCGGCCCGCGCCGGGGTGGACGCCTGGTTCGGCCCGGCCGCGGACGGCGGCTTCTGGGCGCTGGGCCTGGCCCGGCCCACCGCCGAGCTGGCCGAACGGCTCCTGCTCGGCGTCCCGATGTCCACCGCGGAGACCGGCGCGGTGCTCCGGGCCCGGCTCGCCGCCGCCGGTCTGGCGGTGGCCACCTTGCCGACGCTCACCGACGTGGACACGGTCACCGAGGCCGCGGAGGTCGCCGCACTCGCCCCGCACACCCGCTTCGCCGACAGCTGGCGCACCCTCGCCCCGGCGCAGGCCGGCCCTTCGGCGCCCGCTCCGGCATCGGCCGGCCCTTCGGCGCCCGCCCCGGCGCTGGTCGGCTCCGCCGCCGCAGGCCTGGAGGCCGCCCGATGACCTCGGCCGTCCTCGGCCCGGCCCTGACCCCCTGGGTGGACGACCCGTTCGCCGAGGCGATGCGCACCGGCCGCGGCCCGCTCTGGCTGCGCCGCCAGGACGGCCACCGCTACCCCCTGGACGTCGAACGCTGGTGCGCCCCGCCGGACGTGGCGGACCGCACCCTGCTGCACCGTTGCGTCCAGCGCGGCGTCCCCGCGCTGGACCTCGGCTGCGGCCCCGGCCGGCTGGTGGCGGAGCTGCAGGCCTACGGCCTGCCGGCGCTGGGCGTGGACGTCACGCCCGCCGCGGTCGCCCGCACCCGGGGCATCGGCGGCAGCGCGCTGTGCCGCTCGGTCTTCGACCGGCTGCCCGGCGAGGGACGCTGGGGCACCGCGCTGCTCGCCGACGGCAACCTGGGCATCGGCGGCGACCCCGGCGCGCTGCTGCTCCGGGTCGCCGAACTGCTCGCGCCGGACGGCGTGCTGCTGGTCGAGGTCGAGCCGACGGACGTGGACGAGCGGGTGACCGTCACCGTCCAGGACGGCCACGGGCGCAGCGGGCCGCCGTTCCGCTGGGCCCGCCTGGGCACCCGGCCGACGCTGCGTCACGCCCTGGATGCGGGGCTGGAGTTCAGCGACGCCTGGGCCAGCGAGGGCCGCCGCTTCCTGGCGCTGCGGCCGACCCGCGACTACTCGCTGTAGCTTAATTTCACCCGAAGAGGGGGTTTATGTCGGATTCTCGTCACTCTCCGCGTTCTCTCCAGCAGGATGGGTCGTGCCAGCACCACCCGTTCCGCAGGCGTTCGGCACCTTACGGAAGTCCTACGGACCCCCGTCCCGGGGTCCGTGACCGACCGCTCGGTGCCAGGGTGACAGGGTGCCCCTCCTCACCCAGCGACCAGGGCCCGCCGGCCCCGCCCCAGCCCCGCGCCGGGGCGCCGCCTTCCGCCGGGCGGCGTCCCGACGCGGCCGCGCCGCCGCCGGTCCGGTCTGCGTTCTCCTCCTCGTCGCCCTGGTGGCGGCGCTCGCGCGGACCGTCACCGGCGGCGGCACCCTCGGCAACAGCACCCCCCTGCCCGGCTGGTACGTCGTGGACGGGGTGCTGTTCGCCGCCGCCGTGCTGGCGCTGCGGCTGGCCTCGCCCCGTCACGGTGGACGGCGCACCGCCGCACTGGTGCTGGCCGGCAGTGTCGCCCTGGCCGTGACCGGGCTGCTCGCCCCGCCGCGTACCAGTGACGACGCCTACCGCTACGTCTGGGACGGCCAGGTCCAGTCGGCCGGCATCTCCCCGTACGCCTACGCGCCGACCGACCCGGCGCTGGCCTCGCTGCGCGCGGACGATCCCGCGCTGTTCCCGACCACCGGCAGCTGCACCGGCTGGGACCTGCACCGCTCCGGTGCCATCTGCACCCACATCAACCGTCCGACCGTGCACACCATCTACCCCCCGGTCGCCGAGGTGTGGTTCCTCGGCGTCTACCAGGCGGGCCGGCTGACCGGGGGTCACGGCGTGCGCACCGCCCAGGCCGGCGGCGCGCTGCTCGCGGTCGCCACCACCGGTGCGTTGCTGCTGCTCCTGCGCCGCCGCAGGGCGCCGCTGCACCGGGCCGCGCTCTGGGGGTGGTGCCCCGGCGTGGTGCTGTGGGCGGTCAACGACGCCCATGTGGACGCCCTGGGCGCGCTGCTGATGGTCTGTGGGCTGGGGCGGGTGTGGCGCGGCCGGCAGGCCGTGGGCGGGGCGCTGCTGGGCCTGGCCACCGCGACCAAGCTGATCCCGGTGCTGGCGCTGCCGGGGGTGATGGCCGGGGTACTGGCGCGGGGCCGCCGTCCGGTGCTGCGGGACCTGCTGGTCCCGGCCGTCGCGGCGGGGACGTTCCTGCTCTGCTACCTGCCCTATGTGCTGGCCTCGGGCCTCGGTGTGATCGGCTTCCTGCCCGGCTACCTGCAGGAGGAGGGCTACGACCAGGGCTCCCGCTTCGCGCTGCTGTCCCTGCTCGGGCTGCCGCAGCAGCTGCTCGGGTACCTGGTGGGCGCGCTGCTGCTGGCGACCGTGCTGGTGGTGCTGCGGCGGGGCGACCCGGCCGCGCCCTGGCGCGGCGCGCTGCTGGTCATCGGCACCGCGCTGTTGCTGGCCGACCCGCACTACCCCTGGTACGCGCTGCTGGTGGTGGCCCTGGTCGCACTGGACGGGCGGGTGGAGTGGCTCGGCGTACCGGCGGCGGGGGAGTTCGTGTACCTGTTCGGCAGCGGGACCCACGGCGTGGTCGAGGCGTACGGGGCCGCGCTGTACCTGGTGCTGGCCGGTGCCGCGGTGCGCAGCCTGGGACGGACCGCGGCGCTGGTCAGTGCCCCGGCTCCGGCGGCGCCGGCCCGGCCGGCCGCGCGGCCGCGGGAGCCGTCGCCGACGGTGCCGCTGCCTGCCGACCGTGGGCCAGTGGCCAGCCCGAGCCGTACGGCGTCATCTCGGTGAGGCCGGGGAAGTAGACGTGCAGGCTGACCGCGGGCTCCAGCGAGGTGTTGACCATCTCGTGCAGGTAGCCGGGGGTGAAGGCCCGCTGTGCGCCGGGCTCCAGCCGGCGCTCGGTGCGGCCGGCCCCGGTCAGCGAACGCTCCGTCAGCTCACCGGCCAGCACCGTGAGGACACCGGAGGACCGGCCGTGGTCGTGGCCGCCGCTGCCCTGGCCGGGGAGCCAGCTCAGCAGCCACACCTCGTAGCCGGGGCCGGTCTCCAGGCGTCCGTACCAGCGGGTGATCGGGTCGTAGCGGACCATCGGCTGCCAGCGCTCGCGGTCGGCGGCGACCCGGCGGGCGAGGGCGGCGAAGTCGCCGACGGTGCTGGGGTGGGTGAGCGGCTCGGGGGCGAGATGCGGCCAGGCGAGCGGATCGCCCGCGATGCTGACGTCGCTGAGGCCGTCGGCCCAACGGGGCTGGACAAGACGCCGCTCGACCTGACGGGAACCAAGGTGGCCGTGAATGCGTGAGTGCATGGAGAGGATGTCCTTGCTGGCGCTCTGAGCTGTGAGGGGAGGTACGAGGGTGCTTCCCGAACAGGGCCCGACCGGCGGTCAGACCCTAGCTACAGAAACAACACAGCGAGCGACGGCAACGAGCGCGCGCGGCGGCGGCACGGCGGAGCCCGGCAACGGGGCTCGTGGCGTGCTCGCGGTTCCGCGACGACTCTGACATAGGGGCTAGGAGACAGCGCCCGCCACCGCGCTGTCAACTCCGACCCGGACAACGAGGTGTACATCACCTGATCGGGGGATAAATCATCTCCTGGGTTTGCGACCCAAGATCGGCGGGAACGAGCGGCTCGACGTTGCCAGGGAATGCCGGGAAGCGCGGCAGGTCGCACGTCGGCGCGCACGGCGCACCCCGCTCGCCCGGCCTGAGCTGGGCTTCTGGCGCGATCGACAGGCCCAAGCCCCGTTTGTCCGGATATGCACACTTATTGTGTGCGCTTGGTTCCAGGGAGTGAATCCCCGGCCCAATACCAGAGCACAGCTTGACGGGGCCAGAGTTGCGCACTTGTAATTTCACTCGTGTCGTTTTGTCGCTTGGACAACGGCCGCACCACGGGGACGCACGCTGAAGAGGGGCAGGAGACGCGCTGATGAGCGAGCTCTTTGAACTGATGGTCGTCGACGAGGACGCCGGCGAGGAAGAGCTCGGCTGGCAGGAGCGAGCCCTGTGCGCCCAGACGGATCCGGAGTCCTTCTTTCCGGAGAAGGGCGGCTCCACCCGCGAGGCCAAGAAGGTCTGCCTGGCCTGCGAGGTCCGCTCCGAGTGCCTGGAGTACGCACTGGCCAACGACGAGCGCTTCGGCATCTGGGGCGGACTCTCCGAGCGGGAGCGCCGCCGCCTCAAGAAGGCAGTCGTCTGACGGGGGCGCCCGCCTGACGCACCGAAACCCGCTCTGACCTGTGCCCCGCCCGGCCACCGTGCCCGGCGGGGCACAGCCGCGTCCGGCCGGGCAACCGGTCCGGCCCGCTCCGATTTCCGCACCGGCCCCGTACCCCGTCGGAATCAACCGTTAGTCTGGGGCGCTCCGGAGCGCGCCGCAGCGCATTCTCCGGGACCCTGACCTCCAGCGAACCGGGGCCTGCCACCGCGATGACTGCCACAGCCACGAATCCCTATGGCCAGGCCGCAGGCAGGCCGCCTGCCTACCCGCGGCACCTGGTCACCGCCGTGCTGGTCAGCCATGACGGCTCCCGCTGGCTGCCGCAGGCGCTGAACGGACTGCTCGGCCAGGACCGCCCGGCCCAGCGGATCCTCGCAGCCGACACCGGCTCCACCGACCGGTCCCCGCAACTGCTCGCCGACGCGCTCGGCTCGGAGTCGGTGTACCAGTACGGGCGGCGCACCGGCTTCGGTACCGCCGTCAACGAGACCGTGCGGGCGACCAGCCCGCTGCGGCCCGAGGACCTCCCCTACGCCATCTCCGCGGCCGGCTACGACCCGGTCGGCGGCGCGCAGCACGGACAGTTCGGCGACCCGCTCGGGCACCACGACGAACTCGCCGCCGACCAGCTGCTGGCCGGCGGCTCCACCGAGCCGGTCGAGTGGCTCTGGCTGCTCCACGACGACTGCGAGCCGCACCCCGACGCGCTGCGGCAGCTGCTCCAGGTCGCCGAGACCACCCCGAGCGCCGCCGTCATCGGCCCCAAGCTCCGCAGCTGGTACGACAAGCGGCAGCTGCTGGAGGTCGGTGTCAGCATCGCCCGCAGCGGCCGCCGCTGGACCGGCCTGGACCGCCGCGAGCAGGACCAGGGCCAGCGCGACCAGGTCCGCCCGGTTCTCTCGGTCTCCAGCGCCGGCATGCTGATCCGCCGCGACGTCTTCGAGGACCTCGGCGGATTCGACCCGGCGCTGCCGCTGATGCGCGACGACGTCGACCTGTGCTGGCGGGTCGCCGCCGCCGGACACCGCACCGTGGTCGCCCCTGACGCGATCCTGCGGCACGCCGAGGCCGCCAGCCGCGAGCGCCGCCCGGTGGACGCCGGACGGGTCGACCGGCCGCACCGCGTCGACAAGGCCGGTGCCGTCTACACCCTGCTGACCAACTCCCGTGGCGCGCTGCTGCCCTACCTGCTGGTGCGGATCACCGTCAGCACGGTGCTGCGCTGCCTCGGCTACCTGCTGGGCAAGACCCCCGGCCAGGCCATGGACGAGGTGGCCGGGCTCGGCCATGTGCTGCTGCGCTTCGGCGGCGTCCTCGCCGGCCGGGTCCGCCGCCGGCGTACCCGCGGCCACGACGCCCTGGACGACCGCAGCCTGTTCCCCGCGCCCGGTGCCACCACCCGCGCCGCCGTGGAGAACCTGGTCGCCGAGTTCGCCGGCCGGACCGGCAGCGAGGCACAGTCCAGCCGGCACGGCTCGGTCGAGTCCGGGCCGGTCGACGACGACTCCGAGTTCCTGGAGATCGAGCAGTTCGCCAGGCTCAAGCGGATCGCCAGGAAGCCGGCCCCGGTGCTCTTCGCCGGGCTGCTGCTGCTCACCCTGGTCGCCTGCCGCGGCCTGCTCGGCTCGGGCACGCTCTTCGGCGGCGCCCTGCTGCCCACCCCCGGCGGCGCCACCGACCTGTGGGAGCAGTACGCCGCCAGCTGGCAGACCAACGGCGTCGGCTCGGCCGGCGGCGCGCCCCCGTACCTCGGGGTGCTGGCCGTGCTGTCCAGCATCCTGCTGGGCAACCCCGGCCTCGCCGTCAGCCTGCTGCTGATCCTCACCGTTCCGCTCGCCGGGGTGTCCGCGTACCTGGTGTCCCGGCCGCTGATCGGCTCCCGGCTGGTCCGCGCCTGGGCCAGCGCCGGTTACGCCCTGCTGCCCGCCGCCACCGGCGCGATCGCGCAGGGCCGGCTGGGCACCGCCGTACTGGCGATGCTGCTGCCACCGCTGGCCCGCGCCGCCGCCGTGGCCGTCGGCCTGGGCATCCGCCGCGAGACCGCGGCCCGGGGCGGACGACCGGGCTGGCGCAGCGCCTGGGTCGCCGCGCTGCTGCTCACCGTCGCCACCGCCTTCGTCCCGCTCGCCTGGGTGCTCGGCCTGCTGCTCGCGGCCGGTGCGCTGGTCGCCGCCCACCTGCGCGGCGGGGCCTTCGGCAGTGGTGTGGACGCGCTGCGGGCCCTCGGCCCGCGCTGCCTCGCGATCGTCGGCACGCCGCTGCTGGTGCTGTCGCCCTGGTCGCTGAGCCTGCTGCTGAACCCCGGCCGGCTGCTGCTGGAGGCCGGCATCCCCGGGGCGGTCGGACCCACCGCCACCCCGACCGGGCTGCTGCTGCTCGACCCGGGCGGCAGCGGCACCGTCCCCGGCCTGCTGATGACCGGTGTGGTGCTGGCCGCGCTCGCCGCGCTGCTGCGCTCCGACCGCCGCCGCGCCGTGATCGCCGCCTGGGGCGCGGCCGCGCTCGGCATCCTCGGCGCGGTGCTCTCCGGCAGCGCCCAGGTGGTCCCCGGAACCGGTGCCCAGGCGGTGTCGGCCTGGGCCGGCCCGTCCACGCTGCTCGCCGGGATCGCCCTGCTCTCCGCCGCCGCCATCGGCGCGGACGGCGCCAGGGACCGGGTGGCCGGCATCGACTTCGGCTGGCGGCAGCCGGTCGCCGCCCTGGTCGTGGTCGCGGCCGCGGTCGCACCGGTGGCCGCGGCCGGCTGGTGGCTGCTGCACGGCGCGGGCGGCCCGCTGCAGCTCGGCAACGGCCAGCTGGTGCCCGCCTTCATCGCCCAGCAGGCGCAGACCGTCGACCAGACCCGCACCCTGGTGCTGCGCACCGGCAACTCCGGCGCGGTGGTCTCCTACTCGCTGGTCCGCGGCGCCGGTCCGACCATCGGCAGCGCCGAGGCGCAGGCGGTGGCCGGACCCTCCAAGGACCTGGCCACGCTGGTCGGCAACCTCACCGCGGGCGCGGGCGGCGACCAGGCCACCGCGCTGGCCGGCTTCGCCGTGCAGTACGTGCTGGTGCAGGCGCCGGTGAGCGCCCAGCTGGGCGACATCCTGGACGCCACCGCCGGCCTGACCAAGCTGAACCAGCAGACCCAGGCCACCATCTGGCGGGTCACCCAGAACGTCTCCCGGGTCGTGGTCCGCACCCCCGGCAGCCCGGACGTCTCCGTCCCGGCCCAGGCCGTGGACGTGGACGCGACCCTGCCCGCCGGCGCCGCCGGCCGGGTGCTCCGGCTGGCCGACCAGGCCGACCCGGCCTGGCACGCCACCCTGGACGGCAAGGCGCTGACCCCGGTCACCGTCGACGGCTGGGCCCAGGGCTTCCAGCTGCCCTCGGACGGCGGCAGGCTGGCAGTGGGTTACAGCGAGAGCCCGGTCCACCTGGTCTGGATCGGCGGCCAGTGCTTCCTCGCGTTGGTGGTGCTGGTGCTGGCGCTTCCGGGCCGACGCGACCGCAACGACGACGACCTGCCGGAGGAGGCCGAGGGCGAGGCACAGGCGGCTGCCGAGCCGCCGCTGCCCGGCTCCCGCCGGGCCCGCCGGATGGCGGCCGACGCCGACGGCGACCCGGCCGCGGCGGAGCAGCCGCTGTACTCGACGGGCCCTGCCTCGACGGACCCCGCCGTGACGGACCCCGGCGCGGAGCGCGAGCCGGTGCCGGTGGCGGCGGCCGGGTCGGAGCAGGCGGGCTGGCAGCAGCCGGCGTCCCAGCCCTACGGCTGGGACCAGTACGGCAGCGGGCAGTTCGCGGAGCCCCAGCCCTTCCCGACTCCGCAGCAGGACCAGCAGCAGTTCCCGCAGCAGGGCTACGAGCAGCAGCAGTACCCCGGCCAGCCCTACCCGCAGCAGGAGGGCTACCCGCAGGGCTACCCCGGCCAGGGCTACCCGCCCGAGCAGGGCTATCCCGAGCAGCCCTACTACGGCGGTTACGACCAGCAGCAGGCGTACGAGGGCCGGCCGCCGCAGCCCGGGCCGGGCTACTCCTGGTCCGGCGGCCCCGCCGTCCCGGGGCAGGCCGGGCCGCACCATGACACCGGGACGTACGGCTCGCTGCCGCCCGACGACCCGTGGCTGCAGGCACCGCAGCCGCCCCACCACGACGAAGCCGGGAGCTGACCGAGATGATCAGCCGCACCACGCAGTCCCTGCTCGGCGCCGTCGGCGTGCTCGTCATCGCCGTGGGGATCGCCGAGGTCCACCCGCCGACCGGACAGGCGGTCGCCACCGGGGCGACCGTGCTCACGGCGGTGCAGCACACCCGGCTGGTCTGCCCGCCGCCGCTGCAGGGCGCGGACGGCAGCACCGTCTACAGCCTGGCCGTCCCCGGACTGCCGGCCGCCGGGGCCACGGCGGGCGGTTCCGGCACCGGCGCGGCCGCCCTCGGGCCGCTGTCCGGCGCCGCACTGGCCCAGCAGTCGCAGACCGGCGGGTCGACCACGGCCAAGGCCGCGGCGGGTGACAAGGCCCCGGCCCTGACCGGCACCGGCGACGGCGCGGCGGCCCCCGGCTTCACCGTGCAGCAGACGACGTCCGGGCCCGGCAGGACCCTCTCCGGCACCGGTTGCACCACCCCCGGCACCGACTTCTGGTTCGCCGGGGCCGACTCCGCCAAGGGCAGCAACGACTACGTCGAGCTGACCAACGCCGAGAGCAGCGGCGCCGACGTCGACATCCAGATCCTCGGCCCCGGCGGTGACGTGGAGAACACCTCCGCCTCCAATCTGAACGTCCCGGCCGGCGGCACCACCTCGCTGCTGCTGTCCACGCTGCTCGGCCCGGGGAGCGACAACACCTCGCTGGCGGTGCACGTGGTGGTCCGCTCCGGCAGGGTCGCCGCGGCGCTGCACGCCGACAGCGGTTCGAAGGGCGCGGACTGGATTCCGGCGACCACGCTCGCGGGCACCCAGGTGATCCCCGGACTCCCCGGCGACCTCAGTGACGCGGTCCTGGTGGTGGCCGCCCCCGGCACCGCCGACGCCGACCTGAAGGTCCAGCTGGCCTCGCAGAACAGCTGGATCACCCCTGCCGGGCACGAGACCGTGCATGTGAAGGCGGGCATGGTCACCGTCGTCGACCTGGGCAACCTGACCCGGGGTCAACCGGCCGCGCTGCGGCTCACTCCGTCCGATCCGACCCAGCCGACCCCGGTGGTGGCCGGGATCGAGGTCGTGCGCAGCGGCAGGAACGGCACCGACACCGGCTACCTGGCCGGCATCGGCCCGATCGGCCGGCGGGCCACGGTCGCCGGGAACTCCAACGCGGACAGCACCCTGCTGCTGTCCGCGACGGACACCGCCGCCACGGTGAAGGTCAGCGCGATCGGCAACGGCGGCACGCCGGCGAGCCAGAACGTGCAGATCCAGGCCGGTACGACGGTCTCGGTGGCGCTCAAGGGTCCGGACGGCGGCACCTTCGCGGTGACGGTCGAGCCGGTCTCCGGCGGCCCCGTCTACGCGGCGCGCATGATCGGCCGCGACGACGGCTCGGTGCCGACCTTCACCGAGCAGCAGTTCGGCGACGACCACAGCACCGTGCAGATCCCGCACACCGTGCAGAACGACTCCATCCTGATGCCCTGACGGGGCCGGTCGGGCTCAGTCGCCGTCGGGGGCGGAGTCGATCGCGTCCGGGTCCATGCCGAGCAGCTCGGCGACCTGCTCCACGACGATCTCGTGGACCAGCGCGGCCCGGTCGTCCCGCCCCTTGGCGCGGGTCTCCACCGGGCGGCGGTAGACCACGATCCGGGCCGGACGGCCCTTCTCGGCCGGGAACAGCCGCCCCAGCGGCACCTCGTCCGCGCGCAGCTCCGACGGTTCCGGCTCCGGCTCGCCGGGCAGCGGCACCGGCACGTCCTGGACCGCGAACTCCACCTCGGCCAGCTGCGGCCAGCGCCGCTCCAGCCGCTCGACGGACTCGCGCACGTAGTCGTCGAACTGCTCGGAGCGGCTGAGCGACAGCGGCACCTGCGGGGGTGCCAGCGGCCCGCGCAGCCCACGGCCGTGCCGGTCCCGGCGCCGGGGGCGCTGGTCTGCGGCGGTCTCTGCGGATGCTGGTCTGTCCATCCTGGCAACACTAGTCACTTCTCGGCCTGGGCAGCTGATTCAGGGCGACACGGGGGCGGGTCGTCGCGGACAGGTCGCCCATTGAGGTACCGTCCATCGTCGTGAGCCCTGTACGTCGCTGTTCGCGCACCGCGTGCGGTCGTCCTGCCGTCGCGACGCTGACGTACGTCTACGCGGACTCGACGGCCGTACTCGGCCCGCTCGCCACCTATGCCGAACCGCACTGCTACGACCTCTGCGCCGAGCACTCCGAGCGGCTCACCGCCCCGCGCGGCTGGGAGGTCGTCCGGCTCACCGTGGACTCCGGCCCGATCCGCCCCAGCGGCGACGATCTGGAGGCCCTGGCGAACGCCGTCCGCGAGGCCGCCCGCCCGCCGGTCCGGCGCCAGGACGGTGGCGGCCCGGCCGATCCGACCGAGGTGGGCCGCCGCGGCCACCTGCGGGTTCTCCGGTCGCCGGAAACCCCGTAGCCGCCCGGCCTGGTCGGCCGTACCTCGGCACCCGGTAATCTCCCCCTGTCAGTGATGCGCGTGGACGAGAACGACGGAGACCCCGAGTGCGTGACCTCAAGCAGATCGTGAAGGCGTACGACGTTCGCGGCGTGGTCCCCGACCAGTGGGACACCGACCTCGCGCGGGCCTTCGGAGCGGCTTTCGTTCAGGTCACCGCGGCCGCCGGCGGCGCGATCGTGGTCGGCCACGACATGCGCCCCTCCTCGCCCGGCCTCTCCCGCGCCTTCGCCGAGGGCGCCGCCGCCCAGGGGGCGGACGTCGTCGAGATCGGGCTGTGCTCGACCGACCAGCTGTACTTCGCCAGCGGCAAGCTGGACCTGCCCGGCGCCATGTTCACCGCCAGCCACAACCCGGCCCGGTACAACGGCATCAAGATGTGCCGGGCGGGCGCGTCGCCGGTCGGCGAGGACACCGGCCTGGTCGAGATCCGCGAGCTGGTGGAGTCCTGGACCGCCGCCGACGGCGGCGTCACCCTCCCGGTCGCCGACGTCCCGGCGGGCGGCATCACCCAGCAGGACGAACTCCAGGCGTACTCGGACCACCTGCGCGGCCTGGTCGACCTCACCGGCATCCGCCCGCTCAGGGTGGCCGTGGACGCCGGCAACGGCATGGGCGGCCACACCGTCCCGACCGTTCTCGGCGGCCTGCCGCTGGACATCGTCCCGATGTACTTCGAGCTGGACGGCACCTTCCCCAACCACGAGGCCAACCCGCTCGACCCGAAGAACCTGGTCGACCTGCAGGCCAGGGTCCGCGAGGTCGGCGCCGACATCGGCCTGGCCTTCGACGGCGACGCCGACCGCTGCTTCGTGGTCGACGAGCGCGGCGAGCCGGTCTCCCCCTCGGCGATCACCGCCCTGGTCGCGGTGCGGGAGCTGGCCCGCGCCCAGGCCGACGGCGAGGCCGAGCCGGTGATCATCCACAACCTGATCACCTCCTGGACCGTGCCCGAGGTGGTCCGCGAGCACGGCGGCACCGTCGTCCGCACCCGCGTCGGCCACTCCTTCATCAAGCAGGAGATGGCCCGCACCAACGCCGTCTTCGGCGGTGAGCACTCCGCGCACTACTACTTCCGCGACTTCTGGCGCGCCGACACCGGCATGCTCGCCGCGATGCACGTCCTGGCCGCGCTCGGCGCCCAGCAGGGAACGCTGTCGGGCCTGGTGGCCGAGTACGACCGCTACGCCGCCTCCGGCGAGATCAACAGCACCGTGGACGACCAGGCGGCCAGCGCCGCAGCGGTCCGGGCCGCCTACGCGGACCGGCCCGGGGTCGGCTTCGACGAACTGGACGGGCTCACCGTGACCGACACCGACTGGTGGTTCAACCTGCGCGCCTCCAACACCGAGCCGCTGCTGCGCCTCAACGTCGAGGCCCGCGACCGGGCGACCATGGCGAAGGTCCGCGACGAGGTCCTCGCCATCGTCCGGGCCTGACCCGCCCCGCCGCATCCGCGCACCCGCCCGGCCCCCCGCCCGTCCCCGCGGCCCGGTCGCACCCCGCGTCCGGCCGCAGGGCCGCAGCGGACGACAGCGGGCGGCGGTAGGCTGGCGTCCCCTCCGTATCCACCCGATCCGGAACCACCCGACCGCCGCCGTCCCGACCACCCCCGGAGCCCCCAGGCCATGAGCATCGACCCCGCCCTGCTGGAGATCTTCGCCTGTCCGCAGTGCCACGCGCCGCTGCGCGAGGCCGCCGCCGACGGGGACGCCGGAGAGGAACTGGTCTGCACCTCGGCCGACTGCGGTCTGGCCTACCCCGTGCGGGACGGCATTCCGGTGCTGCTCGTCGACGAGGCCCGCCGACCCGCCTGACCACCGGACCCAGGACCAGGAGGCCACCGCATGTTCGAGGAGTGGGTTCTGGACGACCCCGACGCGCTGGTCCGTGCCGACGCGTCGAACGTACTGCTGGACCTGGCGTCGGCCGGGGCCACGGTACGCACCGCCGTACGCCTGGCCGGCGAGTCCGGCCTGGACCGGCTGCGCCCCGAGGGCCGGCCCCGGGCCGTCCTGGTCGCCGGGCACGGCACCGCCGCCCTCGCCGCGGATCTCTTCGCCGCCCTCGCCGGGGCGGCCTGCCCGGTCCTGGTGCTCCGCCCGGCCGGCTGGGAGGGCGACGTCCAGGGCGACTTCACCTACGGCCTGGACTGGGCCCTGCCCGGCTGGGCCGGGCCGTCCGACCTGGTGCTGGTGCTCTCCCCGACCGGCATGGAGCCCGGCCTCGTCGCCCTGGTCGAGCAGGCCTACGGGCGCGGCTCCTCCGTCGTCACGGTGGCACCGGCGGGCACCGACCTCGCCGAGGCGGCACTGCAGGCCCGCGGCCTCGCGCTGCCCTGCCCGCCGACCGCGGAAGCGCGACGGCACCCCAGGCCCGACACCGACCTGCCCCGGGAGACCCCGTCCACGCTCTGGGGTCTGCTCACCCCGGTCCTCGCGCTGGCCGACCGGATCGGCCTGATCCCGGTCCCGCCCGCCTCCCTGCAGGCGGCCGCCGACCAGCTGGACGAGATGGCGGTGCGCTGCGGCCCCTCCGCCGAGACCTACGTCAACCCGGCGAAGTCCCTCGCCATCCAGCTCGACGGCGTGCTCCCGGTGCTGTGGAGCGACGGCCCGCTGACGGCCGCCGTCGCCCGGCGCTTCGCCGCGATGCTCGCCGACCAGGCCGCCCGTCCGGCCGTGACCGGGATGCTGCCGGAGGCCCTGCACACCCAGCGCGGCCTGCTCACCGGCGGGCTGGCCGCCGAGACCGGGGACGACGACTTCTTCCGCGACCGCACCGAGGACACCGAGGCGCTGCGGCTCAAGCTGCTGATGCTGCGCCACATCCCGCGGTCGGAGCCGGTCCCGGACGCCGGGGGGACCCCACCCGGCGGAAACGGCGGCAGTGGTGACAACGGTGGCAACGGCGGCGGCTCCGAGGGGCCCGGTGAGGCGTCCGGCGGACCCCTCGACGAGGAACCCGCGGCCTCGCGGCGGACCCTGGCCCGCGCCCGGCGCCTCGCCGACGACCACCAGGTCGCCTTCGCCGAGCTCAGCACCCCGCACCGGGACGTGGTGCGGGCGATGGCGGAACTCGTCGCCCTGACCGATTTCGCCGCCGTGTACCTCACTCTGGCCGCCTCCGGCGCCCCGGACCTCGCCGCCGGCGCGGCGGCCCCCGAAGGCTGACCCGTGACCGACCACGAACGATCTGGATCTCTGCCTTGGACCGCCTGACCAACACCGTCCGCCCCTACGCGTGGGGCTCGCGGACGCTGCTGCCGTCCCTGCTCGGCACACCGCCCACCGGTGAACCCCAGGCGGAGCTGTGGATGGGCGCCCACCCGGGCGCGCCCTCCGTCCTCGACCGCGGCACCGGACCGCGGCCCCTGGACCAGGTCATCGCGGCGGACCCCGAGGGCGAACTGGGCGAGGCCGTGGTCGGCCGCTTCGGCCCCACCCTGCCGTTCCTGCTCAAGGTGCTGGCGGCCGGCGAACCGCTCTCGCTCCAGGTGCACCCCGATCTCGACCAGGCCCGGGCCGGCTTCGCCGGGGAGGAGTCCCGCGGTGTCCCGGTCGACGCCCCGAACCGCAACTACAAGGACGCCAACCACAAGCCCGAGCTCATCTGCGCGGTCGGCGAGGACGGCGAGGAGTTCGTCGGCCTGTGCGGCTTCCGCGACCCGCTCGACACCGCCCGGCTGCTGGACCTGATCGGGGTGCCCGCACTGGCCCCGCTCTCCGAGATCCTGCGGGTCAAGCCCGAGCCCGAGGCCCTGCGCGAGGTGCTCACCTCGATCCTCACCACCGACCAGGACACCATGGCGTGCACCGTCCAGCAGACCGTGGACGCCCTGGACCTCGCCGCGCAGACCGCCGACGCCGGATCCGCCGCCGCCCTGCGCTCCTACGCCGCCGTCGGCCGGGCCTTCCCCGGCGACCCCGGCGTGATCGCCGCGCTGCTGCTCAACCACATCCGGCTGCAGCCGGGGGAGGCCCTCTACCTGGGCGCGGGCGTTCCGCACGCCTATCTCAGCGGCATCGGGGTGGAGATCCTGGCCAACTCCGACAACGTGGTCCGCTGCGGGCTCACCCCGAAGCACGTGGACATCCCCGAACTGCTTCACATCGTCGACTTCCGCAGCACCCGGCCGGCCGTGCTCCACCCCGTCCCGGTCCCCGGATCGGACGGTGAGGAGGTGTATCCCACCCCCATCGACGAGTTCAGGCTCTCCCGCTTCACGTCCTCCGGCACCGTGCCCGCCGCGACCCCGCAGATCCTGCTCTGCACCGGCGGGACGGCGGAGCTCAGCTCCGCTGACGGATCATCACTCACCCTGCGCAGCGGTGAGTCCGTCTTCATCCCGGCCGGTGGCCCGGACCTCGCACTCGGCGGCGAGGGCGTGACCCTCTTCCGCGCCACCGTCTCGGTCTGACCCCCGCCGCCGGACAGCCCCGCCGCCGGACAGCCCCGCGACCGTCAGCCGCCCAGGACCAGCTTCTCCAGGGCCGCCCTGGCCCGCGCGTCGGACTGCGCCCGCAGCGACACCGCCTGCGCCAGCTCCGTCGCCCACTCGTCCAGGCCCACCGGCGTGCGCGACAGCACCACCCCGCGCACCACCTTGGCCACCTCCCCCTGCGGACGCCCGTGCGCCAGCGTCAGGATCAGCCGCCGGTCGTCCAGCGACACCTCCAGCTTCTCCACCCTGCCCTCGCGTCCGGACAGCCGGTCGCTCATGCTGCGCTTGCGCTCGACCGTCACCGAGCCCTGCGGCAGGGCGTCCGCCAGTGAGCCGGTGAGCACGGTGACGTAGATCTCCAGATCGGCGGAGTCCCGCCGCAACGCGG
This sequence comes from Streptacidiphilus sp. EB129, assembly GCF_041262645.1. Lineage (NCBI taxonomy): Bacteria > Bacillati > Actinomycetota > Actinomycetes > Kitasatosporales > Streptomycetaceae > Streptacidiphilus > Streptacidiphilus sp. EB129. Next base: position 144,095 of record NZ_JBGCCS010000019.1, read on the forward strand.
CGGCCAGCATGTCGATCGACGCCTCCGGAACCGCCGGCTCACCGTCCACCGCACCGTGCGCGCCCGCCGGACCACTCGGCTCGACCGGACCGCCGGCGTCCTCCGACCGGGCCGGCAACGGATCATGCTCGCTCATCGTGTATCCCCGAACTCAAGAACCCAAGCTGACGGACCTGATTGACACCATGAGCCTCTCACCCGTCGAGACTCAGCACCATCGTGGGTCGCTCGATCTCGTGGTCCGCCCGCAGCGGCCGGACCGCCGTGCCGATCGAGAAGAACTCCGTGGTGTGTCCGCCCCAGCGGTGGTTGTGCGCGTTGAGCTGCACCCCCACCACGCCCTCGGCGTGCAGCGCCTCGGCCTCCGCCTGCATCCGCGCCATGGCCAGCTCGCGGGCGTCGTAGAGGGCCTGGGTGAACTGCTCGATCTCGACGTTCTTGCCCAGGTTGGAGAACACCGCGCCCATCTTCTGGTGTGCGATGTGGTAGACGCAGGTCCCCATCACCATGCCGAGCGGCGCGTAGCCGGCCCGGATCAGCGTCCAGAAGTCCTGCCCGGACAGGTCCGAGGTGAACGGCTGGTTCTTGTTGTTGCGCCAGCTGCCGCCCCCGGGCGGCGGGGCGTCGGCCTTCACCGCCGTGCCGATGGCGATGAACTCGGCGACGTCGTTGCCGAACTCCCTGGCCTCCACCGTCAGCCGGACGCCCACGATGCCGTCGGCGCCCAGTGCCGCGGCCTCCGCCTCCATCCGGGTCATCGCCAGCTCACGCGCGTGGTACATCGCCTGGCTGAGGGTTTCCAGCTCCTGGTTCTTGCCCCAGCGGCCGATCTGGATGCCCACGTGGTAGATCGAACTGCCGAGCACCAGGCCGATCGGCTTGAAGCCCGCCTCGCGCACCAGCAGGAACTCGTTCACCGTCAGGTCACTGGTGAAGATCGACCCGGGCTTCCCGGGCTGCAGCTCCGCCAGTCGTCGCATCGCATCCGCGGGAACGCCCTCAGCGCTCGGCTGCGTGTTCGTCATATCGCTTACCCCTCATCACACCAAGCAGTTCGGACAACCCGTACGGACAGTCGTACCGTCGGACCCGGAGCCGGTTCGGTCACCAGCCGCGGGACCGGTGGTCACTCGTTCAACTCGCTGATCTCCTGCACCAGCCGCCGGTACTCGCCGCGGTCCCCGTAGGGGCTCGACGCCACCGCCGCCAGCCGCCTGCGCAGCCGGTCGCCCCGGTCGCCCAGCGGCATCACCGACAGGGTGCGCGGCTGCTGCTTCCGGACCGTGAACCGGGCGATGGTGGTGCCCACCATCGTCGACTCGGCCACATGGTCCTCCTGCTCGGAGTTGTTGCGGCTGCGGGCCCGCATGCAGGACTCCCGCCAGACCCGGAGGCTGCTGTCGGCCATGACCACGCCGTCGCCGCCCTGCTTCGCGCCCTGGATCTGCAGCTGCCGGCGCGCGTCGGAGCGGATCTCGTGGACCAGCTCGCTCCAGCCGCTCATCTCCACGTTCCGCCAGGAGTACGCCTGGGACTGGGTGCGGTAGTCGTCGTGGCGCACCCCGATCGACATGCCCACCAGCAGTTCCACCGGCACCCACCCGGACCCGAGCAGCTTGGCGAAGCCCTGCCCGTCCAGGTGCGAGGTGAACGGGTGCCTGGGGCGGTAGTCGCCCCGGGCCCGCACCGCGGTCCCGATGACCTTGAACTCCAGGCAGTTCGGCTGGCCGATGAACGGCGCCATGGTCAGCGCCGCGGCCACCACTCCGTCCCCGCCCAGCGCCTGGCACTCGGCGGTCATCCGGCCCAGCGCGGTCCGCCGGGCCGTGTCGAAGACCCCCACCAGTGCGGCGGACGGGGCACCCCGTCCGGACAGCGCGACCGGGGCGTTGCCGACGTTGCCGTAGCTGTATCCGAAGCCCGCCCCGTTGTACTGGCAGTCGTGGTACCCCCAGTACCGGCCGCTGCGGCCGATGTGGAAGACAGCGGATCCCATCACCTGGCCCACCGGTTCGAAACCCACCGAGCGGATCGACGCGAACTCCCCGGTCGACAGCGCGGAGGTCCAGGTCCCGCTCCCGCGGACCTCGGTCATCCGTTCGGCCGCGGCCGGGGGCAGGCCCTGGCCGTTCCATGGCACCGACATCTGTCCCCTACTCCCGTCCGGCGGCTCGGCGGAGGACCGCCCACTGAACCCTAGGACGAAGATTCGACCGCGCGCATCGGAATGTACGCCTGTCTCGCGGAATCCATCAGACAGGCCCCACCCCCGGGTGTCGAGTCGGGCGTCAACGTCGCACTGACGGCCGCGACCCGGTCCGGAGCCCTCGGAGGACCGCTCGGGAACAGTTAGGGGAACGGCCACAACCCGGCCGTGCACCAGCATCGGAGGGGGTCGGCAGTGTAGATTCGATCCAGAGCCAGACGTCGCTGCTGATGGCGGTCGGCGGGTTCGGTCGACGGCACCCCCGGGTGCCGGAACGCCGGGCGCGCCGAGGGAGAGAGGGCCTCCGACGCACTGGGCCGCACCGGGTACGACCACGCGAACGCGCATGTTCCACGCGCTGTTGGCGCGGCTGGACACGCCCGCGGCCCGACCGTGCCCGTCCGAGCCCTCGCCGGAGTCCCCGGCGCCTCGTAGCGATAGCGATGGAGACCACGCATGTCTGCAAACCCCACGGCTGATTTCAAGGTCGCCGACCTCTCCCTGGCCGCCTTCGGCCGCAAGGAGATCCAGCTGGCCGAGCACGAGATGCCCGGCCTGATGTCCATCCGCAAGGAGTACGCGGCCTCCCAGCCGCTGGCCGGTGCCCGCATCACCGGTTCGCTGCACATGACGATCCAGACCGCGGTGCTCATCGAGACGCTGACGGCGCTGGGCGCGGACGTCCGCTGGTGCTCCTGCAACATCTTCTCCACCCAGGACCACGCCGCCGCGGCCATCGCCGTGGGCCCCGAGGGCACCCCGGAGAACCCGCAGGGCGTCCCCGTCTTCGCCTGGAAGGGGGAGACGCTGGCGGAGTACTGGTGGTGCACCGAGCAGGCGCTCACCTGGCCCGGCGAGGTCGGCCCGAACATGATCCTCGACGACGGCGGCGACGCCACGCTGCTGATCCACAAGGGCGTGGAGTACGAGAAGGCCGGCGCCGCGCCGGACCCCTCGACCGCCGACAACGACGAGTTCCGGCTCATCCTGGAGCTGCTCAACCGCACCCTGAAGGACTCCCCGCGCAAGTGGACCGAGGCCGCCGCCGCGATCAAGGGCGTCACCGAGGAGACCACCACCGGCGTGCACCGCCTGTACGAGATGCACCGCGACGGCTCCCTGCTGTTCCCGGCCATCAACGTCAACGACGCGGTCACCAAGTCCAAGTTCGACAACAAGTACGGCTGCCGCCACTCGCTGATCGACGGCATCAACCGCGCCACCGACGTCCTGATCGGCGGCAAGGTCGCGGTGGTCTGCGGCTACGGCGACGTCGGCAAGGGCTGCGCCGAGTCGCTGCGCGGCCAGGGCGCCCGCGTCATCGTCACCGAGATCGACCCGATCTGCGCCCTGCAGGCGGCGATGGACGGCTACCAGGTCACCACCCTGGAGGACGTGGTCGGCATCGCCGACATCTTCATCACCACCACCGGCAACAAGGACATCATCCTTGCGAGCCACATGGAGAAGATGAAGCACCAGGCCATCGTCGGCAACATCGGCCACTTCGACAACGAGATCGACATCGCCGGGCTGGGCAAGCTCCCCGGCATCGTCAGGACCGAGGTCAAGCCGCAGGTCCACGAGTGGCGCTTCGCCGACGGCCACACCATCATCCTGCTGTCCGAGGGCCGCCTGCTGAACCTCGGCAACGCGACCGGCCACCCCTCCTTCGTGATGTCGAACTCCTTCGCGAACCAGACCATCGCGCAGATCGAGCTGTTCACCAAGACCGAGGAGTACCCGGTCGGCGTGTACGTCCTGCCGAAGCACCTGGACGAGAAGGTCGCCCGCCTGCACCTGGACGCGCTGGGCGTGAAGCTCACCGTCCTCAGCGACGACCAGGCCGCCTACATCGGCGTGCCGGTCGAGGGCCCGTACAAGCCGGAGCAGTACCGCTACTGAGCGGCACAGCAGGGCATCGGTGAACCGATGCCGTCCGAGTGGCCGGCGCCGAAAGGTGCCGGTCACTCGGCCGTCTACAGTCGGACCATGCCCAGCGGTCGCTACTCGTTCTACGACACCCATGACCACACCCCTCTCGGTGAGGAACGCTTCAGCTGCGCCCCCGGGCCCTCCGGCTGGCGCTACACGGCTCAGACATTCACCCCGGACGGAACCCCCGACGGCTCCGTCGACCTCACCCTCGACTCACTCGCCCGCCCGCTGCGCCTGGAACTCCGCGCGGCCGGCTGGCTGATCCGCGGTGGCGCACTGGACGGGCTCACCTGGGTCCGCAGTCACCGGGACGATCCCGAGGGACTGCAGGCCCGCGAGGGCAACGACCGGGCGCACACGTTCGCCGGCCGTTCTCCGTCGTTCCTGATCGCGACCGCCCGGCTGCTGCGCCTCACGGAGGGCGCTTCCACGCGTGTCCGCGTCGTCGCCTTCACCGATCCGGTCCTCGCACCGCGCACCCTGGACCAGGGCTGGACTCTTGAGGGGATCGAAACACACCCCACTGACAGTGGCCCCCTCCAGGTCGAGCGCTACCGGGTCGCCGACCTGGAGACCGGTGACGAGGGCCTGGTGCACCTGGCCGGAGACGTCGTCCTGGCCGCGCCGGGCATCGAGCTCGAACAGCTCGAAAACCCACCGAGCAGAACCGTTGACCGGGCCGACTAGGCCGAGTAGGTTAGAACGGTTGCCTCCGGCTGGACAGGCCGTGAGGCGGCGGGTAGTCTCTGACTTCTCGCCTTTCGAGAGCGTCGAATCCCAGCGGAACTCCAGGCAGAAATGCCGGGTGGATGCTGTCCCGATATGCGTCGAAGGGTGCCCGTGAAAACGGGGTCGGAAAGCCTGATAAGCTTCCCGACGAAGGCGGAGGAATTCGCCCGGAGCTTTGCCGGAAACGAAATCGACTGGTTGGACCAGGAGAAACGGATCTGCTAAGCTTAACAACGAAGGAAGCGCCCGGAGGGGCCGGTGAAACGGTCTCGAAGGAAGCGTCCGCTCCTTGAGAACTCAACAGCGTG